>DKBO01000163.1 GCA_002448975.1 Nitrospiraceae bacterium UBA6898
TCGCTGTGGGCATCAGGAAGCCAGTTATGCAGGGGTACCAGCCCGACCTTCGTCCCATACCCGACCATCAGAAAAACGAAGGCGAGGGACAGGACCGTCGGTTCGAGGCTGCCGCTCACCCTGATCAGGTTTGTCCAGAGCAGTGCCTCGCCTCCTTCGCCGAGCACCTTTTCAGCGGCAAAATAGAGCAGCACGGTCCCGAAAAGGGCCTGGGCAATGCCGACACCGCAGAGGATGAAATATTTCCATGCCGCCTCAATCGCGGTCGGCGTCCGGTACAGCGATACCAGCAGCACCGTGGATAGCGTCGCAAGCTCCATGGCGATCCAGAGAACGCCGACATTATTGGTCAGGAGGCAGAGAAGCATGGCAAAGATGAAGAGCTGGAACATGGCATGATAAAACCGCATCCCCACATGGCCGACACGGCCATGTTCACGCTCCCTGCGCATATACCGCCGGCTGAAAACCGCGGTGGTCATCGACACGAAGGCCGTGAGCACCGAGAGATAGACGTTGAAGGCGTCGACAAAGAAGAACCTTCCTCCTGCAAGCATGGGACCCTGCACATATACCTCAAGCGCCAGGCCAATACCGACGGCAAAGGTGGCTGCGGAACCCAGGATGTTTATCTCGGGGGCAAACTTCCGGTCTCCCACAAAGGCGAGCACGGCACTGGCGCAGAACGGCACACCGAGAAGGACGAGAAGCATGACACTGCTGTTCACGTTCAGTTCTCCTCCTTCAGTTTTGCCATCTGCTCCACATCGAGGCTGTCAAAGGTGGTATGGATATGGAAGAAGAATATGCCGAAGATAAACGCCGCGATGAGCACATCGAGCGCAACCCCCAGCTCGACGACAAGCGGCATCCCGTAGGTGGCGCTTGTCGCCGCGAAAAAGAGGCCGTTCTCAAGGGCGAGGAATCCGATAATCTGCGTGACCGCGTGTCTTCGCGTGATCATCATGAGAAGCCCGAGCATGACCGTGGCAAGCGCTACGGCAAGCGTTGACCGGGTTATGAGCGTGGACAGCTGCCGGATGGGCGCCGTGAGGTGATAGGAAAAGATGACCAGGGCAATGCCGATCATCATGGTCATGGGGATATTGACTACCGTCTCGACCTCCTTGCGGATCTTGAGCCGGTTGATCAGCACATGGAGAATATACGGGAGCAGCACCACCTTCAGCGAAAGGGTCAGTACGGACGAGATGTAGAGATGATGCTTGTTCGCGACAAAGCCGACAACGGCGGTGTTCAGCGAAAGGAAGAGACCCTGCCAGGCAAACAGATGGATGAGGCCGTAGACCCTCTTCTGCACCAGCATGCCGAACGCGGTGAGCAGCACCAGGGCTGCCAGAAAACTGCTTATCTGTGAAGCGATCTGCAGGTCCATCATCAGTCCAGGATATAATAGGCCAGCATGCCCAGTGTTGCCAGCAGGAATGCAGACCCCAGGAATTCGGTCAGACGGAACAGCCGCATCTTCGCCAGCCCGGTCTCTATCAGGACAAGGACCACACCGGATGCTCCCAGCTTGAGCAGCAGGAACAGGAATGCACGCACCGCACCGGCAGCGGTCGCCGTCACATCGATGCCCCAGGGAAAAAACAGGACTGCCCCCAGCGCCATAAACAGCATCAGCTTCATCATCCCCGCCCACTCGATGAGCGCCAGGTGTCGTCCCGAATATTCAAGAATCATTGCCTCATGGACCATGGTAAGCTCCAGGTGCGTCGCAGGATTGTCCACAGGGATTCTGCCGGTCTCCGCAAGGCTGATCAGGACAAAGGCAAGGAAGGCAAAGGCAAGATAGGGCCGCAATTGGATCTGCCCGCTGAAGATCACCGTAACTATCTGCGACAGGGAAGTTGACCTGCAGGCCAGCGACAGGGTGAATATGGCCATGAGCATAGCCGGTTCTGCCAGGGAGGCAATAGTCATCTCCCTGCTCGATCCCATGCCGCCGAATGCCGTGCCGATGTCCATGCCTGCCAGGGCAGTGAAGAAACGGGCTATGGCAAAAAGAGCAACGAGGACGATGACATCGGCCGTTGCGGACAACGGAAGATCAACCGACAGCATAGGGATGATTCCTCCGGCAAGCACCGTCGTTCCGAACACGAGGTAGGGTGTAAAGCGGAATACCCAGGAGGCGTTCTCGGCAAGAACCACATTTTTGGCAAAAAGCTTCCTGATGTCCCGGTAGGGCTGAAACAGACCGGCCGATGTTCTGCCCTGGGACCAGCACTTCAGCATCCTCACCCATCCGACAAAGGCAGGCGAAATGCCCAGGACGATCATGATCTGAAGAATCTCTGTCATAAAAGGATAGAGGTTCATCGCAGGAACAGGAGCAGCACGATAATGGTCACAAAGGAATAAATAAGGTACGCCTGGATTCGGCCCTGCTGGAGCCGTCCCACCCGGCGCGATAGCCAGAAGCTCGCATCAACAAGCGGCCGGTACAGCCATCCCCAGAAACGGTCCCGTATGCGGAGCGTATACTGCATCCTCCCCGGGACGGTCCGATGGGGAGCCTGCGGGTTCATCTTCACCTGTTCCCTGATATGGAAGAAGAAGCCGAATATCCGTCGTATGGGCATGGCAAAGGCCGTGGCTGTGTACTGCATGCGCGGCGTCACCTTCTCGAATCCGCAGTCCCAGAGCGGCACCCGCGTGATCGATCCTGATCGCACATGCAGCAGCAGGTAGGCGATGACGATGACCGACAGCGTCACCAGAAATACAAGGGGTCCGGAATAGGAGGCCCGCTCCGGGGCAACTGGCGTCAGCCACATCCAGCCGAAGGCGCCCGCTGTCGTACCGATGCGCGATCCCACAAGCTGCTCCGGCACGGTGTCCATCCAGTCAATAACGACGGTCGGCAGCACACCAAGGGCAAGGCACAAAAGAGCCGCAATAATCATGCCGCTTCTCATAAACCAGTCCACTTCCTGAACGTGCGGCTGATGATGACCGCGCCAATGTCCGAGGAAGGTCACGCCGAATGCCTTTACAAAGCAGGCGGCCGCCAGAGCTGCTGTCAGGGCCAGGAGCGCCGCTCCCAGAGGGATGAGAAGCTTCATCAGCGGACTCGGCAGCGATGGTGAAAGCAGGAATGCCTGGAAGGTAAGCCATTCAGAGACAAAACCGTTAAAGGGCGGAAGTCCTGCTATGGAAACACTTCCCACGAGGAAGAGTGCCGCAGTCCAGGGCATAAGATGTATCAATCCGCCCATTTCCTCCATGTTTCTTTCGTGGCTCGCATGAAGCACGGCACCGGCACCCATGAAGAGAAGCCCTTTGAAGATCGCGTGGTTTAACGTGTGATAGAGTCCGGCAATGAGGGCAAGAGAGGAGAGCAGGGGAAAATCAAAGGAGCGGAAGATCATGGACAGACCGATGCCGATAAGGATGATCCCGATATTTTCGACCGAATGATATGCCAGGAGCCTCTTGAGATCGTGCTGCATCAGGGCATAGAGCACGCCCATGACAGCTGAAATGAGGCCGAATACCAGGACAATCGATCCCCACCACCAGGGGAAAACCCCGATGAGATCAAAGGTCACACGGACAATGCCGTATATGGCGGTCTTGAGCATCACGCCGCTCATCAGGGCCGAGATATTGGACGGGGCGACCGGATGGGCCTCAGGAAGCCAGATATGCAGGGGGATCACCCCGGCCTTTGCCGCAAAACCGAAGAATGCGAGCAAAAAGGCGGCGGTTGCCCAGACAGCAGGAAACTCCGCCTGGCGCATGGCGTCGAAGGTATATCCATGGAACCCCTCAAAGCCTGTAGCCAGTCCGGACATCACCCCAAACGACAGGAGTATCGCCAGAGCGCCCACATGGGCAACGACCATATACAGGAAAGCCGCTCTCCTGTTCTCGACGCGTTCATCTTCAAACAGGACAAGGAAATAGGAAGCAGCTGCCATAAGCTCCCAGGATATGAGAAAGAAGAGGGCATCGTCGGCAATGATGACCATGAACATGCCGGCAAGGAACAATGCGTAAAAGATGACGAGACGGCTTATCGGCCGCTGTTTGCTGATCTCTCTGACGTAACCTATGGAATAGATGGACACGACAAATGAAAGTATCCCCACAACGGTGATGAAAAAACCTGCAAGGGGGTCAAGCCGCAGATGAAAGGGCAGATCGGGAAGGCCGATCGACATGATTGCCTGGCTTGTGGTACTCCAGCCGACCACCCGGACACCGGCAACCGTGGCTGACAACGAGGCAACAGCGGAAACAGCGAAGCTTACCACGACCAGCAGTCGCTGCCTCCTGCCCAGGAGGAGTGCAAGTACCGCCATGCCCAGGAGCAGGAATATGGCGCTCCCGGCAAGATTCAGGGGGTCCATCATAGGGCAGCGCCGGTGCCGTAGCTCGTCGCGTTCTTGCTCACGTGTCCTGTCACCCCTTTCCTCCGTGAAAATGCTGCTGCATTATACCACCAAACAACTTCCTTGTAGCAATCCGATATTGACCGTCAGTACCGTCGACAGCCTCTTCTGCGCGGCAATGCTATAATAGCACCATATTTCTTCAGGAGGACTGTCATTAGCGCTGTCATCATAGACGGGTATAACCTCATCGGCATACAGCACCGGGACCTCCGGAAGAAACGGGAGGAGCTCATACAACAGCTTATCGGCTACAAAAAGCTGAAGGGTCATGACATAACCGTTGTGTTCGACGGCTGGAAAACCGGCGGCCATCGCGAAGAACATCTCGCAACAGGCGGCATACGCATCATCTACTCGCGGCTGGGGGATACGGCGGATGACCTGATCCGGAAGATGCTCATGCAGGACGGAAAGGAACGGATCGTCATTACCTCTGACCGGCATATCTCACAGCATGCATGGTCGGCAGGAGCAGTTCCGGTGCCTTCTGACCTGTTCCGGATACGACTGGAACAGTGCGGCAGCCAGACGGGCAGCGAGGGCTGCGGGAAGCCGGAAGATGATGACGATGCCATGCCGCAAAAAGGTAACGCGCGGCGGCCGTCGAAAAAGGACAAGGCGCTCTTGCGGGTCCTCAGGAAGCTGTAATGCTCAGGTTTTTTCTTCGGCTCAGGCCTGCCGATGCCCTGAACTTCTTCTTTCTCCTTACGCTCACAGTCATTACCTTCGCCTTCCGCCGTGAGCTGGACCATGCAGCGTATCTCGTCCTGCTCTATTCCGGGCTCTTCCTCGCGCAGGCCCTCCTGCTTCTGTCCAGGGGAAAGGGCAGCATGTTTCACTGGGGCTATCACCTGATATTTCCGACAATATCTATCCTCGCGATCTTTGACAGCTTTGAGCATCTTGTGCACAGCATCAATCCGCGGGACATCGATCCTCTGCTCATCAGGCTCGACTACCTGCTGTTTGGGGGGCACCCTACGGTCATGATGGAACAGATCATGACGCCCTTGCTGACCGATCTGCTTCAGCTGACATATGCAAGCTATTATTTTCTCCCCATAACGCTCGGGGCGGTCCTCCTNNTGCAGGAGCTTCTGAACAGGCTTGAGGGCATCAAGCGGGATGCGTTCCCAAGCGGGCATACCGGCATTGCCCTTACGGTCCTCATTCTCTCCCGGAAATACGAGAAAAGGCTCTTCCGGCTGTTCCTTCCCTTCGTCACGGCACTGATCTTCTCGACAGTTTACCTCAGATACCATTATGTGGTAGATGTATTAGCAGGGGCAGTGCTGACTGCCCTAACCTTGCTCCTGGGAGATGCCTACTATGGATACTGGCAGAAAAGATTCCGTCCTGATCATTGAGGACGAAAAGAAGATCTCGGATATCGTCAGGGCCTATCTTGAAAAAGAAGGCTTCAGGGTAAGGAACGCTGAAAACGGCGCTGATGCCCTCACGTTCTTCCAGGAGGGACCGGACATCATTATCCTCGACCTCATGCTCCCTGATATGGGAGGGGAGGAACTCTGCAGGATCATCAGGGAAAGTTCCAATGTCCCGATCATCATGCTCACGGCAAAGAGCGGTGAGGAGGACAGGATCAAGGGACTGGGCATAGGAGCTGATGACTACATGGTCAAGCCCTTCAGCCCGCGGGAGCTTGTTGCGCGGGTAAAGGCACACCTGCGCAGGGCCGGCAAGACAAAGAGGAAGATCCTCAGCTATAACAGAGGCAGCCTTCAAATGGACCTGGAACGGCATGAAGTAGTAAAAGCAGGTTCACCCCTTCAGTTGACCCTGACGGAGTTCAAGATCCTGACGGCGCTTGCCGAAAACCACGGGAGGATTCTTTCGCGGAACCAGATCGTAAACATCGTCCAGGGATATGACTTTGAAGGATATGACCGAACCATCGACGCGCATGTAAAGAACCTGCGTCACAAGATCGAAAAAGATTCGAAGTCTCCTGAATTCATCCAGACGGTCTATGGCGTAGGCTACAAGTTCATCGGAACCCCTGATGCGGAATAAGCTTTTTCTCGCGTTCCTCGCCGTCATTCTCCTTGTTCTCCTCTCTCACCTTATCTACGAACAGCTCATAACCCGGGATTTTGAAGATTATGTCAACGGCACAAAGATAGACAAGCTTTACTGGGTCCTGGCATCGGTCGAGGGAAGCTACGCTGACGGAACATGGGACTATACGACTCTGCATGACGCGCTTCACTGGGCGGTTATGCTCGGGTTCGACGTCCGTATCCTTGACATGGGCGGAAAAGAAGTCACTAACGCTGCCGCGGTAATGAGCATGCTGTCCCCATCCATGAAACGCCGGATGTCCTCAATTGTAGATCTTTCTTCGGCAACCGGTCAGTTTGAAGAGTATCCGCTCTATGAGGGGGGAAAAGAGATCGGCAGCCTGCTGGCCAGGAGACTGAGCAGACCCGAAACAGACAAGAAAGAGGTGCTTTTCAGGGAGCGCGGGAAATATTTTCTTATCGTCTCTTCGGTCATTGCCGGGGGAGGGGCGCTTCTGCTTGCCCTCTTCTTTGCGCTCTTTCTCTCCCGCCCCCTCAGGAAGATGAAGGATGCGGTTGAGGCAATGGCAAAGGGCGACCTCACGGTCAGGGTATCGGGCACCGAAGGCGATGAGATCGGCCGCCTTGCGGAGAGTTTCAATTACATGGCAGAGGCGCTCCAAAGGGAGGATTCCCTCAGAAGACGCCTCACCTCGAACATCGCCCATGAATTGCGGACACCCCTTGCGGTGATGAAGGCGCATACCGAGGCAATGATCGACGGCGTGGTAAGCGATCATGCCCAGGGGCTCGAAAACATCCGGCTTGAAGTGGAAAAACTCATACGGCTCGTTGAAGGCATTGAGGACATCACCAAGGCAGAAGCCAGCTTTTTTGCGAGGCTTGACTATGCAGGGATTGATCTCCCCGAGTTTCTTTCGCGGTTGGCCTCAACCATGGTCCCCCTTGCAGCCGAAAAGGGCCTGGAGATGTCGACCATGGAGCGTGAACACCTTCGTGTTGTCACTGATCCTGAAAAGCTTGAGAGGGTGCTGCAGAACATACTGTCGAATGCGATAAAATACACGGAAACGGGCTGGATCAAGCTGGATTGCGGCAGAGATAAGAAGGGGTTTTTCATCGAGATCAGGGATTCGGGAATGGGCATTCCCGATCATACGAAGGAACTCGTCTTTAAGAGATTCTATCGCGGTGACACGTCCACCGGTATCGGCCTGGGACTGGCGATTGTGAAGGAACTTCTTGAGGTCATGGGAGGGAGTATTCAGGTGGACAGCGCTGAAGGAAAAGGCACAACGTTCAGGATATGGCTTCCGGACAACCGGTGATAGGCGGAATGAAACTGCCCTTTAAAAGGACAACACATGGCATAACCCTTGACATAAAAGTCGAGCCCAGGTCATCGCAGAAAGGCATTGCAGGCGTAATGGATGATACCATTATAAAGGTGAAACTCACGGCCCCTCCTGTTGCCGGGTCTGCGAACGAACAGCTGATCGAGGTGATCGCGGAAGAGCTGGGCGTCAAGAAGTCTCAGGTAAGCGTCATCAGGGGCCATTCCTCAAAGAGAAAGATCGTAGCGGTAACGGGCATTGAGACTACCTGAGCCTACTGCTTCTTCATAATTTCTTCATGACTTTGGCATAATGTAGAGGGTATCTATGAGGACATGGCATCTATCTTCTGTCGCCCGGTCGATCCTTGTTGCAGGATTGATCATATCTGCAGCCTCATTCGTAACTGCAGGTGAAAGGCCGGTGACGCCCTATGGCGACCACTCCAGGGATTGCACCCTCTACGGAACCGGCAATACACTCATCCCGCTGCCCGAAGCAGTGCATGGGCTCAAAAAATATTATGAGGTGCGGGGGTATATGGTGGGTAGTATGCACTATGGCGGCAGGTTCATCAGGGCCGAAATCTTCAGGGACGGCAAACAGGTGGACAGCGTGATCTTTGACAGAATCAGCGGCAGGGTGCGCTCCATCTACTGACCGCTTTTTGACCCGCAGGGTAATCCGCCCGGAATACTGAAGAGCGCATTGCCGCCCGTGTTATGCAGCCCCTGCGGGGCACAGCTGCCTTCAGCATCCTATCGCTTCCCAAACCATTTCTGAAGATCCCTCTAGAGCCCTTTGCCTATTGCGCATCGTCTTCCCATACCTCGCGTCAAAAGGAATGCATCAGTATTGTTTCTCTGCAGGTGGACAGCAAAAAAAACGGGGCGATTTCTCGCCCCGTTGTGCTGCTGCGCACCGTCTGATGCGCCTCGAAAATTAGAAGGTAAGCTGAAGCAGGTGACGGAGAACCGTTACACCCTTCTTGTCGATGTTATAGGCATCATCATAGAATGATCCTGAATCGAAATAGCCTGCATCGATCTGATAGGTAAGGTTCTTGGCAACCTGATACTTGATCTTGCCGTCGATTTCCCAGCCTGCGTTGTTTGAAACATTACGACCGGTTAAATCTTCCCATGCGCCGGTTTCCGTAGCCCAGAACCAGTAGCCGTCGAGCGAGAGCGTTACATCCTTCGTTGCCTTCCAGTCTCCGCCGAGGTTCACATAGGTGGTGTTGGCTATGCCAGCTGAATGGCCATTAGAAGGAGCTGCAGGGTTGAGAACGCCGGTCTTGTTGTACGCCGTTGTCGCAGCCTGATACTCATAGATGAAGGAGTAGTTCTGGATGTTGCCCACATAGGGGGTGAACTCCTTGATATCGCCGTCGGTAGCGTCTTTTTCACCGCTGCCGTATGCGAAGGTACCCCTGATTTTGAATGCGTCAAGATTGTAATCAGCATTCAGCTGGGCAGCCCAGCCTTTGAACGTCAGCTCATCGACGCCCGGAACATCCTTCAGAACCTTGCCGAACTGGAAGTCAACCTGGGCCTTGTAGCCGAAACCGGCAACATTGCCGTTTGCGTGGAGACCGAGGTCCTGCTGGCTCATGCCGAGGTCGGAGTTGTTCAGGAAGGTGTAGTTGAGGCCTGCGGTTATGGCATCGCTGAACTTGTAGGTAATCAGGCCGACATATGCATCGAGGTCGTCGGTGTTGTCGGTAATCGAGTTCGAATACACTACACCAGTGTTATTAATCGATAAGCTCTCAGCCAGCTTTATGGTGAGCGCTGCGATATGCATCTCCTTCACCGGGTTCACGAAGAAGACCAGTGCATCGTCGCCCATCTGGGTGTGGTCAAAGAACTGGCCGTATGAGAGCGAGAGCGGCATATGGCCGATCTTCAGGCCTGCAGGAACGCCGAACAGGCCCTGGCCTGTGTAGAGGATCCATGCCTGAAGGAAGTTCAAGGTATCATTGGGATGTGCGTTGGATGCTCCGGAGTTGCCACGGCTGGTACCCCAGGTGTACTTGTCATTGGTGTTGTCACCATGCAACGTTGGATCGCTGTTCGTCCCATTGGACTCGAGCTGGATGAACCCCTGGACATTCGGGGAGACCTTCGCGTCAACGGAAAGCCTTACGCGCTGGTCATACCAGGAATAGGACCCCTTGTCGACAGGCAGCCCGCCGCTGAGGTTCTTCCGGTACCAGCCTCTGGTCCTCAGCTCACCGCCGAGGGTGATCTGGGTTCCGCCGGTTGCAATGACTGCCTGGGTCTCTGCAGGGATCTCAGCGTGGATTGCGAACGCGCTGGCTGCAAAGCCCAGGACGAAAACTGCTGCTACGATAATTCCGATAATTTTCTTCACTTCCTAACCTCCTTACGGTTAGTTCAGTATTGTGTCCGCCGAAGGCGGATTTTACGACAAAACTACCAAACGGCCTTTTTCAATAAAGCTCCCCGAACCACCTCCTTTCAGAAATGCCGTCTCCCATATTTTTCATTTCAGGAAAACAGCAAGAATGAAGTTTTTTTCATAATCAAAGAGCTGCACATTATAACTGTTTTTCAAAGAACCCTGTCAAGCGAAAAAATGCTTTTTACATAGCTTGCTCTTGGCAAAAGTTAGCAATATACATACCACAAAAAAGACATTGAAAATTAAGAATTATTTATATTTCGCTGAGGAGAAAACTGTGGCTCTTCTGCAACAGAGTGTTGAAAAAAGTTCCTGTCAGCATGCCAGCAAAACAGAACAACCAGAGGATCTTTTCCTTTAACCCTTTTTTTCTGTTATAATCAGCAACTTATCAGGATAATGCAGATAAGCCGTAAAAGGGGGGGGCAGGGCTTTCGGGTCTTTGATTGAGGGATATGGTACCGACATGCCAAAGACATGGAAATATGATCTTGATATTGCGAAATACTCCCGGCAGATAGCAGAAGACCCTTCGAATTTCCGGGCATACAAGGAACGGGGGAATGTCTATTTCCGGAAGCGGGAGTTTGACCGCGCCATAGCCGACTACACCAGGGCAATCGAACTCGACCCTGACTATTTCCTTGCCTATAACAACAGAGGGAACGTTTATATGCAGACAGCCAGCTATAGCCTCGCGGTCGCCGATTATGACCGGGCGATCGAGCTCAAGCCGGAAAACGGCATGCCCTATAACAACAGGGGCTTCGCTTTTCTTCTCATGGGTGATCTTGACCGGGCCGAGGCAGACATCCGCAGGTCGCTTGATCTGAACCCAGCAAACATCTATGCGCTGAACAGCATGGCCGAGGTCCATGCTGCGAAGGGTGATGCAGCCGGGGCATGCAGATGGCTGAAGCAGGCAATAGAAAAAGGATATAACAACTGGTCGTACATCCTGACCTCGCCCACCTATGACGCGGTCCGGGCGTCTGACTGCTTCGTCGAGATCATGCGCAACAAAAAACCTCCGGACAGCGCCCACCGCCCGGCGAGGCACCACAGCAAACACCGGCCCAGGGAGTAATATCCTCTTTTATCCGTGCAGCCGGCCTCCTCATGGCAGCAGAAAATATATGCTACAATGTCCACGATGCTGAAGATCATCCACAGGACAACGCTGAAAGAGCTTGCTGCGACATTTCTGATAACCGTCACATTCCTGAACTCGATCCTGATGATGGAAAAACTGGTCCGTCTGAGCAGGGTCCTCTCGGGAGTGGGGGCCACGCTCATCGACATGGCAAAGATCATCCTGTATCTCCAGCCCCAGCTCCTGATGCTCACCATCCCCATGGGCATGCTGCTCGCGACATTACTCGTATACGGAAGGATGAACCACGACAGCGAGATCATCATCCTGCGCGCATCGGGAATGAACTTCCTGAAGATCTCCCTGCCGGTATTCATCCTTGGCGTCTTCTGCTTCCTAACGGGAATTGCGGTAAGCTTTTATCTTGGCCCCAAAAGCAGTGCCGACGTGCGTGAGACCATAACGACCATCATTACCACCCGCTCGGCGCTGGCCCTTGAGGAAGGCACCTTCAACTCATCTTTTAAGGACATTGTGATCATTGTCAAAGGCAAAAGATCCTCTGATACGCTCGAAGATATTTTCATCTATGACAACCGTCAGAAGGACCAGCCCAAAGTGCTTATGGCAAAACAGGGGAGGTTTGTTCCGCAGGACGGAACGAACATCGTCCTTACCCTGGAGAACGGATATATCAGCATCACGGGTGAGAGAACAACGACCGAACTCTTCTTCGAACGGTACAACATGGTGCTCAGCCTTGACGCTTCCGAGTCCTCAACACCGAGAAAAATGGAATACACCCCTGCGGAGCTTCTGCAGAGAGCAAAGAGTGCAGACGGCCACAAACTGAAGGCCGGCCTTTATCTTGAGCTGTACCGCAGGTTCTCGCTGCCGGCTGTCTGCATCTTTCTCGTCTTTCTCGGCCCTCCCCTGTCGCTCATCGCAGGGAAGTCGGGGAAGCTCGGCGGCCTTGCGCTCGGCCTGTTCGTCTTCACCGCCTATTATGTGCTTCTCATCTATGGCGAGAACCTGGTGATAGCAGGCAAGCTTCCCCACTATCTCGGGGCATGGCTCGCCACGGTCCTGCTCGGCATATTCTCCTTGGCAATGTTCAGAAGGGCAAACCTTCAGTGAAGATCGTCCACCGCCTGTATCTCGCCGATTTCTTCAAACTCCTTCTCCTGATCGCCTGCGGCCTCTCTCTTCTCGCCAGTCTTATCGACCTGATCGGGAATATTGACGAATTTCTGCCGAGCAAGCCTTCGATCGGGTCCCTGGTTCTCTACGCGGGCTTTAACTTCCCGAAATTTTTCCTGTATCTCCTTCCCATGTCGGTGCTCATCTGCAGCCTCTTCACCTTCAGCCAGGCAGCAAGAAGAAAGGAAATAATCGCCATCAAGGCAGCCGGTGGCAGACTGCGGATGCTTTACCGGCCCTTTGTGATCAGCGGTGTGCTCATCAGCATGGGGGCATTTTTCATCAGCGAGGTCGTAGCTCCTGATTTTTCGACGCGCGCTGCGGAGCTGAGGACAAGGCTGGAAGGCAGAGGGAAGATGACCGTTCTTTCTTCCGGTGATCTCTGGATCAAGGACAAAAAGGGAAATCCGGTAAAAATAGCGCTCTATGTTCCGGACAGGAAAGTGGCACGCGGCGTCATCATCTTCGTGCAGGGAGAGACCTTCCTGAAACAGACGATCACTGCGAAGAAGGCTACGTGGGATGCAGGGCGATGGGTCCTCGAAGACGTGACCGTACTAACGCATGAAACGGGGAAAAGCGAGGAGCTGGGAAATATGGAGTATCGCGATCTCGATTCTCCCGACATATTCTCGCGGGAGATGAAAACGTCGGGCGAAATGGGGATAGCAGAGCTCTACCGTTACATCCAACGGCTCAGGGCAGCCGGTTTCCACAACATCAAGCTCTTCGTCGACCTGCATGCCAAGGTCTCCTTCCCGCTGATCAATGTCTTCATGATGTTCCTGGGCATTTCGCTTGCCGGCAGGGCAAAGATGAACAGCGGCCTGTTCACTGCCGGCATGGGTCTGGGTGTCAGCCTTCTTTACTGGTTCGGCTATACCTTTTCCCTCTCGATCGGGTATGCAGGCATTGTACCGCCGTTTCTGGCTGCATGGGCAGTGCCGTTTGTCTTCGGGTCATTTGCCCTCTATCTGCTCGCGACCATGCCGGAGTAGCGATTGTCCCCCATGATGAGCCTTTCATTCCCGGGATAGCAGACAAGCATGATCACGTGCGGCACCCCTGCCGGCGTGCCGGCTGCTAAGCTCTGTCCGCGATATGCTTCGTAACGTATTCCCGGTAACGTCTGCGCAATGCTCCGGTTACGGCACCGATATCATACCGCATGTCTTCGATCTGCGCTACCGGCATGATCTCGCTGGTCGTGTTCGTAAAGAACACCTCTGAGGCCCGGAAGATATCCTCCGGTAGATATCTGCCTTCCTCCACGGGAATGCCGTCCTTTTCGGCCATGCCTATGACCAGTTCCCGCGTGATGCCGTCAAGCACGCCCACCTCGGCCGAGGGTGTGCAGAGAACACCGCCCCGCACAAAGAAGATGTTGCATACGGTCCCCTCGGCGATAAACCCGTCGGCGTTCAGCATGATCGCCTCATAGGCATTGCGCTCCTTTGCCTCTATCTTCGCAAGGATATTGTTCAGAAAGTTCAGGGACTTTATCTTGGGGTCGAGCGCCGCGATAAGGTTGCGCCGCGTCCGTGCTATGATGAGCTTCACACCCCCGGCATAGAGTTCATCAGGATACTCCCTGAATTCCTCCGCGATCACCACAAAGGTCGGACGCGGACAGAGTGCGGGGTCAAGCCCGACCGGTCCCTTTCCCCGTGAAACCGAAACGCGGATGTAGGCGCTCTTCAGCCCGTTTGCCTGCAGAGCCGCATATACCGCATCCGTGATCACCGGGGGCGAGGGTATCTGCAGGCGGATAAGACCGGCAGAGCGGCCAAGCCTTTCGATATGCCGCCCGAGCATGAAGACCTCGCCGTCATAGGCACGCATGGTCTCATAGATGCCGTCGCCGTACAGGAACCCGTGATCGAACACCGAGACTACGGCCTCGTGTTCGGGGACAATCCTGTCATTGAGAAAGATCTGCATTGCTGACTCCTGGTTCATAAGCTTTCGTATCATCACATTTTGACGGCCTAATAGCAAGCTTGCCTGTAAAGGAGGTATTGGGTATCATTACATACGGTGAAAAGAAGCGCGGCTTCAGCAACACAGGGTGATCTCCTTCTCGTCCTCCATGCACATCTCCCGTATGTCAGGTATCCGGAGCATGAAAATCATCTCGAGGAGGCTTGGCTGCATGAAGCGATGCTGGAATCGTATATTCCCCTTATCCGGGTCCTTGAGGACCTTCTGAACGATGGTGTTGACTTCAGGCTCACCCTTTCGCTTACACCATCTCTTCTGGAAATGCTGGATGACAAGCTTCTGATGAAACGTTTTCAACGGTACCTTGAAAGCCGTATAGACCTTGCGGAGAAGGAACGCTTCAGGACAAGGAACGACCAGGCTCTCGCCCCCCTGGCCCGGATGTACCATAAGCGGTTCCTTGAGGTCCGGCATTTCTTCGACCGCACCTGCAAAGGAAACCTTATCCCTGCGTTCCGCTCACTCGGGCGTTCGGGAAAGATCGAATGCATCACCAGTGCCGCAACGCATGCGTTTCTTCCCCTGCATATGTCGGAGCCGGCAACCCTGCGAGGGCAGATAGGTCTCGGGTTCAGCACCTTTCAGCGGCATTTCGGAAAACAGCCTTCGGGCATGTGGCTTCCGGAATGCGGTTATGCACCGGGGCTGGACGCCTACACGAGGGCGGCAGGTGCCGGATACGTGTTTCTCGAAAGCCATGGCGTGCTCAACGCCGTGCCCAGGCCAAAAAAAAGTATCTATCGTCCGGTCAGGACACCTGCCGGGCTAATTGTGTACGCGCGCGACGCACAGTCATGCGCGCAGGTATGGAGCTCACGGGGAGGGTATCCCGGGAATGCTGTCTACCGCGATTTCTATCGCGATATCGGCTTTGACCTTGACGATACCTATATAGAGCCCTATCTCCCCGGCGGGGTCAGGACCTTCACAGGCATGAAATATTACCGGGTGACCGGAAAAACAGGACGTAAAGAACCCTATCTCCCTGAACAGGGTCTGCAACAGGCGGCGCGCCACGCAGAGCATTTCCTGCAGGCACGGAGCGCGCAGGTTCTGTCCCTCAGAAATACCCTCCGGATACGGCCGGTCATTACCGCCGCATTCGACGCCGAACTTTTCGGCCACTGGTGGTATGAAGGGCCGGAATGGCTGCGCGGCGTACTGGGAAGCCCCTCCTCAAGACACCGCACCTGCAGGTTCATAACCCCGTCCGAATATATCGCAGAGCACAATGCATTCGAGACCGTAAGCCCGTCTGCTTCGAGCTGGGGCAGAAATGGCTTCCACGAGGTCTGGCTTGCTCCGGCAAACAGCTGGATATACCGGCACCTGAAGAAAGCTGCGGGGACCCTGTCACGGCTCAGCAGAGAGTACGGAACTGCCACCGGCGTTTTCGCGCGCGCCCTGAACCAGGCAGCGCGCGAACTCCTGCTCGCGCAGGCGAGCGACTGGCCGTTCATGATGAAGACGGAAACTGCCGCCGGCTTTGCAGAGGCTACGTTCCGGGAGCATATGGGTAACTTCTTTGATCTCTGCAAAGAGGTCTCGGCAGGCACGGTCCGTGAGGACCATCTGATCTTGCTCGAGCTGAAGAGCCCGCTCTTCAGGGAAATTGATTTCAGGACTTTTGCAGGGAAGTGACCTGTACCGAACCACCTGCAGGCAGACGCTACGAGAGAAGTTTCGTAAACGGATAGGATTTCAGGTAGGTGAGAAATTCGTCCACGGCATGCGAGGATACCGCACCCTTGTTGGTGATCAGAGAGAATTCCCTGATCATTTTCTGCTCTTTTATCTTGAGGAGGCTGAGCGTTCCGTATTTGCTTTCCTTCCGTGCCGCCCAACGAGAGACGATAGATATCCCCAGCCCGTTCTCGACCGCTTCCTTGATCGCCACCGTGCTGCCGAGCACCATGGATATTTTCATCTCCTGCGGCGCAATGCCATGCATCGCGAGAAACTTCTCGATCATCTGACGCGTGCCGGAACCGCCTTCCCGGAAGATGAACGGCTCCTTCGTAAGCTCGCTGACCGAGATATCCTTTTTCTTCGCCCATGGGTGATATGAAGGGACAATAAGTACGAGTTCGTCCGAAAGGATCTTTTCAACGATCATCTTCTGACGCGTAACCTCGCCTTCGACCAGGCCAAGGTCAATATTGCCGGAGTTGAGGAGTTCAACCACACGTTTGGTATTGCCGACCAGGAGGTGGATCTTGATCTTCGGATGGGTCTTTTTGAAATCCGTGATGACCACGGGAAGGACGTAATTGCCGATGGTCGAGCTTGCGCCGATGCTGATGCTGCCTTTGACGAGCCCGGTGAGCTCACCGATCACCTTCTCTGCATTCGCATACAGGCTCAGAATCTCCTTGGCATACTTATACAGCACTTCACCTGCCGGCGTAAGCGTCACGGTACTGCTGGACCGGTCGAAGAGTTTTGTTTCATAGATTTCCTCGAGTGCCTGGATCTGGAGACTGACAGCCGGCTGGGTGAGATGAATAATCTCGGATGTCTTCGAAAAGCTTTTCGTCTCAGCTACCGTACAGAACACCTTGAGTTTGTGATCTTCCATGGCTCTCCTTTACCTCTCTGTCCTGACTATCTGCCGAAGCAGTCCGTAAGCCGAGTTCTGTCATCCCGAAGATCGGGACGGTAGTCATTCATCTCAGCCCCGGCCTTTCAGCCGGGATCATGCGGCCTAACCCGTTCTGTCTCCCGAAAAGGGATTTGAGGGGGCACCTCTCATAACAGAACCTATTTGGCCTTGCTCCAGGCGGGGTTTACCAAGCTGCCCGGTCGCCCGTGACACTGGTGAGCTCTTACCTTCCGCCATGACAGCGGATCCGCCGGAGGCGGACACCTTTTCACCCGTTCCCTTGTACAGGGTGGTTTCCCTTTCTGTGGCACTTTCCTTCCCGTTGCCGGGACTCCGTGTTACGGAGCGCCTTGCCCTGTGGAGCTCGGACTTTCCTCCCATGATGCGCATCTGCGTTCCATGGGCGACTACCTGGACTGCTCCGGCAGTCTATAATTAGTTTTAATAATTATATAATAAAATCTTTCGCTTTGGGAAGTCTTTTGGGGTCTTCGGCTATACCTGCCCTGCGGGTCTCTCTTCTTCATAGTACAGAATTCTGTGGCACTGCGGACATTGGATAAGGTCTTCGTTCTTCCGGATCTCCACAAAAAGCTGGGGAGGGATATTCATGTTGCAGCCGAGGCAGATTTCCTGGTCAGCCCTGACCATGGCCATGCCATTGCCCCTTTTCAGGAGTGCGAGATAGGTCGCATAGATGTCGGGCTCAAGCTGGGATACGATCTTTGCCCTTTCTTCCTTAAGCACGGTCAGTTCCTGATCGAGCCGGGACACCTCGGCATCAAGTTCCTTTTTGAAGGCCTGTATTTTTTCCTCTTCGGCCCTCACGCACTTTTCCCGTGCTGATATCTCCTTTTCCACGGTTTCCATCTCATCCATGAGTGTCAGGATCTGCTCTTCAATGTTGCCAATCTCTTTTTCAGAGACCTCGATCTCCTTCAGATGCGCCTGGTATTCTTTATTGGTCTTGAGATCAGATGCGCGGTTCTTCATCTTCGCGATCTTCTCCTGGGTCTCCGTCAGGGTTGATTCCCTCTCCTTTTTTTTCTTTGCAAGGGCAGTCGCCTTCTGACGGATCTTCTCGAGTTCTGCCTTGGCATTTCTGAGGGGTTCGTCTACTTCATTGACGCGAAGCGGGACTTTGTCGATGAATCTCCGCTTTTCCAGGATGGCGGTGTCTGTCAGTTGCAGCTGAACAAGACGTTTCAAGTATTCCTGCACCAATCCTCCAGAGCTGTGGTGGGCCCACCAGGACTCGANNGTTACTCCCTGTAAAGGTAATTTGCTACTATAAAGGGCCTGTTCCTTTTAGTCAAGTTAACGCCGGCGACGGCGGCGCACCTATCGACCGCCGCGTATCGCGGGTCAGTTGCCCACGGTCCCTGCTGCTACTTGTTTTCGATGAAGGTCCGGAGCCATTTGCTCCGCGAAGGGTGCCGCAGTTTCCTGATCGCCTTCACCTCGATCTGTCTGATGCGCTCCCGCGTGACCTCGAATTCGTTGCCGACGTCTTCGAGCGTATG
>DKBO01000152.1 GCA_002448975.1 Nitrospiraceae bacterium UBA6898
AACGGTACCACCTTCCGGCAGGAAAGAAGGCGCACAAGATATCCTCTTCCGATATAATGACTCGTCAGTGATGCTGCCACCATGACCGCTTTTTCGAAATGCTGCCCATCATGCCGGGGCATGCCGTTGTCCAGGATGATCGTAACACGCCGTGAAAGGTACCCGGCATATTCCTTCACAATCAGGCTTGACCGTCGGGCCGAAGCCTTCCAATGTATATTCCTCCGGTCATCACCATACTGATATTCCCTCAGTGCATAGACATCATCACCGCTGTTTCTGACAGCCTTTTCTCCCTGGTTCTCGTGCGCTGTCATATCATCGATCAGTCCATCGATATCGATGAGCCGCGGATAGACAAGCACATTTCCCGAGACCTCTACAGCAATGCTCTTGTGAAAGAGGATAAAGGGAAAACCGCTCCGAATAAAGAAGTTCCGGTAACCGTACAGACCGCGCTTATTGAACACGACGGTCATGTCCTCTTTTACGGCGTCTCGTGACGGGACATGGCTGCAGTAAATTTTCTCCACGACATCAGCAGCAGAGAGGTTCAGGGAGTAGGCCGGGATTTTCTTTCTGTTGTATACCAACAGTTCTGCGCGGGCTGGTTCACCGGCAAAGACGGGACCGCCGACCTGAACCTCCAAGAGGAGGTCCGAAAGATTGATTTTCAGAATCACATAGGAGGACGCAATGAAGGAAAACATCAGTGAAAGAATAAGATAGATGAGATTATTGCCGGTGTTGAATGCGGCGACCGCAATCAGGGCCGTTGCCAACAGGAACCGTTTTCCTTCGCGGGTAAGCTTCATGCGATACGCGGACAGCGCACGAACTTACACCCCGTCAGACCGGCACGCTGATTGAGCCGACGATATCATGGATGACCTCTTCCGCATCCGATATGAATTTTCGTGTTTTCAGGATCAGGCGATGACCGAGAACAAGAGGTGCCAGCCGACAAACGTCATCGGGCACAATAAAGTCGCGCCCCTCATAGTATGCGTGGGCCCGTGCAGCCTTCAGCAGGAACTGTGCCCCGCGGGTGCTCGCACCAAGGCGTATCCTGCTGTCGCACCGTGTCGCGGTAATGATGCGCATCAAATAATCCATGACGCTCTCCTCAACGGAGACTACATCTGCACCCGCCTGCATGGCAAGGATTTCTTTCCGTGTTGTTACCGGTACAAGTTGTGCCGCCCGCTCAAAACCAAACTGTTCGGCAACCGCAAGCTTTTCCTGTTCAAGTTTCGGGTACCCCAGCTTCAAGTGCATCATGAACCGGTCCAGCTGACTTTCCGGAAGCGGAAAGGTACCGTGGTATTCAATCGGGTTCTGTGTGGCGACGACCATGAACGGGTCAGGAAGCATGAAGGTTTGGCTTTCGATCGATATCTTCTTCTCGTTCATGGCCTCGAGGAGCGCTGACTGTGTCTTCGGACCTGTCCTGTTGATCTCGTCAGCCAGTACAATATTAGAAAAAATTGGTCCTGGCCGGAACTCAAACTCCCGGGTTTCCGGATTATAAATGTGGACACCGATGATATCCGCCGGCATCATGTCGCTCGTGAACTGTATCCGGTGAAAATCACATCCGGTCGCTTTCGCCAGTGCAAATGCCAGAGTGGTCTTGCCGACGCCCGGGACATCCTCGATGAGCAGGTTTCCTCTGCCGAGGAGTGTTACGATAGCCATTTTGACAGCCTCCTGCTTGCCCCTGATCACCGAATCAACGGCTTGCTGAAGCGCCTGTAAGGTCGCACTCTGCATGGTATATTGTAAGGTATTGAGCAACTGAATGCACGGTGTTTTATCCCTGCAGATAAGCGCTATCAGCTCCGGCGACCACACCCCACATTATTCTTCAACCATCTGACTGTACCGGACCTTTTGTACAGATAAATTCCTTGACACCAAACCGGTAAAATTTTATCTTACCTAATCATGAAAAAACCCTGGTCGGGCAGATTTTCGCAAAAGACCTCGGAAGCGCTCGAGTCCTTTACCGAGTCAATCTCGTTTGACCGGAAGCTCTGGAAGCACGATATCGCAGGGAGCATCGCACACGCAAAGATGCTGGCAAAACAGCGCATCATCACATCAAAGGAATCAGCATCCATTATTGCCGGTCTTTCGGAAACTGCAGAGGCTATCAGAAGGGGGAAATTCAGGTTTTCCCCCGAGCTTGAGGATGTCCATATGAATATCGAATCATCGCTCACGGACCGGATCGGCGACCCCGGCAGGAAACTCCATACTGCCCGTTCTCGGAACGACCAGGTAGCTCTTGACCTCAGGCTGTATCTCCGGGAGCAGATGCATAATATCATAGCTCTTATTCGCAAGCTTCAAAAGACGTTTGTTGCTATGGCGGAGCAACACCAGGACACGGTCATGCCCGGCTATACGCATCTTCAGCGGGCTCAGCCTGTTCTTCTTGCTCATCATCTCCTTGCATATGTGGAAATGTTCCAGCGGGACCGTGACCGGTTCCGCGACTGTTTACGAAGGACCGACTCCTGCCCGCTCGGTTCCTGTGCTCTCGCCGGTACATCCCTCCCCACCGACCGGGCATATACGGCAAAACTGCTCGGCTTCAGCCAGGTCTCGGGCAACAGCATTGATGCGGTATCTGACAGGGACTTTGCACTTGAGTTCCTTTCCTGCACTGCGATCTCCATGATGCACCTTTCACGCCTTGCGGAGGAGCTTATCCTCTGGTCAACGGAAGAATTCGGGTTTTTGGAGATCTCTGACAGGTTCACCACGGGGTCAAGCATCATGCCCCAGAAGAAGAACCCCGATGTCATGGAACTTATGCGGGGAAAGACCGGAAGGGTCTATGGTAACCTCATGGCCCTCCTTACCCTTATGAAAGGACTGCCGCTCGCCTACAACCGTGATATGCAGGAGGACAAGCTGCCGGTGTTCGATTCTGCAGAGACCCTCACAGCCTGCCTCTCGGTGCTGCTGAAAATGATGAAGGGAGTGAAGTTCAACATCACACGGCTCAAGGAGACCGCAGCTGGCGGATATGCTACTGCAACGGACATAGCCGAATATTTAGTCAGGAAGGGCGTACCCTTCAGGGCCGCCCATGAGATCACGGGGAGGATCGTGCTGTCCTGCATTTCACGGAACATCCCCCTGACCTCCCTGTCTCTCCGGGAACTCAGGGCATTTTCTCCGGCCCTGTCTGCGGATGTTCTTGCAGTCCTGGATCCGGCAGCTTCTGTAAAGGCACGATCCTCGTTTGGCGGCACCTCTCCGTCAGAGGTAAAGAGGCAGCTCAGGCATTATCGGAGACTCCTGAGATGAGCAGACCGGCTGGAAACTCCTGCCTGCTCCTGATCACTATGCTCTGCCTGCAGATCGTCTTTCTTGCCGCCTGCGGCAAGAAGGGACCGCCCACGCTCACGTCCTTCGAGAAACCCGATGCCCCTTCGTCCGTCACCGCGGTACACCGCGGGGGATCCATGACGCTCCGATGGAACTATCCTCGCAAACAGGAGGGGGTTATCGCTGAATTCATCGTCCTTCGTGCAACCGGAGCTGATTTCGAGAAGCTTTCTCATCTGGATAAGGATAAGAGGGCATTTGTTGATCATGATATCGAGACCGGTATTACCTACCGCTATAAGGTCATCTCGCAGAACTCCCGGGGTGTCTACAGTGATGACTCCCCTGTCGTTGAGGCAACTCCTGCGCCGGCACCGTTGCCTCCCGCAAGCCTTTCCTATGTCGTGCGAGGAAATAGCGTCATCCTGTCATGGACACCGCTGGACACCGGAGACAAATTCAACGTCTATAAGGCCAATAAAAAAGGCGCCTACGGCCTGATGCCGGTGAATCAGGCCCCACTCTCCGAGGCTGTCTTTACGGATGCTTTCTCGGTCAATAGTGTAGTGTATTACACGGTACGAAGCCTTATCGGCGGTGACATCCGCGACGAAGGAGAGGCATCAGAAGAGCTTGCCGTGGATCCTGCTGACCTTGTGCCCGCACGACCCGAAAATGTTCAGGCATATCCGGCATCTGACAGGATATTCCTCTCGTGGTCAGAACCTGCAGAACCCTGGGTCACGGGCTTCCGGGTCTATAAGAGGACGGGCAGCGGTGAGTATATCCTCATCGGCAAGACCCAGATACCGACCTTTGTAGACGATGACCGTTCCGCAGCCCGCAGGGATTACCGCGTCACGGCTGTCGGTCCTTCCAAGGAAGGGCCTCCGGCAGAGATAACGAATGTCGTGTATACACCGCAGCGATAATTTGACTTGATCGCACAATTGCATTAGGCTATTGTCCTATACATACCCCATCTTCGGGACGCGGAAATTATGAAAGAAAAGATCCTAAAGGAATTCAGGGACAGCATCGAGATCAAGGAGAAGTTCGTGCAGGGACACATCGAAACGATCGTCGAAGTCTCAAAAGCGATTGCTTCCGCTTTCAATGAAGGCAACAAGCTGATCCTCTTCGGGAACGGCGGAAGTGCAAGCGATGCTTCGCATATCGCCGCAGAATTCGTGAACCGCTTCAAACGCGAGCGTCCCGGTCTTCCGGCGCTTTCTCTTGCTACCGACATGGCGGTCATAACATCGATAGCAAACGACTATGACTATGCAGAGATTTTTGCGCGCCAGTTGAAATCCCTCGGCGCTGAGGGAGATATTGCTATCGCGTTCAGCACCAGCGGTCAGTCTCCCAATATCCTCAAGGCTCTTGATGTTGCCAAGAAAAAGAAGCTCAGAACCGTATTCCTCACTGGTCTGAAAGGCGAAAAAGCGGCGGCCAAGGCGACCTTTTCCTTTGTGGTACCCTCGGACAACACACCGAGGATACAGGAGGCGCATATCACGCTCGGCCATGTGCTCTGTCTTATGGTGGAAGAGATCCTTTTTGAGCATCCAAGAAAAAAATAGCCCTGCGTGAAGATTCTCGGCATAGACCCCGGAAGCATCAGATGCGGTTATGGTCTCATCAGACTGCAGAACCGCGGAGCTTCTTACATAACATCGGGCACCATATCACCTGCCCAAGCCAAGCCGCTCCATGAACGTCTCCGGTATATCTATGAGGGGATTACCGGGATCATCCGCACCTACCGCCCTGACCATCTCGTAGTTGAGAAGATCTTTTTCGCTAAAAGCGTGCGTGCCGCAATAAGTCTCGGATATGCCCGCGCCATTGTTCTCCTTGCGGCAGCGTCAGAGAGTATTGATCTGCAGGAACGGAGCGCCCTTGAAGTGAAAAAATCCGTTGTAGGTTACGGCAAGGCAGAAAAAAAACAGGTGGAAAAGATGGTCAGACTGATCCTGAACCTGCAGGGCGAGCTTTCACCGGACAGCGCTGATGCGCTCGCCCTTGCCCTGTGCTACGCAAATGCGATAAAATTNNCTCAGAGGCAAATTGCTTTCGAAGAAGCCTGACAATATCCTTGTCGAGGCAAGTGGTGTCGGTTACCAGGTGCATGTTCCCCTGAACCTCCTCTCCCGTTTGCCGAACGAGGGACAGGAGATATTTCTCCATATCCATACGCATGTCAGGGAAGACGCTCTTCAGCTCTACGGTTTTCAGGCGGAGGACGAAAGGAGGATTTTCACCACGCTTCTGGGCATTAGCGGCATCGGCCCCAGGATGGCACTGAATGTGCTTTCAGGCCTCTCCCTCGATGACTTCCTCTCCGCACTCGAGAGCGAAGATGTTGCCATGCTCTGCAGGATACCTGGACTCGGCAAGAAGACTGCTCACCGCCTTATTCTGGAACTCCGGGAAAAGCTCCCTTCGGTTTCAGGCTCAAAGAGCCGCGCATTTGATGATGCTCTTTCGGCGCTTGTCAACCTGGGATATAAAAAGAACGTCGCACAGGAGTTCCTTGAACAGGTGTACAAACAGGGGGAGACAGATATCGAAACCCTCATCCGGGAGACCCTGAAGCGCATGTCGGAGAAGAAACATGGATGAACATCAGATAGACAATCCGGAGATCGCCGGCAGGCTCGTCAGCCCGGGAGCTGCCGACGATGAACAGGCAATTGATATTAACCTCAGGCCGGGCTTACTCGATGAATTTGTTGGACAGGAAAAGCTCAAGGAAAATCTGAAGATATTCATCGCCGCAGCAAACCAGCGGAAGGAGCCCCTCGACCATCTGCTCTTCAGCGGACCGCCGGGACTCGGCAAAACTACCCTTGCCCATATCATCTCCAATGAATTGATGGTAAGCATCAAGTCCACGTCCGGTCCCATGCTCGAACGACCCGGGGACCTTGCTGCAATCCTCACCAACCTCTCGGAACGAGACATACTCTTCATAGATGAAATACACCGGCTGCCCCGCATTGTGGAAGAAGTGCTGTATCCGGCCATGGAAGACTATCAGCTAGATATCATCATCGGACAGGGACCCAATGCGCGAACACTCAAACTCAGTCTCCCCAAGTTCACCCTGATCGGTGCGACGACCCGGACCGGCCTGCTCACCTCGCCACTCAGGGACAGGTTCGGCATCGTGAACAGGCTCAGCTTCTATGCCTGCGACGAACTGGAAAAGATCATCACACGCTCTGCAGCTATTCTCAGGGTCTCGATCGAAAAAGATGCAGCTGCCGAGATCGCGAAGCGTTCCCGCGGCACGCCACGCATCGCGAACAGACTTCTGAAACGCATCAGGGATTTTGCTCAGGTTTTGGGCAACGGAAAGATTAACCTTGCGATAACCAGAAGCTCTCTCGTTTCTCTCGATGTCGACGAACGGGGTTTGGATGATATGGACCGAAAGCTCCTGTTGACCCTTATTGAAAAATTCAGCGGCGGACCCGCAGGGATTGATACGATAGCTGCATCGCTGAGAGAAGACAGGGAAACGATTGAGGATGTCTATGAACCATATCTGCTTCAGGAGGGTTTTCTTGAGAGAACTCCTCGCGGCAGGGTCGTAACACGGAATGCATTCACCCATCTTGGCAGGGACATCCCGCAGGGACTGTTCTGACCCGGAATGTTTGTGATGAAACTGCTCATGCATATCTGCTGCTCGAACTGCAGCGTCCACCCTTTGCAGTCTCTCCTTCTTGAGGGGATCGATATCCGAGGGTTCTGGTTCAATCCGAACATACACCCCTATACAGAATATACGGCGAGGCTCGGAGCGCTCACGACCCTGGAGAAGCTCTGGAACATAGATATCGCATATGACGATGACTATGCGCTTGATGCGTTCCTTGCATCAGTTGCCGGCAAGGGGGCTGAACGCTGTTCGGTCTGTTACACCATGCGGCTCGACAGGACAGCCCGGACAGCAAAACGAATGCATCTCGACGGCTTCACGACCTCACTGCTTGCAAGTCCTTATCAGAAATTTGATACGATACAAGCCATTGGCCGGGAGACGGCGAAACGGCACGGCATTGCGTTCCATGCGGCCGATTTCAGGGAAGGATGGAAGACTGCGCAGGGCCTTTCCCGGGAACTCGGTCTGTATCGGCAGAAATACTGTGGCTGCATATATTCGGAGTTGGAGCGCTATGCAGCAGGGAAAAAAAGAAGAAAACATGACCATAATGGATGACGGCATGCAGCATATCGGCAAGGTGTTGCTCCTCATAGGGATTATCGTTGCTGCCTTAGGCGGCATCATCCTTATTGCCGGCAAGATACCCTGGATCGGCAGGCTACCGGGTGATATCCTTATCCAGAAGAAGAACTTCACCTTCTATTTTCCCTTGGCTACCAGCATCATTATCAGTATCATTTTTTCCCTCCTCTTCTGGTTTCTGGGAAGGAGATAGATAGCTTTGCGCACTTACCTGTCCCTCGTGCTGTTTGTAGTGCTGCTCTGTACCCCTGCAGAGGCGGGCACAGCCATAAAGGTCCTCATTCTTGACGATGTATTCCAGAGCATCCCTGCAAAGGACGAAAAGATAGTACGGATGGGCAAGCTCAAAGGTGACCTTTTAGTCAATGGCACGCACTATCCCGGTGATATCGAGATATGGAAAGGAACCAGCGGGCTCTTTCTTATCAATGAACTGCCGCTTGAGGAATACATCAAGAATGTCGTAAGTGCCGAAGTGGGAGCGGACTGGGATATGGAAGCGCTCAAGGTACAGGCGGTCATAGCGCGCACCTATGCGATATTTCAGAAGCTCCAGAACAGTAACCCAAACTATGACATTACGTCCTCGGTACTTCATCAGGTATATAAGGGGACCAATGAGAACGCCCGCATAAGCTATGCGGTCATGAACACAGAAGGAGAAGTGCTCACCTACAACGGGAAGCCCATCGAAGCATTCTATCATTCCACATCAGGGGGCAT
>DKBO01000062.1 GCA_002448975.1 Nitrospiraceae bacterium UBA6898
ATCGAGTGCAGCCTGCACATAGGTGATGCCGTTGGCAAGGGTGAAGGCCACTTCCTGGACCGCGGTGGACCCGGCCTCCCGGATGTGATAACCGGATATCGAAATGGTATTGAATTCCGGGGTATGTTCCGTGCACCAGCGGAAGATGTCCGTGATCAGCCGAAGGCTGGGCTTGGGCGGAAAGATGTAGGTGCCGCGCGCCACATATTCCTTCAGGATATCGTTCTGGATCGTTCCCTTGAGCTTGCCGACCGCCACCCCCTGCTTCTCGCCCACAGCTTCATACATGGCAAGGAGTATGGCGGCAGGTGCGTTGATGGTCATGGAGGTAGACACCTTATCCAGCGGAATCCTGTCAAAAAGGATTTCCATGTCAGCCAGTGAATCAATGGCCACGCCGACCTTCCCCACTTCGCCTGCAGCCATAGGATGATCAGAGTCGTAGCCGATCTNNATTTGTGAACTTCTTCTTCCTCTCGGGAAAGCGTTTGAGGCTTGCAGCCAGTTCTTTTTCTTCCCAGTCTTTATATTCAGGTTGTTTTCCCATAACCATTATCCCGTTCAGATCAATGCAACCTTCGGTTCACCGAAGGCTGATTACCCCTGTTTATCATTCAGAGACCCTCAAGCATTCCTGTTCGAGCAGTTTTGCAGCATGCCGGCGGGGGGCTCCTTTCCGGTCATNNACCCTCCCGGGCAATGGACTCCATATCCATGGCAAGTGTATCCGCTCCTGCACAGTCCGCCTTATTCACGATCAGGACGTCAGCCACCTCAAGAAGTCCCGCCTTCATGGCCTGAATGTCATCGCCCAGGCCCGGAGCAAGCACCAGGGCTGTGATGTCCGCAATCCTGATGATGTCCATTTCAGATTGCCCCACTCCCACAGTCTCAATTATAATGACGGAGCATCCTCCGGCCGCAAGTATCCTCATTGCGGCTCCCGCGGCGGCACACAATCCTCCCAGCCTCCCCCTCGTAGCCATCGATCGGACAACCACATCCTGATCCAGTGCATGCCCCATCATGCGGACCCTGTCACCGAGGATGGCACCGCCTGAAATGGGAGAAGACGGGTCTACGGCGATAACCCCCACCCTCTTTCCCTGGGAACGGTACTTTGCTATGATCCGGTCGGTCAATGTGGATTTTCCGGCACCGGGAGGTCCGGTTATCCCCAAAATTGTTGTCTGATCAATAAGCGAATGGTCGAGGGATGAGAGTATTTCATCTGCCAGAGGATCGTTTTCTTCCACAAGGGAAATGGCCCGGGCGATTCCCCTTGGATCACGGTCTCTCAATCCCTTAAGAATGTCTTCGCTCTTCATCTTCGGATTTTCTCCGGTCTCGTTTGATCAGGTTCTGCCAGCTTCCTGAGTTTCACAGGCGCTGCGAAAAGCAGCAATGATCTGGGTCACAGGGGTCCCGGCGGTGTATACCTCTATGATCCCGGCATCTTTAAGCAGTACGACATCTTCATCAGGGATAATACCGCCGCCCAGTACCGGAATATCTCCGGCCCCGGCATTCTTGAGGGCCTGAACCACTGCAGGGAAAAGGCTCAGATGCGCCCCGGAGAGCAATGACAATCCCACCGCGGAAACATCCTCCTGAACCGCAGCTGCAGCGATCTCTTCAGGCGTCCTTCGAATACCCGTATAGACCACCTCAAAACCGGCATCACGCAGGGCGCGGGCTATGAATTTGGCGCCCCGATCATGGCCGTCCAGACCAGGTTTTCCGATCAAAACTCTATGCGTTCTTTTCTGTTCAGGCATTTACCACCCCGCGTAAAGGATCACGTGCTCTCCCCACTGTCCAAAACATGCTGAAATGACCGAACGCCGGATGAATTCCGGTTACGACACCTTGAAAAAACGTTGCCCCGTGATCCAAGGAACAGTGCGGAACACAGAGCCGGAATGATATGCCACCGAGGTCCGCCGCCATAACATACTGTCGATTAACCGGATTCATGAGATGTTTGGTCATTTCTCATTAGCTGTATTGGTTAATAATGATTTCCTCATTAATCAAAAAACGCCGGCACAGAAATCACCGAACCTGCCGAGATTATCGCATACATGAATGCCTGCTTCCTTCATGACGGCAATTTTTGACTGGGCTGTACCGCTGCCGCCGCTTACAATAGCCCCAGCATGTCCCATGCGTCTGCCCGGGGGAGCGCTTAATCCCGCGACGAACCCCACAACAGGCTTACGAACCCTTTCCCTGATATAGGCAGCAGCATCTTCCTCTGCAGTGCCGCCGATCTCGCCCACAAGGACGATACCCCTTGTCTCCGCATCCTCCTCAAAGGCCTTCAGGCAATCGATAAAGTTCGTTCCGTTAACAGGGTCGCCGCCGATGCCGAGGCAAGTGGTCTGGCCGATCCCCTTCCTGCTCAGCTGATGCACCACCTCATAGGTCAGGGTGCCGGAGCGCGACACAACACCGATAGGTCCCCCGGGCTTATGGATGAAGCCGGGCATGATACCGATCTTGCACTGGCCGGGCGTTATGATCCCCGGGCAGTTCGGCCCAATCAGCCTCGATCTTTTCCCCTGCAGATAATTCTTGGTCCGCATCATGTCGAGCACCGGAATGCCTTCGGTGATGGCGACAATGAGATCGACCTCCTCGTCGATCGCTTCCCTGATTGCATTGGCGGCAAAGGCCGGAGGCACGAAGATCATGCTGCAGTTCGCCCCGGTCTCCTGCACGGCTTCACGGACAGAATTGAATACCGGCACGTCATCCATGGTCTGGCCGCCTTTGCCGGGCGTCACGCCGGCCACGACCCGTGTGCCGTATTCAATGCACTGCCGGGTGTGGAATGCGCCTTCTCTCCCGGTTATCCCCTGGACAAGCAGCCTTGTTTCCCTGTCAACGAATATTGACATGATGTCTCAGTCCATTTTCCTCATCAGAGTCATTCACTTTCCGACGATCTCTGCGATCTTCCCGGCTGCATCGCTCAGGTCCTTCGCCGTGATAAGATTCAGGCCTGATGCCGCAAGAATTTCCCTGCCTTTTTCGACATTGGTCCCCTGAAGCCGGATCACAACCGGCACATTTATCCCCGTCTTCCTGGCTGCCTTGACGACCCCCTCGGCCAGGACATCGCACCGGAGAATCCCGCCGAAGATATTGATCAGAACGCCTTTGACATTGCTGTCGCTCAGAATGATACGGAAACCGTTCTCGACCATCTCCTCATTGGCACCGCCGCCCACATCAAGGAAATTCGCAGGCTCTGCGCCGGCGCTCTTGATGAGGTCCATGGTGGCCAT
>DKBO01000130.1 GCA_002448975.1 Nitrospiraceae bacterium UBA6898
GCTGCCGAGCTTCTTTTCTGAGGCTAGCTGAAGGCTGCTGATTATCGCACTTCTGAGCTTATTGTCCTCATCCCCTTCGCCCATGCGCGGCCCGACGGCATGGATCACGAATTTCGCGGGCAGCCTGCCCGCTCCGGTGATCGCGGCATGGCCTACCGGAACAAAGCCGATCTTGTCGCTTTCGTCCTGGATGCTCTGCCCTCCCTTGCGTACGATTGCCCCGGCTACACCTCCGCCATGCCGCAGATCGGAGTTGGCCGCATTGACAATAGCGTCAACATCCCGATGGGTAAGGTCACCCTGTATCAGACGGAAGATTTTCCCCTGAATCGTGTGATGTGCGATCATCCTCATGACAATCTCCTTCCATTCAACCGGTAAGACACTATGCTACAATGATACAGGAAACAGGCTTTTTTTAACGCTTTATTCGCGGAGGCAGGTATCCCACAGCTTTACGGAAATCTCTCGGGACTGAAAGGAGGGCAGGTCCATGCTCTCGAACGGATCTACCGCAGGCGCCTGCATGGTGAACTTGTCACTGCTGAGCTTGCACGATACCTTGCCGGGATGTCTGTTGATCTCAACCGCCAGATCGGGGTGCTCGTCACCAGAAAAGGGGCGGTCAGCCACGTTATTGTGGGCGATGCAAAGGGCATCTTCCTGCCGAGCCTCGACGATTTTCCCCTTGGGCGAAAGCCGTTGCGCGGTCTGCGTTTTCTCCATACCCATCTGAACAGCGAGCCGCTGAACCAGGATGACCTGACAGACCTCGCGCTCCTGCGGTTTGATGTCATAGCGGCGATCGGCATAAAGGAAGGACAACCCGACAAGCTCTATATCGCCCATCTTGATCCCCGGGGAGGCAAACAGCCCTACACCATACTCGCACCTGGTGATGTCCATGATCCCGGCTTTGACTTCATCGCCTTTGTGCGCTCCTTCGAGGAGGAAGCCGAAAAGGCGAACGTACGCGAGGTGCATGCCGCTTCAGGCAGGCGTGAGGGCGCGGCAGGGGTGGAAAGGGCTATTCTCATAGGGGTTTCAAGAAAGGCGCGGCATGAGCAGGAAGACTCTATGGATGAACTCCGTGAGCTTGCCCTCTCGAGTGATGTCGTGGTGCTCGATTCGGTCATCCAGCGTCCGAAAGAGATCAACCCGAGATATCTCATGGGAGAAGGAAAGATCAAAGAGGTCGTCATCAATGCCATGAACAGGGGTGCAACGCTCCTCATCTTTGACCAGGACCTGTCGCCCTCCCAGATCAAGGCAATAAGTGAGATGACAGAGCTGAAGGTCATTGACCGGTCCCAGCTCATCCTGGATATCTTTGCCCGGCGCGCTCACAGTAGGGACGGAAAGGTGCAGGTGGAGCTTGCACAGCTGAAATACCGTCTCCCCCGGCTTGCCGGCAAGGGTACGGCCATGTCCCGTCTCATGGGCGGCATCGGTGGGAGGGGACCGGGCGAGATGAAGCTCGAGATAGACCGCCGTCGTGTCCGTGACAGGATACATCTGCTCGAAAAGGAACTGCGGATGCTCAGTGAGGCACGGAGGCAGAGAAAGGCACGCCGTGTTGAAAACCGGATCCCGATCGTTTCGATCATCGGGTATACCAATGCCGGCAAGTCAACGCTCCTGAATGCCCTTACCAGGAGCGACACGTTCGTTGAGGACAAACTTTTTGCAACGCTGGACACGGCAAGCCGGCGGCTCAGGTTCCCGCGGGAGCGTGAGGTGATCATCACGGACACGGTCGGTTTTATCCGGGACCTTCCCCGGGACCTGATGGCAGCCTTCAAAGCAACGCTTGAAGAGCTTGAGGACGCAGACCTGCTGCTGCAGGTGATCGACGCATCGAACCCGAGATACGAACAGCAGATAACGTCGGTCGAACAGATCCTCTCTGACCTTAATCTCGCGGATAAACCGCGGGTATATGTATTTAACAAGATCGACCGGATAGAAGAGGAGGAAGCAGAGTACCTGGCGCTGCGTTTCAATGCCGTGACGGTTTCCGCGCGTGACCGGAGAACACTGCCGGCCCTGCTCGTTGCGGTTGAATACCACATATTCGACCAAAGGGAAAAAGAAGGCTGACCGGGGGTCGGCATCCCGGAAGTGCCTGTTTTTATTTCCGGGTCTCTTTGAGTATAATAAAAGACATCAAAATCAATAAAACAGCGAGAATGGTTAATCAGGGAGCGGAGTTTCCGGCTGCCTGATTGACCGATTCTTTATTGTTTTCAGGAGGATAGATGGAATTTTTGCCGAAGTGGATTGCATGGGAGATTACGCGGAAGTGCAACCTGCGCTGCGTGCACTGCCGTTCCTCGTCTGAAATGGAAATACAGGGGCATCCTGATTTTACCTTGGAGGAGGCATACCGGCTGATTGACGATATTGTGAGCTATGCACAGCCCGTTGTCGTGCTTTCGGGCGGCGAGCCGCTCACCCGCAGAGATGTCTTCGAGATCGCCCGGTACGGAACGGACAAGGGGTTGCGGATGTGTCTCGCGACGAACGGCACGCTCGTGACAGACGAAATCTGCGAAAAGATCAAGCAATCAGGCATCAGGATCGTATCGCTGAGTCTTGACGGCGCCGATGAAACGGTCCATGACGACTTCCGGAGCCAGAAGGGTGCCTTTGCCGGCACGATCAATGCTGCACATCTCTTTAAGAAGCACGGCATTGAGTTCATCATAAACTCCTCATTCACCAAAAGGAACCAGGAGCAGATACCCCGGGTTTATCGGCTTGCCAAGGAACTCGGGGCAACAGCCTGGTACATGTTCATGATTGTTCCCACGGGAAGGGGGGAGGAGATCATGAACGAACTCATATCGAAGGAAGACTATGACAAGATCCTTGACTGGCACTATGACATGGAAAAGGAAGAAGACCTCATGCTGGTGAGGCCGACCTGTGCGCCGCACTACTACCGGGTCCAGCTCCAGCGGGCAAAAGAGGAGGGCGAGAAGGTCAAAAGAAGAACGCTCAAGTTTTCGACCGGCGGATCAAAGGGCTGCCTCGCAGGCCAGCTCATCTGCCTTATCGACGTTGACGGTAATGTGCTTCCCTGCAGCTATTTCAATCTGCCTGCCGGCAATGTCAGGGAAAAATCCTTTAAAGAGATATGGGAGAATTCGGATCTCTTCAAGGACCTCAGGGACTTCAAGAAATACAAGGGCAGATGCGGCTCCTGCGAGTTCGTCAATGTCTGCGGCGGCTGCAGGGCCCGCGCGTACTCCGTTTACGGCGACTACCTCGAGGAAGAGCCGTTCTGCAGTCACCGGCCAAAAAGAATGGAAAAGGAGAAAACAGCAATATGAACGATACATTCCTCAGGGCGTGCCGCGGCGAGAAGACAGATTATACGCCGGTATGGCTCATGCGGCAGGCAGGCAGGTACATGAAGGAATATCAGGAGGTCCGCGCAAAGGTAGACTTTCTGACCCTCTGCAAGACGCCCGAGCTTGCGGCAAAGGTGACGCTGCAGCCGATAGACATCCTCGGCGTGGATGCCGCCATTCTCTTTTCCGATATCCTGATAGCGGTAGAGGCAATGGGTATGCCCCTTGAGTTTCATGACAAGAAAGGCCCCATCCTCGGCGACCCGGTCCGCACCAAGGCGGGTGTTGACCGGCTGGCGATTCCCGATACGGAGGACAGCATGCCCTTCGTGCTCGAGACGATTCGGATATTGCGGAGGGAACTGACGGTGCCGCTCATCGGCTTTTCCGGGGCTCCGTGGACACTTGCCACCTATATCATCGAAGGCGGGAGCTCCAAGAACTTCCTCCATACGAAAAAGATGATGTATCAGAACCCGGGTCTCTTCACGGCGCTGATGGAGAAGATCACGGCAACGGTCATAGAATATCTTTCCGCGCAGATAGCGGCAGGGGCGCAGGCAGTGCAGCTGTTCGATTCCTGGGCCGGCATCCTTACGCCGTATGATTATGAGAAGACCATTTTCCCGCATGTAAAGGCGGCGATCAAGGCCTTGAAAAAATACGATGTCCCGGTCATCTACTTTGTAAACGACTGCGCAGGGCTGCTCGATGTCGTGAAGAAATGCGGGGCTGATGTCATCGGCATCGACTGGCGTGTTGATATGGCGAGGGCTGCCAAGAAGCTGGGCAAGAAATATTCCCTGCAGGGCAATCTTGATCCCCTGGTGCTCTTTGCAGCAAAAGAACATATCGAGGACAGGGTGAAGGACATCCTGTTCAAAGCGGAGCCTGCCCGGGGACATATCTTCAACCTCGGTCACGGCATTCTGCCCGAAACTCCGGTCGAGAGCGCCATTACCATGGTGGAGGCTGTGCACCGGTATGGCCGGAACGACTGACCGGTATCTTCTGCCTGATGGGCGGAGAGACTGATCTTGGAACAGGATAACGGAGGGCTGATCGGTGTTCTGCTGGTCAATCTCGGGGGACCTGACTCTCTTGCTGCTGTAAGACCTTTTCTCTTCAATCTTTTTTCAGACCGGGAGATCATCCGGCTCGGTCCGTCATTCCTTCAGAGGCCGCTCGCTTATCTCATCTCTTCGCTGAGGTCAGGTAAGACACGGGAAGCCTATGCCCTGATCGGGGGCAGGTCGCCGATCAACGAGATCACCCGCGCGCAGGCTGAGGCGCTGGAGCGCAATCTGAAGAACTCGACCGCGAACATCCAGCGGTCCGGGGTAACGGTAGCTGTCGGTATGCGGTACTGGAACCCCTATCTCGAGGATGTCATAGGCGAACTCCAAGGTCAGGGTATACGGCGGCTGCTGGTGCTGAGCCTGTATCCGCATTATTCGGTTGCAACAACCGGGTCATCGCTTGCACATCTCCACAAGATACTTGCCGCCTATCCCGGCATCACGGCTCATGCAATAGAATCCTGGTATGACCACCCGCGGTATATCGATGCGCTGGCCGGACAGATCCGGCAGGGACTGGATGCGTTCGGCCTCAGGGCAGGATCACGGCCTGCAGGTCACGGGGATGACATAGAGCTGCTCTTCAGCGCACACAGTCTTCCCATGAAATTCATCGAAGAGGGAGATCCCTATGTCGATCATATCATGGGCACCATACGTGCTGTGGCGGAGAAGATATCTGTTCCGTGGTCGCTTTCCTACCAGTCGAAGAGCGGGCCGGTTGCATGGCTCGAGCCGTCAACAGAGCAGATGCTCAAGGAACTGGCGCGCAAAGGAGTGAAGAACCTTCTGGTCGTACCGGTCAGTTTTGTCTCTGACCACATCGAAACGCTCTATGAGATTGATATACTCTACAAACAGATGGCAGCTGACCTGGGGATACACCTTGAACGTATACCGTCATTGAATACCGTACCCCAGTTCATTGCTGCGCTGGAGGAAATTGTCCTGAAAGGGATAGAGGAGGCCGGATGGGCAGAATAGCGATCATCGGTGGTGGTATTTCAGGTCTTTCCCTTGCCTATTTTCTGATCGAAAAGGATCCGGAACTCGAGGTGACTGTCTTTGAGTCTGAAAAGCGCCCGGGCGGCAAGATCTGGACCGACAGGGCTGAGGGTTATCTCTGCGAGTGGGGCGTGAACGGGTTCCTCGATAACCGTCCCATGACGCTGGCGCTTTCAGAAAAGCTTTCTCTGTCGCCCCTCAGGAGCAACGATGCATCACGAAAGCGTTTCATCTTTTCTGAAGGCATGCTGCATCGTCTCCCGGAGTCTCCGCCGGCATTTCTTATATCGCGGCTCCTGAGCCTTCCGGGAAAGCTCAGGGTGATGGCCGAGACGATCGTTCCCGGCAATGCAAGGGAAGAGGAGACGCTTGCCGAATTCGCGCGCAGAAGGCTCGGCACCGAGGCATATCAGAAACTGATCGACCCCATGGCATCGGGCATCTATGCGGGCAATCCTGAGACGCTCAGCCTCAGGGCCTGCTTTCCGAAAGTGTATGACCTGGAGAGGAAATACGGCGGTCTTATCCGGGGCATGCTGAAACTTCAGAAGGAGAAAAAGAAGCTGGGCTCAAAAGACAAGGTCGGCGCCGGTCCCGGAGGTGTGCTGACCTCATATTATAACGGCATGGGTGAGCTGATACAGTCGCTGAAGGAAAGGCTGGGTGACCGGCTGCGGCTTGGTTACCGGGGCGCGTCGCTCGACCGGAAAGGCAAAGGATATATCCAGCACTTTTCCGACGGGTCATCATTCGAGGCAGATGCCGTGGTCCTGGCGTCGCCTGCCTATGCAGTTGCAGAGATCCTGAGGAACTTTGATAAAAAGCTCTCGGCCATGGTCTCTGAAATTCCCTATCCCTCCCTCTCGGTCGCCTGNNTACGACTCAAGCATCTTCCCGAACAGGGCCCCCGAAGGATACGTGCTTCTGCGGAGCATGGTAGGAGGGGCGCGCGCTTCTGACCTTGCGATGGCGCAGGAACCGCGCCTGACAGATATGATCAGGAAGGAACTCGCCGACATCATCGGCATTGCTGCTGAACCGGATTTTGTGAGGATTTACCGGCATGAGATGGCCATCCCGCAGTACACGGTCGGACATGTTGAGCGGCTCAGGAATATTGACGCGTCCCTGGGGAAGCACCATGGCCTGTTCCTCACCGGCAACGCCTACCGCGGTATCGGGGTGAATGACTGTATCGAAAATTCGGCAAAGCTCGCAGAAAAGATCATTGAGGAATCCTTCTGAATGAGATACAATGGTTGCCATATGGATCGGTACTCACCCCCCAGATTATCCAGGAAAAGGAGCGAACATTTCATGAAAAAAGGTATTTGCGGTCTTCTGGTATTTTGTATCTGCATGTATGCAGCCGCTGCTTCGGCAGAGGTGAAGTCAAGAACATTCAGCAAAGAGGAGATAAAGAAAATGGCAGAGACACGAGCTATCATAGAGACGAAGTTCGGCAATATCGAATTAAAGTTCTTCCCGGAGGTTGCGCCAAATCACGTGAGCAACTTCATCGAACTCGCGAAAAAGGGATTTTATGACGGCACGACGTTCCACCGTGTCATCCCCGGGTTCATGATCCAAGGGGGAGACCCGAACACCCGGGAGGCGGACAAGTCGCGGCATGGCATGGGCGGGCCCGGCCACCAGGTGAAGGCAGAGTTCAATGAAAAGCCGCACAAGCGCGGCATTCTTTCCATGGCCCGCGCAGCGAGCCCTGACAGTGCCGGATCGCAGTTCTTCATCTGCGTGAAGGATGCGCCGTTTCTCGACCGCCAGTACACGGTCTTCGGCGAGGTCGTTTCAGGGATGGATGTTGCCGACAAGATCGTGAACCAGCCCCGTGACTCGCGGGACAACCCGAACGAGAGGATAGAGATGAAGGTCAAACTCATAGAGAAATAGGAGGAGGAAAAGGTGAAAGAACAGGAGATCATTGAAAAACTGAAACAGGAAAACGAAGATTTCAGGAAGCTGAGCGATGAGCACCACCACCTCGATGTGCAGATCGGCGAGATAGACAAGAAGGTCTATTTGACACCGGAAGAAGATCTGGAGCGCAAGAAAAAAGCAAAACAGAAGCTCCACCTGAAGGACAAGATGGCAGAGTTTGTACGGGAATACAAAAAGGCCCATCCGGACAACTGATTTTACCGCAGAGATTTCACCTTAGGGGAAAGGCTGAGTACCGGTCTTTCCCCGTGTTATTCAATAGATCAAATCGATGAAAAGGCAGGTATCTGATCATGAAAAGCGATATCATNNCATGCCGGAGGAGGGTATCCCTTCTTCTTCGGCATCCCCGGGATCTGCGACGGCATTGCCATGGGTCACAGCGGCATGCATTATTCCCTTGCTTCGCGCGAACTTATTGCGGACATGGTGGAGACCGTTGCATCAGCACACCAGCTCGACGGCCTCGTGCTCCTTACAAACTGCGACAAGATCACCCCGGGCATGCTCATGGCCGCGGGGAGGCTGGACATTCCTTCCATCGTCGTGACCGCAGGCCCGATGTCCTCCGGCCACTATAAGGGGAGGAGGCTGAACCTGACGAGCGACACCTTTGAAGCAGTCGGGAAGTTCAAGAAAGGACTTATCAAGAAAGAGGAACTGGACGATCTTGAGATGTGCGCATGTCCGGGAGCAGGGTCATGTCAGGGGATGTATACGGCGAACACCATGGCATGCATCACGGAGTCCCTCGGCATGAGCCTCACGGGGTGCGCTACGGCGCTGGCCGTTTCCGCGAAGAAGCGGCGGATAGCCTTCGAAAGCGGCAGGAGGATCGTCGAACTCGTACAGAAGAACGTTACGCCCAGAAAGATCATGACCATGAAGGCCTTCGAGAACGCCATCATGGTCGACCTTGCGCTCGGCGGGTCGACCAACACGGTTCTTCATATCCCCGCGATCGCCCATGATGCCGGCCTCAGGCTTCCCCTTGAGGCATTTGACCGGCTTTCGAAAAGAACCCCGCATATCACGGATATGCTGCCGGGCGGAAAGAACTACCTCGAAGACCTTGACTATGCGGGAGGGATACCGGCGGTACTGAAGCGGCTCGGGAAGATGCTGAACAATGCGGCAACGGTGAACGGCAGGACCATACATCAGATTGCCCGTGAGGCGGAGATATTCGATACGGATGTCATCCGTTCGCTTGACCGGGCGCACCATACGGAGGGCGGAATCGCGGTCCTGAAGGGCAATCTCGCCCCTGAAGGTGCCGTGGTGAAACAGTCGGCAGTCAGTGCGAAGATGATGAAATTCGAAGGCACGGCGATCGTATTCGATTCCGAGGAGGCTGCGATGAAAGCGATCCTCGGCAGCAGGGTAACGGCAGGCCATGTGGTCATCGTCAGATATGAAGGTCCGAAAGGCGGCCCCGGCATGCGGGAGATGCTCTCGCCGACCGCTGCGATAGCCGGTATGGGACTCAGTGAATCTGTGGCGCTGATCACGGACGGAAGGTTTTCCGGCGGCACCCGCGGCCCCTGCATCGGTCATGTATCCCCTGAGGCAATGGAGGGAGGCCCCATTGCCCTCGTGGAAAATGGCGACAGGATCAGTATTGATATTGCAAAGCGGAAGATCGACGTTATTCTCAGCGACCAGGAGATGGCAAAGAGACGGAAGGCATGGAAAAAGCCGTTGCCGAAGATCACCCGGGGATATCTTTCGCGCTACGCAAAGCTGGTGAGTTCTGCTGGCGATGGCGCGATCATGCGGTAACGGGGGCCGCTGCTTTGGTGAAAACAGGGTTTCCTGTGATACAATATTCAAAAATTCATGATTGGTCAGCAGACAAGACCTGACCGGGGAGTGATGCAACTATGAAAATATCAGGTTCGGAGATCCTTCTGGAATCCCTGAAGAAAGAGGGCGTGAAGCACATGTTCGGCTATCCGGGCGGGGTTGTGCTGAACATCTTCGATCTTCTCCATGATGAAAAGGACATACAACTCATATTGACGCGGCATGAACAGGGCGCTGTCCACGCTGCCGACGGATATGCCCGCGCTACCGGCAAGACCGGGGTTGCCCTGGTTACTTCAGGCCCGGGGGCCACCAACACGGTCACGGGAATTGCGACGGCCGCCATGGACTCGATCCCACTTGTTGTCATTACGGGACAGGTGCCGACCATGCTGATCGGCAACGATGCGTTTCAGGAGGCTGATATCGTCGGCATTACCCGGCCCTGCACCAAGTACAACTTCCTGGTAAAGGACGTCAGCGACCTTGCGCTTACGATGAAGGAAGCATTTCACATCGCGAGCACGGGGAGGCCGGGGCCCGTGCTGATAGACCTTCCGAAGGATGTGACAACGGGCAAGGCTGAATTCCATTGGCCGGATTCGGTCAAGATGAGGAGCTATAATCCGACGTATGAGGGCAACAAATATATGATCACCCAGGCTGCCCATATGATCGCAAAGGCGAAGAAGCCCCTGATCATCGCTGGTGGCGGCGTTATCTCCTCGGGTGCGGCGAAAGAGCTTACCGAACTTGCCGAGATGACGCAGGTCCCGGTGACCATGACGATGATGGGCCTTGGGGGATTCCCCGGGACCCACAAGCTTTCGCTCGGCATGCTCGGCATGCACGGCACCTATTATGCGAACAAGGCTGTCCAGGATTCCGACCTGCTCATCGCCATCGGCATGAGGTTTGACGACCGCGTGACCGGCAAGATCGACGCCTTTGCACCTCATGCCAAGATTATTCATATCGATATTGACCCGACATCCATACGGAAGAACGTCCGCGTTGACATTCCGATCGTCGGCGATGTAAATCGCGTGCTCACCGTCATGAACAAGGTCATCCGTGAAGAGGTGAAGGAACCGTGGGAAGAGGTGAGAAAGGCCTGGGCCAAACAGATCTCCACATGGAAAAAGGAGCGGCCGATGACCTATGACCACGAGGCCGATGTGATCAAGCCGCAGTACGTTGTCGAGAAGATCTTCGAACTGACCAAGGGGGATGCGATCATCGCAACCGAGGTGGGGCAGAACCAGATGTGGGCCGCACAGTTCTATCAGTATGACAAGCCGAGGACATGGCTGTCCTCAGGCGGTCTGGGGACCATGGGCTACGGTTTGCCTGCAGCCATTGGTGCGCAGCTCGCGTTCCCGAACAAGCTGGTCATCGATATAGCCGGAGACGGCAGCATTCAGATGAACATTCAGGAGCTGGCGACTGCTGTCATCAACAAGCTGCCGGTCAAGGTCGCNNGCCATTGACCAGATGCTGTTCCGTGAAGAAGAGAAGAAGCCTGAGAAGAAACTCAAGGCAGTGAAATAACGAGAGGATAAGAGGAAAGCCATGAGACATACCATATCTGTTCTTGTCGAAAACAAATTCGGCGTGCTTTCCCGCATATCGGGACTTTTCAGCGGCAGAGGGTACAACATCGAGAGCCTTTCCGTCGGCGAGACCATTGACCAGAAAGTCTCGGTCATGACGATTGTCACGACCGGTGACGACTGGATCGTCGAGCAGATCACCAAACAGCTGAACAAGCTCATCGATGTCATCAAGGTCGTCGACATGACCGAACTCGACCACGTAGAGCGTGAGATGGTGCTGATTAAGGTCTCGCCCCGTCAGGAGGACAAGGCAGAGGTGCTCAGACTTGCGGAGATCTTTCGCGGACGCGTAGTCGATTCCAGTACCAAGACTTATACCATTGAGATTACCGGAGATGAGAAGAAGATAGCGGCGATTGTGGAGCTCCTGAGGCCTATGGGCATCAAGGAGTTCGTCCGCACCGGAAAGATTGCCATAGCCCGCGAAGGGATCAAGAAGCCGCAATAATGGGCGTCTGGCATAGGAGAGCCCTGCAGCATGCTGCAGGGCTTTTTTTGTTCATGCAACAGCTATCGACGATTCCTTCGTCATGATATACAATACATACACACGACGCGATAACGGAGCCTATCATTGGGTATTCAGGAAAACATCAGAAAGCTCGTGAACAGTCACCACCCTGATCCTTTTGCGGTGCTCGGCATGCACCGGGTCGGCAGCGGAGCGGAAAGGCATGTTGAGGTCAGAGCATTCCTTCCCGAAGCCCGGGAGGCGTGGGTCATTGACGAACGGGATGCCTCCCGCCATCGCATGGAGAATCTGCACCGGTTTGATTTTTTTACGGCAAAGCTTAAGGGCAGGGAGCTGTTTCCCTACAGCCTGGCGATTACACGGTATGACGGGAACTGGCAGGAGTTCAGGGACCCTTACTCCTTCCTTCCGGTGCTTACGGACTTTGATCTGCACCTTATCGGCGAGGGTACGCATTACCGGAAGTATGAGAAGCTCGGGGCCCATGTCATGGAGGCCGAGGGTTTCAGGGGGGTGCACTTCGCGGTATGGGCGCCGAATGCATCGAATGTGAGCGTGATCGGAAGCTTTAACCAGTGGGACAGGAGAAGGCATCCCATGAGGCTCCTCGGCCAGTCGGGCATATGGGAGCTTTTCATCCCCGGTATAGGTGAAGGAGCGGTCTACAAGTTCTTCGTCAAATCACGGTATTACAACTACGAGGCCGAAAAGTCGGATCCCTATGCCTTTTACTTTGAGTTCAGGCCGAAGAGCGCTTCTATCGTGCATGATATCAACACCTACACATGGCAGGACCATGCCTGGACAGAGAACCGTTCCAAAAAGAACTGGTTCGAGTCCCCGGTTTCCATCTACGAAGCACACCTCGGTTCCTGGATGCGGGTGCCTGAGGAGGAAAACCGCTTCCTTACCTATCGGGAGCTGGCGGAGACCCTCATACCCTATGTGAGGGAGATGGGGTATACCCACATCGAGCTCATGCCGGTATGCGAGCATCCGCTCGATGCTTCTTGGGGATATCAGACGATCGGCTATTTTGCTGCGACGAGCAGGTTCGGTGCTCCTGAGGACTTTATGTTCTTTGTCGATCAGTGCCACCAGAACCACATCGGGGTCATCCTTGACTGGGCGCCTGCCCATTTCCCAAGGGATGGCCATGGCCTCGGGTTCTTTGACGGGACCTGCCTGTATGAGCACGAGGACCCGAGAAAGGGAGAACACCGGGACTGGGGGACGCTCATCTTCAATTACGGGAGGAACGAGGTACGAAACTTCCTCATCTCAAACGCGCTCTTCTGGCTCGGAAAATACCATATCGACGGGCTGCGCGTTGACGCTGTCGCATCCATGCTCTACCTCGACTATTCACGGAATGAAGGCGAGTGGATACCGAATAAGTACGGCGGCAGAGAGAACCTGGAGGCGGTGGAATTCATAAAGCAGTTCAATGAATTGACGCATCAGTATTTCCCCGGGATCCTGACCATTGCAGAGGAGTCCACTGCCTGGCCGGGGGTTACGAAACCCGTCTATCTCGGCGGCCTCGGATTTGACATGAAATGGAACATGGGCTGGATGAACGACATGCTCGAGTACATCCAGAAGGAACCTGTGCACAGGAAATACCACCAGAACAACCTTACATTTGGACTGCTCTATGCGTTTACCGAGAATTTCGTGCTGGTCCTTTCTCATGATGAGGTGGTGCATGGCAAGCGGGCCATGCTCAGCAAGATGCCGGGAGATATCTGGCAGATGTATGCAAACCTCAGGCTTTTCTATGGGTATATGTATGGGCATCCCGGCAAGAAGCTCCTCTTTATGGGCGGGGAGTTCGGGCAGTGGGATGAATGGAATGCTGACAAGAGCATTGACTGGCATCTTACGAGGTACCTGCAGCACAGCAGGCTCCAGAAATATATGCAGGACCTGAACCGTCTCTATACCTCAGAGCCTGCCCTGTATGAGGTTGATTATGCCTGGCAGGGGTTCTCGTGGATCGATCTTCATGACGCAGAGAGCAGCACCGTATCTTTTATACGGCGGTCAAAGGACCCTGCCGACCATATCGTGGTCGCCTGCAATTTCACGCCGGTCCCCCGGACGGCATACCGCATAGGTGTTCCCGAACCGTGCTACTACCGGGAAATACTGAACAGTGACTCAGCCGAATACTGGGGGAGCAATACCGGCAATCAGGGCGGAATGCAGGCGAATGCCATTGCATCTCACGGGCAGCCGTGCTCCATGGATATCACCCTGCCTCCCCTTGGCGTTGTCTATTTCAAGCCTTCCCGTTAAGCGATCTTGTTTTTCATCTTGCGCGCATAGTCGGACGTATAATCCATGACATCTTCTGCCATGTCCGCTATCTGCTTTCTTGTCTTTCTGCCTGACTGCGGCGCCAGCAGCAGAGCAAGGCCCGCGCCGACAATGCCGCCGATGAGAAAAGAGACAAGAATGGTAGCTCCCTGGTTGTTCTCTTCATGAAACATGGTTGCCTCCTCAACGCGTTTCTTTCAGACTATCACTAAAGGCGTGTGCGGTCAATCACAAGATGCGCTTCGCGGCCGTGAAGTTCAAAAAAGCCCGCTTCTGGTATAATCTATGCATATTTTCAGAAAAAAAGAGCGGAGTCTATCATGAAATCTTTTTCTTGCATGCTTTTATTGTTCGTGCTGATGACAGCCTCCCTGTCCGCAGCTGCAGAAGAGGACATTCAGGAGCGTTTCGACAGGGCAAATGCGAGCTTCAATGAAGGGCAGTATGACAAGGCGATCCAGGACTACGACGCGGTCCTGTCCCGGTACCCTGATTTCATGGAGGCGTACTTCAACCGCGGTATGGCCTTCTACAGGAAGGGAAAGCTGGACGAAGCTATCAGCGACTTCAGCAGGGTCATATCTGCGCGTCCGAAGCAGTTCGATGCATTGAACAGCCGCGGACTTGCTTACCTGAAAAAGGGTGACAACGAGCGGGCTGCGGATGATTTTACCCGGGTCATTGCCGAAAACCCGAAACTCATCGAAACATACTATAACCGGGGGATTGCCTACCGGGGCATGGGAAAACATGACCAGGCCATCGAGGACTACGACAAGGTGCTCTCCCTGAGGCCAAATGATAGCAATGCCTATAATTCCCGGGGCATCGCGTATCTGGGCAAGGCGACTGCGGATTTCAAGAGGGCCTGCGACATGGGGAGTAAGGATGCCTGTGAAAATCTGAAAGAGATGGCGGGAAAAAAATAGGACAGGGAATGAGATACTGGCTTATGAAGACGGAGCCGTCGGTTTTTTCCTTCGAGGACCTCCGGAAAAGACCCCGCTCTACTGACCACTGGGAGGGCGTCCGCAACTATCAGGCGCGCAATTATTTGCGGGACGAGATGCGCAAAGGCGATAAGGTCCTTTTCTACCATTCTCAATGTGCGGAGCCGGGTGTGGTCGGCGTTGCCGAGATCACCCGTGAGGCATATCCCGACTTCTTTTGCTGGAACAGGCGATCTAAATATTATGATCCGAAGTCGACTCCGGAACATCCCCGCTGGTTCATGGTCGATGTTACGTGGAAAAGGGCCTTCCGGCGGACGGTGACCCTGAAAGAGATGCGGGACATCCCGGGACTCAGGAAGATGAAGGTGCTTCAAAAAGGGCAGCGGCTTTCGATCATGCCGGTCACCAAGGAGGAGTTCGCTATCGTCTCTGCCATGGGCATGACAGAGGAGAGATAAATGAGCGTCATTGACTGCATTGGCAACACGCCGCTCATCAGGATAGAGACCATCAACCTCATGCCTGATGTCACGATCCTGGCGAAGCTTGAGGGAAATAATCCGGGCGGGTCGGTTAAGGACAGAATAGCCCTCTATATGCTCAAAGACGCCGAAGCGACCGGCCTGATCAAAAAGGGCGCTACGATCCTTGAGGCGACTTCAGGAAATACCGGTATCGGTCTTGCCATGGTCGGTGCGGCAAAAGGTTACCGGGTCAAGCTTGTGATGCCAGAATGTGTGAGTCTTGAGCGGAGAAAGGTGCTTGAGGCGTTTGGTGCAGAACTGGTGCTGAGCCCTGGCAATGAGGGTACCGACGGCGCCATAAAGCTTGCCCACAAGATCCTGGGCGAGCATCCGAAGGACTACTTCATGCCGAACCAGTTCGACAACTGCTCCAATATCAGGGCCCACTACGAGACTACCGGGAAAGAGATCATAGAGCAGACCGGCGGGAAGCTTGACCTGTTCGTTGCCGGCATGGGCACAACGGGAACCCTGATGGGCGCCGGCAGGAGACTGAAAGAATATGATGACAAGATCAGGATCATCGGGGTAGAACCTTTTCTCGGCCACAGGATACAGGGATTGAAGAACATGCGGGAGTCGATCGTGCCAAAGATCTATACGCCTGAAACCCTTGATGAAAAGATTAACGTAAATGACGAAGATGCCTTCGAAACGACGCGGAAGCTTGCAGTCAAGGAAGGGCTTTTTGTCGGCATGAGCAGCGGCGCGGCCATGTATGGTGCCCTCCGTATGGCAGAGCAGCTGAAGCGCGGCACGATAGTCGTAATTCTCCCGGACCGCGGTGACCGTTACCTCAGTACAACGCTCTTTGCCTCGGTCTGCGGCAAATGCCCGCCGTAAAGGAGGAAAGCTTGAAGACGTGATAGTGAAGGGACCGGATGTTCGCTCTGTTGTCAACTGTAACGAAGACCTGATGTTCATCATGTATTCAACATTGTATTTTATGATTCTGCTATGCCTAAAGGAGGTGAATAGCCATGAAAAGAGCAAGACTGAGTCTGCTTGTTTTTTCCCTGCTCCTCATATTTTTTGCGGTCGGAGCTGAGGCAGCACAGAAGCAAGGCACAGTTCCGAAGGACCAATCCCTGCGCAAGGGTGAATCGAGGGCAACGCTTGATCCGGGTCAATTTAACGACGCCCGCGTGAAAGAAGCCTACAGGATAGCGAAGGAAATCCCCTGGGTCCTGGACAGCATCTATTGTTTTTGTATGTGCAAGGAATCTCCGAATTTCAGACATAAGAGCCTGCTGAGCTGCTACGTTGACAACCATGCGGCAATGTGAGACATCTGCCTCGGGGAGGCCCTGCGGGCCTTCGAGCTGTACAGAAAAGGTTATGCCGTAAGACAGATACGGGACATGGTCGAAAAGGAATTCAAGAGATAGCTCTTTGGTAATAACAGCTATTTGCCGTCACGAGCTTCAGGAATAAGTTTTCGGTAGGAGGGATCGATGCAAGAAGCTAACAGTACCGCGGTCAGCAAGAAAACATACCTCTACAGCATTGGGATACTCGTCGTTCTTATAGCTGCTATGTTCTTCTGGAAGATATTTGCCGTGAGAAGTGTCGAGAAAAAATCAGAGCACCTCATCACGAGCCGGACGGAGGAACTGCTCAGGCTTACGGCAATACCCTTTGCCTGGACCATGCGAAAAGAGATGCAGAAGGAAGACTATGACCAGATTAATGCGTATCTGAACAGCTTCATACAAGAGCCTCACATAAAGATGGTGTTGGTGGTTAAGACCGATGGAACCATAGCCGCGGCCACAAACAAAAAACTTGAGGGCAGGCAATTCTCCTCCTTCTACCCCGGGGAACTGCTCAGTTCCGATGATATCAGGATTTCCAGAGACAAAGATGCAACGATCCTGCTTGTCTGCCCGGTTATGGGCTTGAATGCGAGGCTCGGCACAACGGTTATTGTCTATGAGCCGGAAAAGATTGCTCTTTGATGCGCCGGCAATAATTCTTGCATGGTGGGTGGTAATCATTTATAGTTAAAAACATATCAACCATATCGTAAAGGGGGGCAAGATGCTCAGGAGAATTGTACAGGCTAAGTTTTTCGTATGGGTCGTAGCGTTATCCTTTGTTGTTCTCAGTGGATGTGCAAAACCGCCCACAAAGGAAATTGAAAACGCTGACAAGGCTGTTGCAGAGGCAAAGCAGAAAGAGGCTGACCTTTACGTTCAGGATGTATTCGCAAAGGCAGAGGAGGCATTGAAGAAGGCGAAGAGTTTTGTCGATGAAAAGAAATACAAAGAAGCAAAATCCTCAGCGGCAGAGGCGCTCAGCCTTGCCCAGCAATCATTGGCCATGATAGACCCGAACAAAGCAAAGATGAAGGCTGATGCCGAACAGATTCTTAGCGACGTTCAGGCTTCATTGGGTGAACTGAAGTCTTCGGTAGCTGCTGCTCTAAAGAAAAAAGCTCCGATCAATCGAGAGGAGATTCAGGGCATGATCGGGAAGTGGGAAATAGATTTGGTCAACGTAAAAGATCAGCTTCAGGCGGAAAAAATACGCCAGGCCTATGATCTGCTGGTATCTCTGCAGGAACAGGTCAAATCCCAAAAAGAAGGCATAACCGCGGCGATGGAACCTGCATCGGCAAAGAAATAAGGCGGGTGAACCTATGAGCCTGTGGGAAAAGGTCAAGCTTGATCTGCAGAAGGGGATAGAAGAGGGCATGGCAGCCATTAAGGAAGGGGCTGCTGTGGTAAAGGAGAAAGCAGAGGAGCTTACGGAGGAAGGAAAGAGACGGTACAAGATTTTTGAGCTGAAGAAAGAGGTGCATAAGGAACTTGCCGAGCTTGGCGGAAAGGTCTATGATCTTGGCTCAAAGATGGAAAATCCCATGCTTGACAACGAGGTCAAGGCAATTATGGAGAAGATACAACATCTTGAAGAAGAGTTGACAGAACTCGAAGGCAAAAAGGAATAAACTGAATCTCGAATCCGGCAGATAATTACTGCACCGTCAATGAACCCGCTTCGCTTTGGGCGGCCATTCATCCCCAGACTAAAAGCCAGGAGGAAGTTTGGCCGCCTTTATAAGAAGCCGCGGATATATATTTCTATGTAAATGCACTGTGATGAGAATGCAGCTATGCTCAAGAGAACAGAGGATTCCCTGGCTCAAATAAGCTTCAGCAGGCCGCATAACGGTAGCCTGCTCATCACTATCGCCGGTGAATGGAGACTCGGGCATGAGATTCCGTCAGTTGATGAGATAAGAAAAGAGGTCGGGACCGGACTTCAGGTCAAGCAGGTGAGCTTTGATGCCCAGGAGCTTAAAGGCTGGGACACTGGTTTATTGACTTTCCTTATAAATGTCATTGATTTTTGTTCGGGTAGAAATATCGCTGTTGACAAGGCGGGGCTCCCTCAAGGGGTCCAGAGGCTGTTGGTCCTTGCCTCAACAGTCCCCGAAAGGAAAGACACCAAGCTGGCGGCCGTAAGGGTCCCTTTCCTGGATCGGGTCGGAAATTTAGCGGTAGCTTTCTGGCGTGGCAATCTGGAAATGCTTGAATTTATGGGGGAAGTATTGGCGGCTTCAGCAAGGATGCTTGCAGGCAAGGCCCGATTCCGCCTGGCCGACCTCTTCATCATTATGCAGGAGTGCGGAGTACAGGCCCTTCCGATAGTGTCCCTGATAAGCATTCTTGTAGGCCTCATACTTGCTTTCATCGGGGCGATCCAGTTGAAGATTTTCGGAGCGCAGATTTATGTTGCCAGCCTCGTAGGCATCGGGATGGTACGCGCGCTTGCAGCGGTTATGACAGGCATAATTATGGCCGGCCGGACAGGTGCCTCCTTTGCCGCGCAACTGGGAACAATGCAGGTGAACGAGGAGATCGATGCCCTGAAGACCTTCGGTATCTCCCCTGTGGAATTCCTTGTACTGCCCAGGATCCTGTCCCTCTTTGTTATGATGCCGCTGCTGACGCTCTATGCTGATCTGATGGGCATACTGGGAGGCATGCTGATCGGTGTGTCCATGCTTAATCTGAATTTTATGGAATACTATAATAAGACCCGCGAAGCGGTAAGCCTTAACGACTTGTGGGTCGGCATATTCAGTGCCGGGGTTTTTGGTATTCTGGTTGCACTGGCTGCCTGCCTGCGGGGGATACGGTGTGGAAGGACAGCTTCTTCCGTCGGTGAGGCTACTACTTCAGCAGTGGTTTCCGCAATAGTAAGCATTATCGTGGCTATGGCAATAATAACGGTCTTATGTCATATACTGAAAATTTAGAAATCGAGATGCAGGAAAAGATGGAGAAAACACAACCGCATATTATGGTAAAGGACCTCACTATCGCCTATGGGGATTTCCTTATCCAGAGAAACCTTACATTTACGATCAAGAAAGGAGACACCTTCATTATCATGGGTGGAAGCGGATGCGGAAAAACCACTCTGCTTCGGCATCTCGTGGGACTCCAGAGGCCTGCAAAGGGCCAGGTCCTCTATGGGGAGGTGAGTTTCTGGGATGCGGAACCTGAAGAGCGGGAGCGCATCATGATGAATTTCGGCATACTCTATCAGAGTGGCGCCCTCTGGAGTTCTCTTACACTCGGCGAAAACGTTGCCCTTCCGCTCAATCTATACACTGACCTCAGCGCTGATCAGGTCAGGGAGGTCATTTCGCTGAAGCTGTCTCTTGTCGGTCTTGCAGGGTTTGAAGAGTATTATCCCTCTGAGCTAAGCGGAGGCATGAAGAAGCGTGCCGGTCTTGCCCGTGCCATGGTATTAGACCCTGGTATTCTTTTTCTTGACGAGCCTTCCTCCGGGCTCGATCCTATAAGCGCATACCTGATTGATGAGCTGATTCTGGAACTCAGAGAAAGCCTAGGCGCCACGGTGGTCATCGTTACCCATGAGCTGGCAAGCATCTTTGCAGTCGGCAATAATTCGGTCCTGCTCGATAGTGAGGCAAAGACAATGATAGCCTCCGGAGACCCAAGGACGCTCCTTGCTAATGAGAAAGATCCCAGAATCATCAATTTCCTTACCCGGGGAAGGGGCGCGCAGAGAGAATGATACATAGTTTCGCTATGCCACGGAGATGTGTCGGATTGAGTGGATTGACGGAGCTATTAACGGCAGAGGTGAAAGAGAATGAGTAAACGGGCAAGCAAGACACTGATCGGCGCCTTTGTCCTTGGTGCCATCGCTCTCATTGTCGTAGCGGTGGTAGTTTTCGGGTCAGGCAAATTCATGACCAAGACCTATACATATGTCCTGTTCTTTGAAGGCTCGGTGAAGGGGCTACAGGTCGGCGCCCCTGTGGTCTTTCGCGGCGTTAAAATTGGCCAGGTCACCGACTTTGCCATGCGCCTCGATCCTTCCGATCTTTCCATACTCATACCAGTGTATGTGGAAATAGAAGCTGGGACATTTGTGAAGCCCAAAAAGGTTTTTTTGCTGAACATATGGCCCGATCAGTACAAATATATGCAAGCTCTTGTAGATAAAGGATTGCGTGCACAGCTCCAGATGCAGAGTTTCGTTACAGGCCAACTCGTCATAAATCTGGATTTTTATCCTGGCAAACCCATGAGGCTTTCCAGGACGGAGAAAAGATATCCCGAGATCCCTACAGTACCCTCAAACATTGAGGAAGTGAAACAAAGGTTCGAGGATCTGCCCGTGGCGGAAATCGCCGAGAGATTGAGAAACGCACTTGCCGGCATAGAAAAGATCGTGAATTCCCCGGATATGCAGAAAAGCGTGGTCACCTTGAACGCGCTGCTTACAAACCTCGACAAGCTCGTAAGGGACATGAATGCCCAGGTGGTGCCTCTTGCATCGAATATCGACAAGCTCGTGAGGGACATGAATGCCCAGGTAGCTCCCCTTTCGACAGGTGTGCAGAAAGCGTCGGATGCCGCATATGCGGCATTCGCACAGACGGAGAAGACCCTAGCCATGCGGGAAGGAGTCGCCGGCCAAATCGCAGGGAGTATCAACGACACCCTTGCGTCGGCCCGGACCACACTGCAGGAAACTCAAAGAGCAGTCCAATCGATTGAGGAAATTGTTGCCCAGAATCCTCAGCTTGGCTATCAGGCAGGCAAAACGCTTGAGGATATCTCCTCACTGTCCCGTTCTCTCCGTTCTCTTGTTGATTACCTTGAGCGGCATCCGGAAACTTTCATACAAGGGAAGAATCCCCCAAAAGGAGAGTGAAATGACAGGAGTGCTATCTTTTCGCTATGCGCTTTTATCCTCAGGAATATTGGCTATGGTCCTGGCTGGCTGTGCCGGTTCCGCGCCCACGAAGTTTTACACCCTGAGTTCCATGGAAAGCCCGGCGCGTGGCAAGCAGGTTGCCGATGCCGCTCGCGGCGTTACCTTGGCGCTTGGACCTTTGTCAATTCCTGATTATCTCGACAGACCTCAGATAGTGACACGATCAGGGCAGAATGAACTCGCGGTGGATGATTTCCACCGGTGGGCNNCTGCTTCCTCCTGATCGCTACCATGTCGTTAGCTGGATTCAACCGGCGCAGTCTTATGCTTCCATCGATCACAGGGTCGCAGTGGATATAACCCGCTTTGACGGCATTCACGGCGACTCTGTCTCAATGAAGGCCCAATGGGTGGTATTCAGAAAAGACAGGGAGGCCTCGGTGATGCATGCCTCCATTATTGAGCAGATAACAGGTAATGATTACCGTGCACTGGTTGCAGCCATGAGCAGGGCAATGGAGAGCCTCAGCCGTGACATTGCGGATACAATCATGTCTCTCGAAGAATAGACTATAATCTCCGTTTGCCTAAATGTTGTTGGGCCCTTTCTCAATGACCTTCTTTGACAAGTCTTGCGTTATTTCTATCTTGATCATCTGAAGGTTCTTCTTGTGCAGGCGCATAATCATTTGCTATTAGACCAATATCCTTAACCGTGTTTACAAACAAGATGTTTCCAACCCCCTCGTAACCCTTAAACATATCACTTCCTAGTCGTTTTACCGCTTCGCCCCTGAAACCTAATATTATAAGGTCAGCGTCACAGGATTTTTCCTTTATCAAAATGCGTCTGTCCATGCCCTTGCTTGNNAAGATTTTAATCTCTGACCCTTTCCAGTCGGGATGTCCGAAAATAATATATGCCATAATAACCATGAGCGAGGCATTTTCATAATCGCCCTGACTTAACCATACATGTATTTCCTTTTTATACCCAAAAGCACGATCAGACGATGCGAGAACGCAAATATCAAAACCAGCTGAAGCAATTAAGGCATAATTTTCCGTGATACGATTGATGTCCTCATCAGGGGCATCCTTGTTGAATTCAAAAAGAACCATATTGTTCTCTTTGCCAGATATTCCCGGCAACTGAATTATCTGAGTAACCGCAGTGGTAAAGGAAGGGCTGACGATAGTATCAACGTAAACATTGCTGTCGCTTAAATCAGCCAAGTGAATAAGCCGAGCAAGTGTGGCTTTGCTATTATCCGCCATTGCCTTCGAAAAGTACCCCTTAATAAAATGAATATATGTCCCAAAACCATACCGGTGAGAAATCCATCTCAGGATATCGAAAGCTGCCAATCGGTGAAACGAAGCTTCTGTTATACATATAACCGAAGGGCGCCAACTGTCAGTCCCATGTTTTCTTGACCCTTGAAGAAAAACGTGAATCTGGCGGCTCATCTGAAATATTGCACCTTGAACCACTTTCGACAGACCTCTTTTCTCATGATTGAACTTCATTAGTACAAAATAAAGAATAACCATCAATGTAATGGCAAGCACTGCATATCCAAAGTTCATTTTAAACATAAGCCAACCACACATAGCCGCTCCGAACAAGGATATGTACCAGCGAGACTTGAATGTAGGGCGATATGACGGGTCAGCCGCAAAATGCTCTATAAATGAAATCAGGCAAATGGCGCCATAGGTCACCATGAAGAACATGGATATGACCTGTGCTACAAAATCCACATCTCCAAGAATTACAAAGACTAAGGCAATTACGGTAACGACAACTGAGGCATTGAATGGCTCGTTTTTGTTGCCCTTTCCCTTAGCAAGCCACTTACCCCAGCCTTTAACAGGTATGACTGCATCTTCCCCTATAGCCTGGAGTGTGCGTGGGGCAACAAGTATCGAACCCAATGCGGAAGATATGGTTGCTGCTGCCAGCCCAAGAGGAATAATAGGTCCCCAGGTGGCTATCTTGCTCATTACGAGCTGGTCAGTGGCAAGATTCTCCGGTGAGGCTGAAACTGCTAGCTTGTATGCAATGAGAATGTATATAACCATCCCAGAAAATGTCGCCAGCAATGTGCCCAATGGGATGGACTTCTGTGGATTTCTAAGGTCACCTGAAAGCCCGACCCCAGCGGTCATGCCCGTGAAGGCTGGGAAACATATTGCAAAAACCAGAAAGAACGAATCTGGATTATCCACAGTTTTCAGAAGAATTTGAAAGTCTGCTGATTCGGCATAACCTGTATTGCCGGCAAAAAACATCGCTAAAGATACAAACAGTGTGGCTACAACGATATAGAGCAGCTTTACCCCCAAGTCTGCCCCTTTCCATAACACTACGGCTGATAACATGATAGTTGCGGGAATGGTTATCAGGCGTTTGTCTGGAAGTACTATGTGATAATTTGTCGCTATCCATTTCAGTAATGGAACAAAGGACTCACCAAATGCTATAACATAAAACGCTACGCTGATAGCCTGAGAGAGAAACAGAGAAATGCCGATGGTCGCACCGATAATAAGACCAAAGGACCTTGAGATAATATAATATTCGCCTCCACCCTGGACTCTCTGGTTTGTTGCTATTTCGGCAATTGACATAGCCGTTGGTATGGTTACAAGATGACCAATTAAAATAATTATCAGCGTTCCGAAAAAACCAATGTTTCCAACCGCATATCCGAAACGCAAAAACATGATTGCCCCAAGAATGGTGGATATTGCCGTAAGAAATACGGGTGCAGTACCGAATTTATTGGATGACGACATATGAATTTTCTTCAATACCTTTCTAACTCTTTAATGCAGTCTATTCAATGCTATATCAGCGACTGAGAAAGAGTCAATGAGGGTTATTATTCCTTATATTTCATCATGTTAACATTGGATCCTCTTGCCTTCCGCACGACCAATTCAGCTAGACAGAGGGGCTTTCATTTTTCCTCAGTGCTCAAGAAAATGACAGGCATAGATGGAAATATTAACAATTCTCAATTGGGATAGAGGCGCGAATATGAAGGTCTCTTTGAGGGAAAGAAATCTCAATGTTAAGCTCTCTGGACTTCTTCACAAAATCACGGCTTAGAGAAGATTAACCTGCCAATATGTGTTACATGAAAAAACCGCCCGGTTCAGGCATATCGCAGGGACAAAATAGTGGACTGCAGCAGTATTTGAAGATGGATTGGCGTAGGAAGGCCAAGGAGGTCGCGGCCCGAGGAAGACTGTATACAGGCATCTGATGAAAGTGCGAAAGACGCTTGACGACATCAAATACTTCCTTCACCCTTCATCAGTAAGACTCCCGCTCGGCTAGCCGCAGGGCATCAGTAACGTGCTGCCGGAAGCTATACTATAGGCGCTTCTCCGGTAATGGGGGTTGCTGCAGCCGGACATCTATTGCCGGCGCCCCTACAAGATGGACCGTTGTCGAAGCGATCGAAACGCGGCCTCCGGTCTTGGCGAACTCGTCAAGTATCAGGGTAAAGAGACGGTCTTTTACCAGTCTTCGCTTCTTGAAATCAACAACATAGCGGATGGAGAATTCGAGCCAGTTATCGGTTACCACGAGGGTTACTGTGGGCTCGATCTGCGCGTCTTCGATCCGGTATTTGGTGACCATCTCATCCCATGATTTCCGTGCGGACGGGATATGTTTTCCTACCGTGTCCCGGGCTGCCTGTTCGAGGATCGTGCGCGCCAGCGCATGGTCGCTGCCGTGCTTGACCGGCACCGTGATTTCATCCCAGAGGAACGGAAAATCACCCGAGTAGTTGTAGACCGGTTCTTTGAAGACAAAGCTGTTGGCGACACGCACGATCCTGCCGGTATACAGATCGGACTTCACCCATTCACCGCATTCCATGATCGTGGTCCGAAGCACGCCGATATCGATTACATCTCCCTTGATGCCACCCAGCTGCACCCGGTCGCCGATCCGGTAAAAACTGCTGAACGACACCGCAGCCCATCCCGCAATGCTGGCGATGATCTCCTGAAGAGCAAACGCAACACCTGCTCCCGCAACGCCAAAGACAACCGTGAATTTGCTGATCCGTTCGCTCAAAACAGAGCCCAGGATGAGTATGCCCAGCGCATAGCCGAAAAAGGTGATATATTTCCGCGCATAGTACCGGGCATCGGTATCCCTGATGCGCGTTGTCAGGTAGCGCCTCAGTAAACCAACCGATACGATCAGTATGCCCAGGAGCGAGAGCGGGTAGACGATCGCGATCGGTGCTATTCCGGAAAAAATCTTTTCAAGGAATTCCTTCATGATTTCCTGTTGGTTGTGGATACCGATATCTTGACCGCAGGCGCTTCGATCTTCCTGCTCTTTATCACGGTGGAATGAATGGCCTCCCGCGGGATGCCGCACTCGGCAACAAGGACATCCTCGACCGACCTGATCCGCTGGTCCGCCAGTTTGCTGAGCTTCGTCCGATCGTCATATGTCCCCGTATATGCCTCGACCAAGACCGTGAGCGCGGAGGCATTCGCTGCAATATCATTCAGCCCCGTCAGGGTCTGCTTCATCTCGGGGGTAATGGTCGTTTCTCCCTTCCGGAAGATCAGAAGCGGAACAAAGGGAACCGTCTCGACCGTAAGATCGACGGGCATATTGAGATCGGTTGCGAGAATCCTCTTCAGCCAGAGGGTTTCCTCTTCAGAGAGCGGAGTATCACGCATGATCTTCATCTGCATGGATACCTTGAGAGATTTATCGTGGAAACTGACATAAAAATCTGCAATCGATGACGGCGCTATAACTTTTTCAATCTTCTCCGTCGACTGTCGAATGACGGCAAGGGTGCCCTCGCGCGAACTCCTGATGACCTCGACCGGAGAACGGGATGGAGCGATCGCCGGTTCGAAAACGGTCTTGACTTTGGGCTCCTTGAGGCCGCCGGGTTGCACCTGAATCTGTTCCAGATACAGTTTTACATCCCTGCCAAGCGAGGTCCTGAGCTTTTGTTCCACCGTCGCGACCTCGTCTTCCTTCAGGTAAGCCACGGCGTTGAGGACAGAATTGACGGTAAGGCCGCCGTCCTTACGGACACTATAACTGAATGAAGTCAGATCGGTTTTGCCCTCACGGTTCAGGGCTTCTTTCAGGGTGGTTTCAATTTGGCCCCGCAACCGCACGGAAGCGATCGACTGGTGCAGGGTATAGACGAGCGGAATGGAGATCAGGATCAGGACGAGGCTCAGCGCGCTGACCCGTTTCTTCAGCTGGGCGCGATTCTCCTCCGCGACGACTGACGGTCTGAATCCGTAGATGAAAAATACCAGGCAGGTTGAGATGATAATCGCCACGAAGTTCGTAAAGAAAAGAAAAAAGCCGCCCATGAATATGCGGTAATTGCCCGTGCCGATGCCGAAGCCGGCAACGCTCAGCGGCGGTATGACCGCGGTGGCGATAGCAACGCCAGGTACGATCGTCAGATAATTCTTCTTCGTACAGAGTGCGGCTGCACCGGCCAGTCCCGCCAGCAATGCGATGATCAGGTCATAGAGATTGGGACGGGTCCGGGCGAGGATCTCGGTCGTTATGTCCTTTAGAGAAGAGAGATAGGTCGCAATCGTAGCAGTAATCAGGGTCAGTCCGACACCGAAGGCTATCTTTCGCAGCGATTTTTCCCAGATAAACTTGTCACCGGTTATAAAGGCAAAGCCGATATTGAGTATAGGGGACATAAGCGGTGAGATCAGCATGGCCCCGATGATGACCGGGGCGCTGTTCGTGATCAGCCCGCTTAAGGCAATGAGGTTTGCGATGATGATCAGCAGGAAATAGGACGAAGAGATGTCTGACTCGAGGTAGATGTCTTTCAGCACAGCATTGTTGTCAACCAGAGATGCCTTCTTGTTAAGCCACCGCTTCACAAGAAAGACCAACCGCGCAAGAACTTTCGAAGATTTCATGGCAGTCATTATACGTCAAACAGAGGGGTATTGCTATGGAGCCGGGAAGCTCCCACCAAACAGAAAAGAACTGAAAGGACAGCGAAATTATGCGATTAACAGCACCTGGATATCCATGACGTTCGTTCCGGTCGGGCCAGTGATCAGCAGATCGGCCGTCTTTTGTATGAACGTATAGGAATCGTTAGAACCAAGATATGCGGCAGCATCCAGACCTTTTTCTGCGGCCTTCTGCAAGGCCGCTCTGTCAACGACTGCAGCTTTCTCCGTTGCATGACAGTTCCCCACGCCTGAAAGGCTGCGCTTCTACGCATGAGATGAGTTGTTTTTTGAGGAGGGCTCTGCACGGAATATCTTCATAACCAGCAGCCAGACCAACATTGGCGCGATAAATGTTGACATGACTATGCACCAGACAATCACGGAGTGAATTTCGGGCCCTGCGGTGACCTCCAGCAGCCAGTCCAGTAGGATGATCAGCAGATGCTGAGCAATCAGGAGGAGGGCCGCTGCAGATAGCCGTTGCAGGAATAACTTCTTTTGTGACCAGACAAAGGTGAGGGATGCGATAGGAAGAAGCAGTGCTGCGTTCAGGACGTAAAGAGTTGTCTTGCTGTAGATTACCGTATTGCCAACCACGTAGCCGATAAGCTTGCCGTCGGCTATGACCTTCTGCGGCACGTCAACGAGCACGGATACTATAGGGAAGAGGACGTTCGAAAGAGCTGCCAGCAGGGAAATATACGTCTCCAGAAGTCTTGTCGCCAGCCAGAAAGAAAGCGATGCTGTGGCGAGTACAGCGAAAAGAAGAACGATGATCCTACGCGAGAGCATCCGCCTTCCATTAACCCAGAGCATCCAGAGGAGTATAACGGAGAGGGCAAACATTCCCTGCCAGAGATACTCATGGACGAAGGTGAAGACATCGCTGTAGTAGCGGCCGATGAATCCGATGATGCCGATCCTGAACATATTGAGCAGGAAGATCAGCAGGATGCCGAGGAAAATTCCTGCGGCGCGATATGACACGGTATGGCTGCGGAATGCCAGCACACCGGCGATATAAATGATCATATAGTGCAGCGCCGTGCACTCCAGGACGATCTCCATGGCAAAGCCCACGAATGTCAACTGGGTTCCCGAGCAGGCAACTTGGGTAGTGAAGATCCCCCAGAGAGCGGCTATCGCAGATGCAGTAAACTCCCGAAATGCCAGCAGAGCGCTGCGGTTCATTTCGAGCACGCCGGCGAAAATGCTGATATACAGCACGAACAGGCCAATGAAGCCCCACTCGATGGTTATGGGCCTCTTCTCAGCGAGCTGCACTGCAAACTCCCGAATAGCGGCCCGGTCGAGCCCTTATCACCAGTTTGTCCCGGAATGGTTAACGCAGCTTAAGTTCAACGGTAACCGCCAGTTACAGCTACGGGACACCGGCCGACGGCGCAGCAGCGCCTTGGGGCCTGCTGCGCTGACGACAGATGTCTTGCACTCTTTGTATGCCTCATATCTCAAATTCCTCTGGTGCTACCGGCTCAGAAAGCCGACTTCCCCTGTTTTCTGCGCCACACCAGGCCATATGTGATTATGCCCACAATAACCATAATAAACAGAGGCCAGTTGCCGACAGGAACTGCTGGCGGCGTGCCGTCATTGTCCGTATTGGTGACGGACACATCGGATGCGTTCAGCCCGCTATAGTTCCCATCCGCTGAGGTCGCAGCAGCCGTGACAATCGTATAGGAAATATTTCCATCGACGGTTAGATCATCGACGCCGGTTACGGTCACGCTCAGCGGTGAACTCCAATTGCCTGTGGTGAAGGTTATTGACGATGGGGAGACAGTCCCCTCTGTCGTGTCAGAACTGCTGAGGCCGATGGTCACATTGGCAGTTGGTGCCGAATCGAGAACGATGGTAAAGGTAGCCGTGCCTCCTGCCTCTGTCGTTGTCAAACCGCTGGTAGGGTTTACTGTGATGCCGGGCGAGCCTGCAACATCATTGTCTATATTTGTTACTGACACATCAGAAGCGTCCAACCCGCTATAGTTGCTATCTGTCGAGGTGGCTGCGGCGGTGACAATTGTGTAGGAGACGTTGCCGTCAACCACTGCATCGTCAACTCCGGTTACCGTCACGGTCTGGGGTGTATTCCAGTTTGCGGTGGTGAAGGTGACCGAGGAAGGCGCCACCGTCCCTTCCGCTGTATTGGAGCTGCTGAGGCCGATCGTGACATTGGCGGTGGGAGCCGAGTCAAGAACTATGGTAAAGGTGTCGCTGCCTCCTGCTTCGGTGGTTGTCAGTCCGCTCGTCGGATTTACAGTAATGCCGGCGGGGGCTGTAGCCGACGATGGGTTCAGCGAAAAAGCAACCATCGAACCACGGTTGGTTGCCGTGCTTGTATCTGTTGTGTTGACTGAAAGTCCGGTAATGGCGGTGATGGCATCCCGATATCCGGCTGTCACACGGTTGCTGGCAGCGCCGAAGTCAAAGAATTCCGTCCAGGTCCCACCGTTGGTCGGTGGATTAAAGGTATCATTTACTCCATTGTCGCTGTTCGAATTCTGGATGTAGGCAGCCCTGCCTCCATCAGGAACGACGATAACGGGGGCAGGAGCTGCACCGCTGCTCGAGTCGGTCGCGTCAAAACTGTATATGGGACTGCTCTGATCAACGCCACCGAAGGTAACAACAGAAACTGTGGGACTACTGCCGGTAGCAGCGGAGACGTCCATGTTCTCACCAGAACCATCACCGATCACGCGGTACCATGCGGATGCCATATTATTGTTGATCCCCGTGTTTTCAGCCAGCAGTGTTGCCGCGGTACCACCGATGGTCACAGATGTTGTTGATGAATCAGCCGTGACAAAGGCAACAACGACCCTGTTCGTACCATTTGGTGCCGTATAGGCCAGAGCTGAACCGTCAACGGCAGTTCCGTAGGAGAGGACATTCACTGCGGCCTCCGCCTGACCAGTGGTATACAACCCCATAAAACAACATATACTTAAAACAGCTATGATGACCATCCCAAGGCTGATCCGGCTTGTGTATCCTGCATCCGGCATATGGTCGTTTGCATTCATTTATTATCCTCCTTCTATAGTCTTAGCCCTCTGTATCATATTAGAGAAGATTGAGCGCTTATCAGGAAGGGACCCGGAGCCTGCACGTACAACCATTGCGCGGCAATGCAACGGAAATCCTTACTCAGATAAGCCTGTAGCGGGTGCTAAGAGAAAAAGAAAGGAGGTGCGAGGCCTGAATGAAGCGTGCAGTAGCCCTGAAAAGGGAGCGGAACGTGATCGCTGGTAACAGTAAGGTAAGGCACATGTTGGGCACTGCAGAGATTGTCAGCAGTCGAGATGTCGTAAGGGGTGGAGGCATGGGTTTCGGCGAAGATCTGCTTTCTGAGAGAATGATCTGCCGGCAGACTGCGGAATTTCCTGACCAGGAAGTCGCTTCCAATATCGTTATTGCCCGGCTCGCTGCTTTCGCCCTGCTGCATGAGGCCAGAGAGCAGCCTGTCCCACAGCAGGATCTTGATCACCGGCGACTCCCGTTCTGAGGTAAACCCGTTCAGCGGCGCAGAATCCCCGGTATCTGCCATCATCGGCGAGACAGAATACACGAGGTACAGACAGAGAAATATAAATTTATACCTCTGCATAATCTTCATCATTGACCTCTAGAAGTATGGCAAATCACCACTTTTGCGTCATATCCCCCTGCTTTTTTTGAAATGCAAGGTTTGAAAACAGCCGTTCTGCTAAGAATTCAAACATATTTTCTGAATAATGCATAAAGATAACACCTGATGCTCACATCGAGCAAAGCAAAAAATATGCCTGTTTGTCGGTACTAGTGCTGTTCTGCCAATACCATCATGTTGCTTGCCGAGATAACGGCTTGTGGTTTAATGATAAACAGAATGATACGCATGTCACTCTCGCTTGCATATCTCTGCTTTAGCCAGTAATGATTATCACCTGGATGTCCATGACGTTTGTTCCGGTCGGGCCGGTGATAAGGAGGTCCCCCGTCTTTTGCATGAACGTATAGGAATCGTTAGAAGCAAGATATGCGGCAGCGTCCAGACCTTTTTCTGAAGACTTCTGCATGGTAGTAGCGTTGACGATGGCCCCAGCAGCGTCGGTTGGCCCATCCGTACCATCCGTGCCGGCGGAAAGGAGGGTAATTCCTTCGACACCTTCGATCTCCATGGCAAAAGCCAACGCAAGTTCCGTGTTTCTGCCTCCACGGCCGCTACCAGTGACCGTCACGGTCGTTTCGCCGCCGGAGATCCAACAGACCGGACCTTTCATCCCGGGAGCGCGGCGCAGCGCCAATGCTTCACGCGCGAAACGTCTGCCCACCACCTTTGCCTCTCCCGTAACCCGGGACGACACGATCTTAGCCTCAAGACCAAGCTCCCCGGCCTTTGCCAGAGCTGCCTGCAGCGCAAGGCGGCTGCTGCCGACTATGATGTTCTCGGTATGGCCGAAGACCGGGTGATCGCTCTTGGGAGTTTCCGGCACTGCGCCGGCAGCGCCGTCCTGCAGAAGGCGCATCACCGCAGGAGGAACATCCGGCGACAGATGATATTTCTCGATGACTGCGAGGGCGTCCGCATAGGTGCTGGCATCCGGCGCGGACGGGCCGGATGCGATTACGTCGAGACCGTCGCCGATGACATCCGACAGTATCAGAGACACGACGGTTGCAGGATGCGCCAGATCGACGAGCCTGCCGCCTTTGACCTTCGAGATATGTTTTCTGACGGCGTTCAACTCATGGATGTCCGCACCTGCCTTGAGGAGCATGGTGGTGATCTTCTGTTTGTCTGCCATGGTTATGCGGTCGTGGGGAGACACCAGCAGGGCAGAACCACCACCCGAGATAAGGCAGGCAACGAGGGTGTCGCTTCCGCATTGCTCCAGCAATGCCATAAGTTCTGCCGTCGCCCGCAGGCCCTTTTCGTCGGGTACGGGATGGCCTGCTTCGCGAACCATAATATTCTTGAACCGGTATCCCCCGCTATGACCATGCTTGGTAATGATTACCCCTGCCGTGATGATATCGCCCAGCCGGTCTTCCAGGGCCTTTGCCATGGGACAGACTGCTTTACCGAAGCCGACGACGACCACCCTCTTTAGGTTGCGCGCGTTGACCAATGTCCGAAGCTTTTCCGTATGCGGCAGGACACATGCATAGGGGTCTGCAGCTTTTAGCGCAGAAGCAAAGATATCTGCGACCATTACTCTCAGATCAGCGGGCATGGTTTATTATACCAGGCGTCTCTGAAGTTCGGAACCTCCCGGTTCATTCCGCCGGCGATGTGAGAAGGCGCTTCAGGGTCAATCCCTGGACCAGGATTGAGAAGACCACCACCAGATAGGTCATGGTGATGATCTGGTCTCGTTCTGTTCCCGGGGGCAGCGAGAGCGCAAGGGCAACTGATATGCCGCCGCGCAGACCGCCCCATGTCATGACCTTCAAAGCTTTGAGGTCGAAGCGGGAACGCGGGGCCATGAGGAGCTGCGGGACTCCGATAGAAATCATACGCGCCACCAGGCCGACGCCTATGGCAGCCAAGCCCGCAACCAGATAACGCTTGTTCACCGTGATAACGAGAAGTTCGATCCCGATCAGCACGAAGAGCAGCGCGTTCAGGATCTCATCGACGAGCTCCCAGAAGGTATCGAGGTTCTGCCGGGTCTTTTCCGACATGGCAAACCTGCGGCCGTGGTTGCCGATAAGCAGTCCTGCTACGACGATGGCTATGGGACCGGATGCATGAACGGCTGCGGCGAGCGCATATCCTCCGGTAACGAGGGCGAGGGTAATGAGTATCTCCACCTGGTAGTTGTCAATGGATTTGAGCAGCCGGAATGCCACCCAACCGAGCATCAGGCCGAGAAAAATGCCGCCTGCTACCTCCTCAAGGAACAGCAGGGAGATCCCCGAAGCGGAAAAACTGACCCCGTCAAAGACAATGTCGTAGAGCGTGATGAATACGACCACGCCGATGCCGTCGTTGAATAACGATTCACCGGCAATCCTTACCTGAAGACGTTTGGGTACACCGGACGTCCGCAGTATCCCGAGGACGGCGATTGGATCAGTAGGGGATATCAGCGCGCCGAAGAGCAGGCAGCTCAGAAAGCGGAGTTCGAATCCGAGCCAGCCCGAAACGAAATGGGTCATCGTCCCGACGAGGAAGGTCGAGAGCAGGACGCCGGCTGTCGCGTAGACGCCGACCGCCCATTTTTCGCTGAGCAGTTCGGCGAGATCAACATGCAGGGCGCCTGCGAAAAGCAGAAAGCTCAGCATGCCCACCATCAGCGTCTTGTTAAAGTCGATGCTCCGCACCACGCTCAGCCACTGCTGCTCAAGCAGAAGGCCTGCGTGCCCGAGGTGTCCGATAAGAACCATGCCGAGGGACATCACGACGGATATCAGCATCAACCCGATGGTCGTCGGCAGCCGTATAAAGCGATGATTGAGATAGCCGAATACCGCGGCAAGTGTTATAAGGAGCGCTATGAGATCAAACAGCTTCACCGGCCCTTGTCCTCCGCTTCCTTCTCCATCCTGATCAGTGTAGCAGATACGGTCCACAGAGGCCAACGCAGCGCAGCACCAAGGTTGCCACGAGAGCCGACGCATGTTATGATTACGATAAAAACGACGGAAAAGGAGGGTGTATGGCGGATTTTTATCAGACCGGAGTGGTTGCCACATTTCATCGTCTCGGCCAAGTCAACATGGAAAAGATCGAGGCTGAGCTCGGCTGGTACGCACAGGATCGGCCCATTGCTCTTATCCTGCCTTCCCTGTACAGTGAGCTGGAGGGAGAGGCATTGAAGGGGATCGTCCGGCAGCTGCAGGACGTGAAGTATGTCAGGGAGATCGTGGTGACGCTCGGGCCGGCGACCGAAGAAGAGTTCCGGAAGGCAAAGGACTTCTTTTCCGTTCTGCCCCAGAAGACGAGCCTGATCTGGAATACCGGGACCCGTCTAACGAACATCTATCGTGTGATCGAGGAGGCGGGGCTGCCGATCGGTGAGCCGGGCAAGGGGCGGTCTGCCTGGATGGCCTATGGGTATGTGTTATCCCAGCAGGAATTCCATGTCATTGCCCTGCACGATTGTGACATCGTGACGTACAACAGGGATCTGCTGGCCCGGCTCTGCTACCCTGTCGTGAACCCGAATCTCGATTACGATTTCTGCAAGGGTTTTTACAGCAGAGTCACTGATAGGCTGCACGGCAGGGCTACGCGGCTGCTCGTGACGCCGCTGATCCGCTCGCTCCAGAAGATCATCGGCCACCATCCGCTCCTGCTGTTCTTTGACAGCTTCCGTTACCCGCTCGCCGGGGAGTTTTCCATGGATGTTGACATGGCGCGGGTGAACAGGATCCCCGGGGATTGGGGCCTTGAGGTCGGCGTACTCGCCGAGGTCTACCGCAATACTTCTCTTCGACGGGTATGCCAGGTGGATATCGCCGAGAACTATGAGCACAAGCACCAGGCCCTTTCTGCAGAGGACGCTTCGAAAGGCCTGCATAAGATGTGCGTCGATATTTCCAAGTCCATATTCCGAACGCTCGCTTCCGAGGGGATCATCTTTTCCGACGGCCTCTTCAAGACGCTCGTGGCAACCTATGTTCGGACGGCCCAGGACATGCTGAAACGGTTCGAGGACGACGCAGCGATCAACGGCCTTTTCTTTGACCGGCATGAGGAGAGCCTCGCCGTGGATACCTTCACGCACGGCATCAGTCAGGCCGCCCAGATCATCATGGAAAACCCGATCGGTGTCCCTCTGATCGCGAGCTGGGACCGCGTGACATCCGCAATCCCGGATATTCTGCTGCGGATACGCAAGGAGGTAGAGGCGGATAATGCATAGGGGAAAGGTTCGTGCTTCAGGAATCTCAGCAGCGGTCCTGATCATTGCTGCTGTTTTCCTGGGAAGCTGTTCGAAACCTCCCACCGACGAGATGCTCAGGGCCGAAAAAGCTCTGGTTATTGCACAAGACCGGAAGGCGCAGCTCTATGCGGCCGACGAAATGGAAGCAGCACGCACAACGTTCGAGAAGGCAAGGGGACTGGTAGCTTCCCGTCACTTTGACGAGGCCCGTGCTGCAGCTGCAGAAGTGGAGGAGCTGGCGCATCAGGCCGGGATGCTGGCCGGGATCCGCAGGGAAAAAATGAAGACAGAAGCGGAACGCATGATCGGAGATCTGCGGAAAAAGCTCAGCGAGTTCCGGCAGCAGACCGACGAACTCATTGGCGGAAAGACGGCAGAGCGCCGTGTGAAGGGCATGGAACGGCTGGCAGCATGGGAGGCTGAGATAGGTGTTGCTGAAGCTGAGATTGCCGCAGGAAATCTCAGAGAACTGCATGGACGGCTCACCGCGATCAGGAATGATATCGACAAGAGTGCCGGAGACTTTGCCCGCAACAATGCGAAAACGCGAAAGAAGGGCAAGTCATGAGTCTCTGGAAGAACGTCAGGAAGGACCTGGAAAAAGGGATCCAGGGAGAGTTGACGCATTTTGGGAAGGTGCGCACCGGATGCGCAAGCGGGCGGAAAAGCTGACCGAGGGAGGGAAACGACGGTATACGGAATTCCTGCTGAACTCAGAAGTCCGTCGATTGATGACCGCGCTTGGCGGCAGGATCTATGAGCGGCATGAACGGTCAGAAGCTGCGATGGCAGACAGGAAGATACAATCTCTGCTGAAAAGGATCAAGCGGCTGGAAACGCAGATCGGTCGGCTGGAAAACGCCGGCAGGCTTGCAGGGAACAAAGGACCGCGGAAGAAAGCGCTGCTGGAGTAAAACGAAACGCCAAACGGAAGGAGAAGTCATGAAGACGCTATTGATACTCGTTGTTGTTATTGCCGCGATCGCCGCAGGAGGCTATTTCGGGCTGCCGGTTATGATCGACAGCCGGACTGCTGCAATGAAGACCGAGGTGGGAGAACTGAAGCAGCGGTTGCAGAAGATGGAGGATGATGCGAAGGCAGCGCCGCTTCCTGCGGATGCCGACGCCGCCAGGATCATCGGCGCGGTAAATGCCCTCGCGGCGAAGACGGCAGCGGTAGAGAATGCGCTGGCCAAGGACCGCGCCGAGACCGATACTGCAGCCAGAGAACAGAAAACCGCCGTGGAGGACGCGTTAAAAAAACAGGCCGACGCCCTTGACCGGCTCGGCAGAGAGACAGAGGCGAAGCTGCAGAAGAGCATGTTCTCGTCATTCATGGCTGCCGTTCGGGGTCATGTTTTGAAGGTCAAGGTGGAACTCGCCGCAAAAAATATCGGTACAGCGAAGAGTGAGCTTGAGCTTATTTCTGAAACATTTGAAAAAGCGAAGGCCTCCGCGGGAGCGGAGCAGAGGCGGATTATCGTGGAATTGCAGGGTACGCTGAAGAAGATCCAGGATGATGTGGATGGTGATCTTCCGGCTGCCATGAACCGCGTGGACATTCTCTGGCATGACATGAGCAGACTGCTGAGGAACAGCTGATGGATCTATCCTTTGTCTTTTTCCTTGCGGGGGCGATCATCCTGATAGGGTTCTTCGGGAGCCTCTCCTTTGAACGGACAAAGATCTCCGATATCCTTGTTCTGCTCGGCATCGGCGTTCTCCTGGGACCGGGTTTCGGCCTGGTCGATCCGGGAAGCCTGACGCATTTCGCAGAATATTTCGGCTCCTTCGCCCTTATGATCATCCTGTTCGAGGGCGGCATGGATATGGACATCGACAAACTCCTCAAGGAGTTCGGCAGCGCGACTCTTCTGGTGGTCCTCTCCTTTGCCCTGTCCGTTGCCGCTATCGCCGGATTTCTGGTCGCCGTCATGAAATGGGAACTGCTCCGGGCGACGCTTCTGGGCACCATCATGGGCTGCACGAGCGCAGCGATCGTGATCCCCGTGGTCGGCAAGATGAACCTGAAGGAAGAAATAAAGACCATGCTCTCGATTGAGTCCGCCTTCAGCGACGTCCTTGCGGTCGTAGCGACGGTCTCGCTCATCGAGTTCATCAAGTTGCAGCATATCGGCATGAAAGCCCCTTTTCATGTTGTCGCCAGCTCATTTTCGATCGCCCTGATGGGAGGCGTTGTGTCAAGCTTCATCTGGCTGAAGGTGCTTGATATCTTCCGGGACCGGACGTATTCTTACATGACGACGCTCGCGGTCATGCTGATTGTTTACGGTGCTGTCAACTTTCTGGGCGGTAGCGGGCCGATCGCCCTGCTGGTTTTCGGCATCATCCTCGGGAACAGCCACGACTTTGTCAAGTTCCTGAAGCTGCGCAGCTGCACTCTGATGGACGATACCATCAAGTTTCTGCACGGAGAGATCACCTTTTTCGTGCGTACCTTCTTTTTCGTTTACATGGGCATGATGATCTCGGCCGATATCCTCCGGGTGCGGTTCCTGGCTATCAGCGGGGCAGTTGTCCTTGTGATCCTGCTGATGCGCTACCTGAGCGTATCGGTGATCGGAGCGGTCTATCATGAAAAGCGGCATGACAAACTGGTCATGCTGGCAATGCTGCCGCGCGGCCTGGCATCGGCCGTGCTTGCAACGCTGCCTGTTTCGACGAACATCAGGGACAGTGAGGACTTTATCAACTACACCTTCATCGTGATCGTGTTGACAAATATCATTATGACCGCGGGAGTATTCGCAACGGAGCGAAAGCCGCTTGCCCCTGCAGGAGGTGCCCAATAATGGTCCTGGTGATCTTTCTTGTCTGCATCGCACTGGCGATGCTCTTCGCCGTGCAGAATTCTGCTCCGGTGACCGTCTCACTCCTCTTCTGGAAATTCGATGCTTCTCTGTCCATTGTGATCCTTCTGTCGCTCCTTGCAGGTGCGGTCATGGCATCGCTGCTTTTCATCTCGGGTATGCTCCGGAGAAAAATAAAAAAAAAGGAAGAAAATCAGGATATTCCGCCTGCAGGAGCGTAGTTTCTCTCTGCTGTATGACATCGGTGATTGCTTGACATATGACCATAAAAGCAATATAATGTGACTACATTTTAATGTAAAAAGGGTTACATGATTTCAGCGGGCATCAAAGAGCTTAAGGCACGGCTGAGCAGTTACGTTGACAGGGTACGCCAGGGTGAACCGGTCATTGTGACCGAGCACGGCGAAGAGGTCGCTGTTCTCGTCCCGATATCGGAAGAGCGGAGGCTTATCCTGTCCCTCGTGAAGAACGGCACTGCACACTGGTCAGGAAACAAACCGAAAGGGCTTGCCGGTATACGAATGAAGGGGCAGCTGCTTTCGGGGCGCGTGCTGGAGGAGCGACGGTGATCCTTTATCTCGGTACGAGCAGCCTGGTCAAACTCTACGTTGAAGAGACCTATTCGGCTGCGGTGCGGCAGTGGGTGCGGGATGCGGAGATTGTCGCTACCTGCAAGGTAGCCTATACAGAGACCGTCTCTGCCCTGGACAGCTGTTATCAGGGCCGGCATCTTTCGAAGCAGGAATACGAGCAGATTATTCGGGCCTTCTCGGATGACTGGCCGTCCTTCGCGAGCGTGGATTTCGATGAGGTGCGGGCGGGACAGCTGATCAAGAAGTACGGCCTGCGCCGCTTCGATGCCATGCATCTGTCGGCGGCGAAGATGATCTGCGGAGAACGGCCATCCCTGTCGTTCGGATTTTCTTCGTTTGATCAGAAGCTCTGCGATGCTGCAGCGGCCGAAGGTATGCGGGTCCTTACGATCCCATGATGCCGCATGGCCTGCCATGTGGCAAAGGAGGTGCAGTGCACAAAAAGATCTTGATAGTCTTTGGTCTTATTTCCTTAGTCTTTGCAGCGGCCGTCTTGCAGGGCAACGTGCCGAAGAAGACCACCGAGCAGGTTCATCATGAGCCCTATCGCGAGATATCCGGAAGTATCCGCAAAGGGGAGACCCTGTTCGATGTGTTCAAGCGGTACCAGCTCAGTATCGAGGACCTTTTCCGCATCCGCGAGGCTTCTGCTTCGGTGCACCGCCTGCGGAAGGTCTGTCCTGACCAACCGTACACCATTACGGTGGACGACCAGGACCGAATAACGAACTTCGAGTATTGGATCGATGATGACTCAATCCTGTGCATCACTCGCAATGAAGCGGGTTTTATTGCCGAAAAGAAGCCGATCACATACGAGAAGCGGCTGCTCTATTTTGGCGGTGCCATACAGGACAACCTGATCGCGTCCATGGGGGACAGCCGCGATGCCCTCATGCTGGCGCTGCAGCTTTCGGATATCTTTGCGTGGGACATTGATTTCACGACAGACCTGCGCAACGGAGATACATACCGGATCGTTGTTGAAGGTCTGTATCTAGACGGTGAGTTCAAGAAATACGGGGATATCCTCTCCGCTGAGTTCGTCAATGACGGCACGATCAGCACTGCATACCGCTTTACGGTCGGCGGCGAGACAGACTATTTTGACCGCGACGGCAAGTCCCTGAAACGGGCGTTTCTGAAGGCGCCGCTCAGCTTCCGCCGCATCAGCTCGGGCTTCAGCCGGTCCCGCTATCATCCGGTGCTGAAGATCCGGCGCCCCCATCACGGGATTGACTACAGTGCAGCTGCCGGCACGCCGGTCTCGGCGATCGGTGCCGCGACCGTAATCTTCTCGGGCAGAAAGGGACAGTATGGCAATCTGGTGATCCTGCGACATGCGAATGGTTATCTGACCTACTATGGACATCTTTCGCGGATAAGCGTGGAAGTCCGTGCCGGCAGGAAAGTCGAGCAGGGGCAGGTCATCGGCTATGTCGGATCGACCGGTCTGGCTACGGGTCCGCACCTGCACTATGAGATGCGTATAGGCAATCGCCCAGTGAATCCTCAGCAGGTGTCACTGCCGCGGGGCTCCGCGGTTCCCGTAAACCTGCTGGAGGATTTTCAGCAGCAGGTGCGCGCCATGGACACGCAGCTTGCGGCAATTGTGCCGGCAGCCTATGCGAAGGCCGATACGAAGGGGGGTGCCGGAATTGATCCATAGCCGCATCACTCTGTGCAGGTCCATGAGGAGGTTGCAGTGACAGGCCTGGAGTTTCAGCGATTCATTCTGCCGGCGGTGGTGGCGTTCATCGCCGGAGCACTGCTGTTCAGTGTCCGCGGTATAGCCTTCCGTCTCCTCCACCGGTGGGCCGAATCCACGGATACGAAGATCGATGACATCATTATTCGTTCGCTGAAGGTCCCCTCCGTGTACTGGTGCATCGCCTTAGCGCTCTATGGCGGCATCGCCATCTCCGACCT
>DKBO01000156.1 GCA_002448975.1 Nitrospiraceae bacterium UBA6898
CATTTTAAGGCCATCGAAAGCGTTACGGTGGGAGGCCGCTCGATCTCTCGTATCAATGCCCAAAAATGCTTTGGCTGCGGCCTCTGCCGCAGGGTTTGCTCTGCTGCTGCAATATCATTGGTCCTGCGGTGACGGGGACATCTTTCTGCAGATGAGAGATGAGTGCGAATACCGCAGGGGAAGGGAATAGTGATGCATAAAAAAACCCATGCGAGGAGGAAACAACCATGCGACTGCGCGGAATGATTCTTGGAGCGGTCATCATCATTGCCGGACTTATTCTGTCCCAAGGTGCTGCCATTGCGGAAGAGAGGCCTGAATTCAACCCTCTTGCGAGCATCAAGGAGAACTTTCAGGTGAATGTCGGCAAGCGCATTTCTGTCAGGACAGAGTCCGGAGATACGATCGATGGCACCATAGCAAGGGTAGGGGACCATAACGTGCATATTTCGAAACTTACGGGGAAGGATTTCTATGATGCGATCGTCCGCATAGATAAAATAGAATCATTCACATTCAGGGCCCGGTGACAGTGCGATAACGCACGGGTGGTGCCGTATACAGCTGACGAATACGAAGGACTGCTCAGAGAATCAGGAAAAAGTGCAGACGGGCTGTCTGCTGTCTTGGTGAACACTGCGGCCATGATCTTGTTCCGACCATATCAACGAATATGAGAAGGTTCACGGAATTGCGGACGGTCGCGCTGACAGGGCTGTTTGTTGACTAATGTTGCAGTCTGTCTGATAATACACCATCATCATGCTGACATTCTCTCTGCAATCCGGAAGCAACGGCAACTGCATCTATGTGGAAACAGATGGAGTAAGACTCCTGTTTGACGCGGGGATAAACGGCGACCAGGCCGAAAAAAAGCTGGCAGCACGAGGACGCTCGATCCGAGACGTCGATGCTGTCATCATTTCCCATGATCACGGTGACCATATCAGGCATGCTGGCATCTATCAGCGGAAGTACGGGCTTCCCCTCCACATAAGCCGGAAGACCCTGACAATCGCTGAGCAGCGCCATTCCCTTGGCAAACTCCATGATGTGCGGCATTTTTATCCCGGCGGCTTCATGGACTTTGGGACCGTCAGGGTCCATGCCATCCCCACGCCGCATGACGGTGCAGACGGATCAGCCTTCGTCATTACCTCCGGGGGGAAACGGCTCGGCATCATGACCGACCTTGGACATGTATTCGATGGCCTGGCAGAAACGATCTCTACCCTCGACGCAGTGTTTATCGAGAGCAATTACGATCCAGGCATGCTCGCGCGGGGGCCCTATCCTGCCTTCCTGAAGAAACGCATCACAGGGCCCGAGGGCCATCTTTCGAACGCAGAGGCAGCGGAACTGCTGAAGCCGGCATCAGCCGGAAGGTTGAAGTGGGCATGTCTGGCGCACCTCTCGGAGCAGAACAACAAGGCATCTCTGGCAGTAGAAACGCACCGAAAGGTTCTTCTTCCCGGCCTGCCGCTCTATATCGCGAGCAGGTACGCCTCTTCCGACATTCTGGAAATCTGACCTCCTGGTAAGGATCTGGAGTGCGCTGTCGACACTGCGCAGGTATTGTAAGATATGTTGCAATGACTCTGCTGGCCGCATGCCATCCATTGCGGTGTCCGGAAAGAGTGTCGGGGCATGCTGCTGAAGTCCACAGCGGGTATTTGACCGTTAGCTGAATTTTCTTCTCACGGACTGCCGAATAAGGTACAATTTGATTACATCATGCGTCCCGCTCTCCTGTTATCGTGCAGTATACCAGGGATTGCGGAAAAGAGGGGTGCAGAACGGTGAAAAATATACTCAGAGAGATGAATCCCAAGCGGAAATTCACCATCGTCCTCCTGATGATCCATGTTGTTGCGCTCCCGGCAATATCGGTGACCACGTATGTCATTGTAAAGCAAAATGCTATCCGTGCGGTCTATAATACGGGTCGTCTATATCTCGCCGCCATAGGTTCGATAAAGCATTACGTATCAGAGGAATTGCGGCCCGTCTTTTACCGGGAAATGCCCGGCAGGTTCATTGTTCAGGGAATGTCTCGCTCATATGTCTCGTCTCAGGTTGCGTTACGGGTCATGCATGATCTGCCTAATTATATCTACAAAAATGCTTCTCTGAATCCGAAAAAAAAGCCTCAGAACATGGCTGACACCTTTGAGAGCGGTATTATTGAACTCTTCGAACGAAACAGGATGAACAAAGAATGGCGCGGTTTAGTTGAAAAGGATGGGAACGATTATTACGTCATAGCAAGGCCTGGAGATCCTTTCAGCGCAGATTGTCTCAGGTGTCATGGTGACCCGAGGTCAGCGCCACCCGAACTGATAGCCGTCTACGGAACGACTGCCGGATTTCATCATAAGGTGAATGATCTCGTCGATGCAACGTTTGTGTATATTCCCATAGGCGTGCCTCTGTCGGCAGCTCGAAAGATCGTGGCTTATTTTGTGGGAAGCTACGTTCTGGTCGGCACGGTGATCCTTATGGTCATCAACGTCAGGTTCTCGAAGCTTTATAACGAGATAGATGCCGAAAAGCAGATGGTTGAGAATATCAACCTCGAAGTCCTCAACATGAATCATGATATGGAATCGATGATATCAGAGCGGGCCATGAACTTGCTGGCTCTCAGTGTGGCTGACCGGGTGAGAAACCCGGCGACAGCCGTAGCCGGCACGATAAAACGACTTCTGAAGCGGGAAGACCTTTCACCGCAGATCAGGGAAAAACTCGCATTCATCGTACCCGAGGCGGACAAGCTCGAGGCCATTGTGAGCGACTATGAATCGATCCTGAAGACCCGCCATATCATGTTCAAGATGGAAGACCTGAATGAGATGATAGGGAGCATTTTGCCGCTCATAGAAGAGGAGCGTATGATCAGGGATGTCACGATATCGCTGAGGCTTTCGGAAATGCCGCCGCGGTGCATGGCAAACCGGCAGCTTCTCCGGGTGGCGATCCTCCATGTTCTGAAAAATGCCTTGGAGGCAGTTCCGGAGGGGGGAAGTATTACGGTCGAGACCGGCGTTGAAGACGATCATGTTTTCATCGGTGTGGCAGACAGCGGCAAAGGAATTCCACCTGAAGATATGAAGAAAATATTCGACCTCTTCTACAGCTTGAAGAGACGCAGAATAGGAATGGGCCTTCCCATGGTGAAACAGATCATGGAAGAGCACAGGGGCATCATAACCGCGGAAAGCGCCCCGGGCAGGACTGTTTTCAGGCTGTCCTTTCCATCGCGATGGTCTGAGAAAGAACTTACGGACAGCCGTAACGGGGCATGACGGGACAGCATGGTACGCGCTGATGGCATGAGCCGTTCCTCCGGGGTGTTGCCGAAACGTTTCCGGAACAGCAATACAGAGTATAATTAAAAATAGCTTTTGTCGAGGGGTGCTTCTTGCCGGGGCGTCTGCACAGGGCCAACCCGATTTTCGGGACGCAGCAGTATAGTTGTTACGAAAAAGGAGGATTCTGATGAAGAGAACTGCAGGAAGCGGTCATGATCGTGCGCAAAAGCAAAGGGCAAGAATCAGCTCTGTGATGTTCGGGGTGATGATTGCGTCCATACTGGTCACGTATGCTCACATCGGTGGAACAATATGGGCCGGCAACGAGCCACGTGCCAAGCCTGAGGTCACCTGCCCTTATATGGGCGATGCCGCTGCGATAGCCGAGGGCAAGAAACTCTTCGACCGAAACTGTGCAGAATGTCACGGTGACGGCACGGGTGGAAGCGGTCCCGACCTTACGGACAATGAGTGGCTTTGCGGCGGTTCCGACGCCCAGATCTTCGCGACCGTATCTAATGGCCGGCCAGGGGGCATGCCGTCATGGAGCAGTGACCTGAAGGATGATGAGATCTGGAAGATCATAGCCTTCATCAGGAGCCTCAAGAAATAATAGCGGATCATCTTCTTTCCGGCATGGGAACAAGAGAGTTATGCGTGCTTTCTGCGACAGGCTGTTCGGGTGAACCGTGCGATGACTAAGACAGTAAGCCTGGCAGCTCCCTATCTTAACCTTGCAGTATTTGTATGCCTTGCCGCTGTTCTCATCGCATCAGCTGCCGGGGCGGACATACCGTATTCCGCGATGATCATCCAGGTTTTCCTGGGAGGGTTCATCGGGGGCGTTACCAACAAGATCGCGATCACGATGCTGTTCGAGCGGAAGTGGTTCCTGCCGGGTTCCGGGGTGCTTCTGAAGGAACACCACAGAATTGTCCATTCGCTTGCCCGGACCGTTGAGTCCCACCTTATCAGCAGTGAAATGATACAGGAAGAGCTCCGGAAGCTGCTTCAGCCGGTGAAGATCGAGAAGGCCGAAAAGATCCTGAACAGCGTGCTCAACGAGTTTCGGGATGACGTTATCGGGTACCTGAGATCAGAGAATGTCCGGCACGAGATCACCGATGGCCTGAGGAACAATCTGGGATTTCTGGGAAAATTTCTTAATGTAACGCGCATCAAGGAATACGAGGAGATGGCCGATACGATCATTGCGGAGCTGGAATCGAGGCTTTCCGGTTTCAGGGTGTCGCGACAGATGCTTGCAAAGACCATTCAACGGATTGGCACACTTGAAGATTTTCTCTTCATGCCGCGCAACGAGATCCTTATGAAGCATTATCAGACAGATAAGTCTCTCATGCAGCTTCTGTTCGAAAAGATAAACATCAGGGAGATGGTGATCGACCGGCTTTCCACGTACAAGCCTTCGCAGGTGAGGGATATCATCGAGGAGAATATCCGGGCGCATCTGCTCTGGCTTGAGGTTTTTGGTGTGATCCTGGGGATGCTCTTTACCGGTGTTCTCTTGCTGGTCATGAATGCATTTTCCCGCTGACGATAATCTCTGCTTCGCAGTGGGAGTTTCTTATAGCTCACCTGAAAAGTTATTTCGTCCAAGAAGCGGAGTCTCACATTGCAAAAGAACGAGGGGATTTTCCGCAGCCCTTTCTTCTTTACATGAGGGGTTCGTTTTGTCCTACCGCGAAAGAGGTAACTTGCGCCTATATCTGGCGAAGCCCGGTAAACAAGAAAAAGCTATTTCAGGGTGATATGAAAGCCGAAAAGAGTACGGAAATCATGAGACGTCTTCTCTTGAGCATCATGATCAAGGGCAGTATGGCTGAAGTCGACAAAGGCGTTGAGGTCCTGACCTAATGGTATGTTGATCACATGTGAGGTCTCACTTTTTCCGGCCTTTTCGTCAGATGAACTCTTCCCGTAAACAGCGGGGCCCACTGCCGCGAGATGAAGGACTGACCGGTTCTCGGTTTGTGATTCTGCAGCAGTGAGGGATGGTAGAGAAAAGAGGACCGCAGCCAAAATCAGAAGGGGGAGGCCATAAAAGAATACTAATTTATTTATCATGTACTACAATTATAGCCTGACAGGTTTATGCATTACCATTAAGTTTTGTTCATTTTCTGTCTCTGTGCTTCCAAGGGATGCCGTCGTAATCGGTAAATCGTCGTACATGCTTGACGCTCTGCAGAAATCATGATAGAAAGGGTTACATATGGTGACATAAGGAAAAATATCCCCTATAAGGAGGGTCAGGATGGCAAAAATATCGAAAAAGGAACTGATCAGTCTGCTGAACAAGGATCTCGGGCTCGAATATACCGCGATCGTGCAGTACACCCAGCATCAGGGTACGTTGAAAGGAGCCATATACCAGAGCATCCAGAAGGAACTGGCCATACATGCCCAGGAGGAACTCCAACACGCGATCATCCTCGCGTCTCAGATTGATTATCTTGGCGGCGTTCCAACGGTCTCTATGCCGCCGGCAAAGGTCTCAAAGGACAATGTGACCATGCTGAAGCAAGACCTTGCAGGAGAGAATGATGCGATTGCGCGGTATATTCAGCGGATCAGACAGGCAGAGGAACTGAACCTGTATCATCTTGGGCAGCAGCTGCGGCTGATCCTTGCCATGGAGCAGGAGCACGCCATGGACCTCGAACAGGCATTAGGGAAGTAGCTGCTTCGTGTATGTTCTGTCAAGCGGTTACGATACAGCGCTGACATCGTTTCCAGCGGCTTCTGTCCGCTAATAATACATCAGTTTTCGCTCCAGATCGGTCGAGTGTGAAATTCGCTTGGCCTCGTCAAGGGTTATGACGTCCTCCCTGCAGAGCTGGATCAGGTGCTGGTCCATGGTCTGCATGTGATATTCATCACGTCCTTTTTCGATATAGTGTTCTATCTCATCGAGGTGGTTGTCGCGGATGCATGCCTTAATGGTGGATGTAGCGTACATAACCTCCAGAACCGGCAGAACGGATTCCCCGCTCTTGCTCCTCACTAACCGCAGAGAAATGGTCGCCAGAAGCATCTCTGCAAGCCTGTGGCGGATATTTTCCTGTGCTTCCGGAGGAAAATATCCCACGATCCTGTTAATGGTCGAGGCGGCATTATGTGTATGAAGGGTTGACAGCACCAGATGTCCTGTCTCCGCTGCTTTAACGCAGGAGTCGATGGTCTCCAGGTCGCGCATCTCTCCGACCATGATAACATCNNATGATATTGTACTGATAATTGTCGTTGATATGCCGTATCATTGATGCCAGGGTGGTGGATTTTCCGTTGCCGGTAGGCCCGGTAACGAGGATCAGTCCGTTTGGCGCCTGGGTGATCTTTCCCAGCACCGGGGGAAGGTTCAGTTCCTGGAACGAACCGATGTGATGAGGTATGACGCGCATGACAATGCCGATGTTTCCGCGCTGGCGGAAGATGCTGACCCGAAAACGCCCCACATCCGCCAGCATAAAGGAGGTGTCGAATTCCTTCAGGTTCTCGGGCAGGCTGCGGTTGTGCTGTTCCATGACGGTGGCTGCAATGAATTCTGTGTCCTTATTCGTCAGGCTGTTGAGCTTTGACCTGATAAGATGACCGCGTGCCCGGAACATGGGTGGATCTCCCACCTCGAAATGGATATCCGAGACCTTTTTTTCAAATGCTATCTGCAGGATCTGGGTAAATGTTGCGTTATCCATTATGGTTCCTTTCGCGATTTTCCTGACGCTGCTTCTGTCAGGAAAGGTGATTACTTCTGCATTGACTTCAGTATCTGTTCGCGGTACATAGTATTTTCCAGACGCAGGCCTGCATGCTGAACCTCGATCTGGAAAAACTCTACAGGCACCGGTGATACATTTTTCCCCCCGAAATCCCCGTAGATGATCGCCCTTACCTGGCCGAGGCACTTGAGCGGAAGAAGGAAGATGGTCTGTCTGAGTGGCATACCGATTCTTGCAAAAAGACCTTCCCGCAGTACCTCGTCGTCGCTCTCCCCGAAAAACGGCTCCCCCCCTTCGATAACATCGCGAAAGACCGAGTAGCTGACCAACGGTATCTTCAGGCCCATAGACGGGTCATTTCTTCCCGAACCCACACCGAACGCACGGTCGGCGGCAAGCGCTTCAGGAAGCACGAAGAAGACTATCGATCGTTCGAATACCTGCGAGAACGACTGAAGGAGCAGGTGCGATATGTCCGTGAGCTTTTCCCGGGTCTGTAGCGCGGTGAAAAGGCCCATAAGTCTTTTCACCGCATATGCTTCAGAATTGATGTTTGTTTCATACAGTCATCTATCTACACGCCTC
>DKBO01000159.1 GCA_002448975.1 Nitrospiraceae bacterium UBA6898
CTGATCGATACCCATCATATCAGGGCAATTATCAGCGCCAGCAAACCCGAGGCCGGGGTATTGGCAGTGACCTTTTTTTCCACGCTTTTCGTTGAACTTGAATTCGCTATCTACGTCGGCGTGATCCTCTCCCTGATCCTCTATCTCAACCGCACCTCCCACCCGAATTTTGTTACTATCGTGCCGGATCCCGATGCCCGGAGAAGGAGCTTTATCAACATTCAGAAAAAACCGCTGCCGGAATGCCCCCAGATGAAGATAGTCCGCATTGACGGCTCCATTTTCTTCGGTGCGGTAAATCATGTTGCTGAAGGACTGGAGCAGATTACCCGGGAAAGCCCGGAGCAGGCGCATATCCTGATCGTAGGAAGCGGGATCAATTTCATCGATGTCGCAGGATGTCAGATGCTCTCTCAGGAGTCTCACCGCCTCAAGGTAAATGGCAGACAGGTATATCTCTGCTCCCTCAAGAGTACCGTCATTGACGTCATGAAGCGCGGAGGATGCCAGAAAAGCATAGGCCGGGAAAATGTCTTTCGTTCAAAGCTCGATGCGCTCAAGTCCATCGTGCCCAGGCTCGACCCTGAGCGTTGTCGTCATTGCAGGGTACGCATTTTCAATGAGTGTGCCGATATGCCGGGAGCCTGAGAAGCATGCTTCGCACCCCTAGCTATTCCTTCCAGTCCGCTCAAAGGCCGGCATGCTTCTTTCTTTGGTATCGTTTATAATACCATCGTTATGTCACTCCAGAAGAAGATCATTCTCAGCTTTCTTATCAGTTCCGCGCTCATTGCCGTCCTTGCCAGCTTCGCCTATGTGAACTTCATCGAGATCAGAAAGGAGATTCATTCTCTCGAGCTCTCTGACACGCTCCGCAGCAAGACACTCCAGCTCAGACGCCATGAAAAGAACTTTCTGCTCTATCGTGATGTGAAGGAACTGCAAAACGTTTATACCTATATCAGCGACATCCAGACGATCCTCGCCGAGAACACAAAATCAGCCACTTCAGGACAGCTGAAACATCTTCAGGATAAAGTCACGGAATATCATCAGCGGTTCAGCAGGATCGACTCGTACACATGGAAGTTTCTTGATGCGATCGCTAAACTGAAATCACTCCAACCGGGGTATGCAGTATTCTTCCCCGTCATGGAATCGACATTCCTGGAAAGCCCCCTCGTCAATGCAAATCTTATCGAACGTCTGTTCCGGCTCGGTCCAGATGCGGATATTGTCAGGACGCTGAGGGCCATCGACACGGAAATCTCTTCTCTGAGAAAGAACGGCGAGGAGATACTCTCACTCTCAAAAGAACTTGACCGGGCAGCCCGGGAAAAAGTGGACCTTACGATCAGCATTTCGCAAACTGCCCTGCTCATACTCTTCCCGCTCTTCCTGCTGGTCGGTATTGCAGCCCTTTTTGTGATCATCCGCAGTACGGTCAGACAGCTGAAAATACTCGCTCGTGCGATCGAAATGACGGGAAAGGGAACGTTTTCTTCTTTGCCGGTCCCGGCAAAACTTGACGAAGTCGGAATGCTGATCAATGCCTTCAATGAAATGGAAAACGGCCTTATCACCCGGGACAGCGAAATCGCCCGGAAGAACGAGGAGCTGCTGCAGAGCCGGAAACTCGCATCGCTCGGCACTTTGGCGTCAGGCGTTGCTCATGAACTGAATAACCCGTTGAACAATATCTACCTCGCAGCGCAGATCCTCACCAAGGAGATCGATACGGAGACCTGCCCCGGCATCGTCAAAGAGACGGTCGGTGATATCTATTCCCAGACCCTGCGTGTCAAACGCATCGTAAGCGACCTGCTGGCCTTCGCCCGTGAAAAACCTCCCGAGCTTGCCCCGGTGAACATAACTGACCTCATCAGGGATCTTCTCATCCAGATGAACATATCGGGAGACCTGCAGAATGTCCGCTATACGCTTGAAACGCCTGATAATCTTCTGGTCCTTGCGGACAGGCATATGATGGAGCAGGTCTTCATCAACCTTTTCACGAATGCCGTAGATGCCATGGATGGCAAAGGCGAGATCCATCTGAAAGGAAATTATGAAGACCAATGGGTGAAGATCGTCATTAGGGACACCGGCAAAGGGATTCCCAAGGACAAGATACCGCGGATCTTCGATCCTTTTTTTACTACAAAAGACAAGGGTACAGGGTTGGGGCTTGCCATTGTATACAGTATAATAGAAAAGCATAAAGGCAAGATCGAGGTTGCCAGCGAAGATGGGAAGGGCAGCACATTTATCATATCGCTGCCGGGAGGAGCATGAGCCAGAGGATCCTGATAGCAGAAGATGAAGCAATTTCCTTAAAACACCTCACCTATGCGCTGGAAAAGGAAGGCTACGCAGTCACCGGCGCCAAGGACGGCATTGAAGCGTTCTCGCTGTATGAGAAGAATGCCTACGACATTGTCGTCGCAGATATCAAGATGCCCGGCATGGACGGCCTCACCCTGCTCGAAAAGATCAAGGAAAAGGACCCTGATATGGACATCATCATCATAACCGGGTTCGGCAGCATAGAATCGGCGGTTGAGGCCATGAAGAAAGGTGCCTCTGAATATGTCACCAAACCTTTCAACCTGGACGAACTTCATATCAAGATAGCAAAGGTCCTGGAAAAAAAAAGGATAGAGAAAGAGAACACAGCCCTTAGGGTCACGCTTGGCATTGATCGGGAATTTCCCTTTATCGCAAAGAGCCGCACCATGCAGCGCGTTGTCGAGGTAATCAAGAGCATCACCGGTTCAGATTGTAATGTTCTTCTTACGGGGGAAAGCGGCGTCGGTAAGGGACTGGTCGCAAAGATCATCCATCACAGCAGTGCCAGAAAAGAAAGGCCGTTTCTTGCGCTGAACTGTGCCATCTTCACCGAGGAACTCCTAGCCAGTGAACTCTTTGGGCACGAAAAAGGAGCGTTTACCGGCGCCGTCAGCACGAAGAAAGGTCTTCTTGAGATAGCAGATACCGGGACCCTCTTCCTTGATGAGATAGCGGAAATGTCGCCGACGATCCAGGCAAAGCTTCTGAAGGTCATTGAGGACCGCGAATTTATTCGCGTAGGCGGGACACGGGCCATACGGGTCGATGTCAGGTTCATAGCTGCCACCAACCAGAACCTATCTGCCATCATCAAGGAGGGTAAATTCAGGGA
>DKBO01000091.1 GCA_002448975.1 Nitrospiraceae bacterium UBA6898
CACCGATGAGTCCCAGTTTTTCTTCCACTGGGAATACCTGAACGAAGCCATGAAAAAGACCGCTCCACAGAGGGCTGAGCAGATCGGGTTTTTCATCCTCGGCATCAAGAATCCGGACCAGGCAGCTGAAGTCGCCGGGGCAATCGACCGATCGTTCAAGAATTCGATCTCCGAGACGATAACCGAAACGGAAAAGGCCTTCCAGATGGGTTTTGTATCCATGACTGAAGCGATTGTCATCGCGATCCAGCTGGTCTCATTTGTCGTCATCGTCATCATTATGGCTGTCGTGGCCAACACCATGGCAATGGCCGCACGTGAGCGCACCAATGAATATGTCGTCTTCAAGACCCTCGGCTTCGGCTCCCATCACCTTGCCGGTCTCATCTTCGGAGAGTCCTTTGTGATCACCCTGACCGGCTGCGCGATCGGGATCCTGGCGACCTTCCCTGCTGCAAAGGCCTTCGGTGATGCCATGAGCACGTTCCTTCCCGTCTTTTTCGTGTCTCCCCGGACAGTGTACCTCGATGTCCTTGCTTCCGTTATCGTCGCAACAAGTGCGGCGATCATACCTGTTGTCAGAGTCGTACATATCGGTATAGCGGAAGGATTGAGGAAGGTTGCCTAGATGAGGATACCCGTAACATACAGCTACAGGAATCTCTGGAAGCGCCGGCTGACCACGGTCTTCACCGCATCCGGCATGGCCCTCGTGGTATTTGTCTTTGCCGCGATCCTCATGCTTGCCGAGGGGCTCAAAAAAACCCTGGTGGAAACCGGTTCCCCTGATAATGTGCTGGTGATCAGAAATGCTGCCGGTTCGGAAGTGCAGAGCAGTATTGACCGCCCTGCAGCCGCCATTGTGGAGACACAGCCGGAAATAGCGACCGGCGTTGACGGCAGAGATCTTGTGGCAAAAGAGCTGGTTGTTCTGATAAATCTCCAGAAGCGGGGGAGCACCAAGCCCGGCCAGGTTGTCATCAGGGGGGTGACGGAAACGTCCCTTATCCTGAGGCCGCAGGTAAAGCTCATAGAAGGAAGGCTGCCCAGACCGGGCTCAAACGAACTGTTAGCCGGTTCGAGCATTGCAAAGCGCTTCCAGGGCGGCGGCATGGGTGAACGGCTCCGCTTTAACAACCGCGAGTGGACGATCGCGGGTGTTTTTGACGCGGGCAATACCGGGTTCAATTCAGAGATCTGGGGAGATGTTGACCAGCTGATGCAGGCATTTCGCAGGCCTGCATATTCATCGGTAATCTTCCGCCTGCGGGACTCATCCGATTTCATCGCAAGCAAGGACCGCATTGAGTCAGACCCGCGCCTTGCGCTTGAGGCAAAGAGGGAAACAGAATACTATGCAGATCAGTCAGCAGCGATGGCGAAATTTCTCCGAATCCTCGGCATTTCTCTGACGGTCATCTTCTCGCTCGGCGCGATCATCGGTGCCATGATCACCATGTATTCTGCCGTCGCAAACCGCACCGCAGAGATCGGTACGCTCCGTGCGCTCGGGTTCCAAAGAAGGAATATCCTCTCTGCGTTCATCATGGAGGCAGTGCTCCTCGGTTTCATCGGCGGGTGCGCCGGTCTCTTTCTTGCCTCGTTCCTGCAGCTTTTCACGGTCTCGACACTGAACTTTCAGACCTTTTCCGAACTTGCCTTTTCCTTCGCCCTCACCCTTGACATAGCCGCCTATTCCCTGCTCTTTTCGCTCATCATGGGGTTTGTCGGGGGAGTGCTCCCGGCTGTCCGTGCAGCGCGCATGAACATTGTCGAATCCTTGCGTGCCGGATAGGACAGCACGGCCTTCAGGGCCGAGGCTTTCCTCCCTGGGGCAGCTCGCGGATCATTTCCCGCGCAGCACACAGCGCCTCTTCCCTGCTGTTGATCTTCCCGCTATCCTGCGCAAAGCGCAGACGGGAAATAAGCTCCCCCAGAGCAATGCCCGGTTGCATGCCCATGGCAATCAAGTCGTCACCGGTTATGAGAAGCGGCGACGTGATCTTCTGACGCAGGGAAGCGAAATAGGCATGCATGCTCTCTTTGATCCCTGTGATGACACGCTCCCGGTATTCAGCTCCTGAGGCCGGACCGAGGCTGCTCATGACATCCGCCATCCCCAGAACAAGCACCGGTACCGCATCGTCCCGCATCCTGCCGAACCAGCGCACGAGCGCGCTGCTCTTCGTCCCGAAGGAAGAAAGGACCAAGGGCCGTAGGTGCTCCCGCACCATACGCACAACGAGATCCCTCGACCGGTTCGGCATCCGCAGGCGTTCACAAACGGCCTTTGCCATGCCGGCACCGACGCTGTCATGCCGGCGAAAGGTGATCCTCCCGTCAGGTAGTACGGCTTTGGTCGCCGGTTTTCCGACATCGTGAAGCAGGGCAGCCAGCTTGACCAGTGAGGAAGTTCCTGCAGCAAGGCTCTCTGCAACGGAGCTGCTGATGTCGCCGAAATGCCCTGCAAGGTCGGCCAGGACCTGTTCAACGTTCTCCATGACGAGAAGCGAATGCTCCCAGACATCCCTATGGTGATACCCATTCTGACTGCATGTCTTCAGGGGTGCGATTTCAGGGAACAGGGCCGCCAGGATGCCAAGCTCGTCCATCTGCCTGAAATAGCGTGCGCTCCGGTCCGTTTCGAGGATGAGAAGCAGTTCAGCCAAAACGCGCTCTGCAGATACCTCTGTAACAAGCCCTGCCCAATTCCGTATCTCTCGCAGCGTTGCCTCTTCGATCGCAAAATGCAACGAAGCCGCATGGCGAACAGCGCGTATAATCCTGAGGGGATCTGACACCAGCGCCCGATCACTGACCATCCTGACGGTCTTCATCCTGATATCCTCTTCTCCCTGCAGCATGTCGACAAGCTCACCGAAGGCTCCGCCCTCCCGAATCTCCAGAGCCATGGCGTTTATGGTAAAATCCCGCTGATACAGATCCTCACGGATATCCTTGCCCCGCATCTCGGCCAGGTCGATGAATGCACCGGGGCACGCCCTGTCTATAACCCGGTAGCAGGGCTCGCCGGGCTTCTTTTCCATGGAGACCAAGGATGCATTATTGCGCCTGGCGATGTCCGAGGCGACCTCCTTTGCGTTCCTGCAGACCAGATCAAGATCACGGGGGCTCTGGCCGAGCAGCAGGTCACGCACCGTACCCCCTACGAGATAGAGAGGATGCCCGCAGGTACTGCCTGCACCAAACCATTTTGCCAACGCAGCGGAAATCTGTTCATGTCTCATTATCAAAAACTATATCATATTGCCGGACACGGCAGCATCCTGCTTGCGCTGCAGCGTATAGCCATACCCGCCATCGGCATTCCATGCCGAAAAAATACCATCTGTGCTAAAATAACCACGTTTTCTTGTTCCCGATATGCACGTATCTGCTGCAGTCCGTGTGCGGCCCTGCGCAACAGTCATGTGTGAATCTCGTCAGGTCCGGAAGGAAGCAGCGATAAGCATTTTGCCTGTGTGCCGCAGCAAGCCGCTCACGGGCTGGAGCAGATAAGAAGCGGTAACGGGCAAGAGGTATCCGTGATCAGTATGGCAGCGCGCCGGCCTGAATGCTTCTTGATCCCGGGCCGTTGCATCTCAGGGATCACAGATTGCACACAATTATGAGCTACCTGGTACTAGCACGAAAATGGCGGCCAACCGTCTTTGAGGACCTTGCGGGGCAGGAGGCGATCACCCGCATCCTCACGAATGCCGTCTCTCAGGGGAAGATCTCGCATGCCTATATCTTCTCCGGTCCGCGCGGTGTCGGCAAGACATCAGCGGCGCGTATTCTTGCCAAGGCCCTGAACTGCAAAGAAGGCCCTACCGCCGCTCCCTGCGGCAGATGTGATTCCTGCAGGGGCATCACCGAGGGTTCCTCCGTTGATGTCATTGAGATCGACGGTGCTTCGAACAACAGTGTTGATGATATCAGGGACTTGCGGGAGCGCGTGAAGTATGCCCCTTCGGGCGGGAAATACAAGGTCTATATTATCGACGAAGTCCATATGCTCTCCACTTCAGCGTTCAACGCACTCCTGAAGACCCTCGAAGAGCCGCCGCCGCATGTCATCTTCGTCCTGGCCACAACAGAGATGAAAAAAATCCCGCCAACGGTCCTCTCGCGCTGCCAGCATATGCCCTTCAGAAGAATAGCTGCCAATGTGATCAAGGCGCGGCTCCGGCATATTGCCGATGCCGAGGGGATCAACATCTCGTCCCATGCCCTGGGTCTGGTCGCCAAGGCAGCCGACGGCAGCATGCGGGACTCGCTGACCATACTGGACCAGATTTCCTCCTTCACGGACGAGATCAGTGAGGAACATGTCCAGAACCTTCTCGGACTGACTGACTTCGCTATGCTGGCAAAGGCTGCACGGGCGCTTATCACCGGCAATCGCGTTGACCTTCTGGCGATCATCGATACTCTCGCGGAACAGGGAGCTGATCTCAGGACATTTGCTCGGGAGCTTGCGCAGTTCTTCAGGGACATCCTGATAGCAAGCGTCGTAAAACAGCCGTCGGCGGTGCTCGATCTGAACGACGAAGAGCTCGCGGCAGTGAAAGAACTTGTTGCCGCCTCGTCAGAAGACCAGCTCGCACTTATGCTCGCTGAAGTGATGAAGGCGGAAGCAGATGTGAGGAACTCGTCCCTGCCGAGGATGGCGCTCGAGATGGCCCTGATTCGTGCCAGCTTTCTGAGCAGCCTGAAGTCGGTGAAGGAGATTATCGAGAATCTTGACCGGCTGCCCAGGAACGCGACGATACCGACATCCCGCCAGGAACCTGATACCCTGTTGCCGACAGCAGACGCAGTGCCTCCGCTGGCCGCTCCCGCGGGCAAGGATATGGTCCCCAAAAAATCACCGCATTCTTCCCCGCACCCGGAAACGGTGACGGATGTTCCGCTTGCGGAAGAAGTCGCAGCGTCGCCGGCACCCGACCGTGCCGACAGCCCTGACCCTGAGGATGAGGGGGCTGAAGAGATTCCCGAAACTGGGCATACCTCCACGGCTGAGGACATTTCCACGGTATGGCAAAAAGTCATCGAGACGATCGATGTCCCCCTTGCATCAAAGCTTGAACATGCCCATATTGAACTGCAGGGCAACGAGCTGCGGCTCATCCTGAACGGCGGACATACCGTTTTCCGTGATACCATCAGCGAAAATCTCAACGCCATCGAGCAGAAGATCACTGAGCATGCCGGCAGGAAGATCGGGGTAACGATCACCGTGCAGCAGAAGAAGACAGTAAAAAAAAAGGACCTGAAGGAAAAAGCACTCGAGGAGCCGCTCGTCAAGGAAGCACTTGAGCTCTTCGAGGGGCGCATCGTTGACGTAATACCCATCGAGAACGCAGAAACAAAAGAAAACGGAGGAGACCATGTCTAAAAAGATGCTGGGAGACCTGATGCGACAGGCGCAGAAGCTCCAGGAAGAGATGACAAAGGCCCAGGAAGAGGCCAAGAAAAAGACAGTGGAGGCAACGGCCGGCGGCGGTATGGTGACGGTTGTGGCAAGCGGTTCCGGAAGCATCGTCTCCATAAAGATCGAAAAGGATGTCGTGAACCCTGATGATGTCGAGATGCTCCAGGACCTTATCCTGGCGGCATCGAATGAGGCCATCAGGAGGGCGCAGGAGATGGTAAGTGCCGAGATGTCAAAACTCACCGGCGGGCTTAATATTCCGGGCATGGGCGACCTCGGCGGCATGTTCGGAAGATAACGACCGTTCCCGGTTCTGTGTTCAAGATTCCATGATGCAGAACCTGAGAGCGGCTCATGATCCTCCTGACGTTGAACATTGCGTTACGCACCCTGAGCATATCTGAAGAACAATGCACGGAATTATCGAAAATCTGATCAATCAGCTGACGCGACTTCCTGGTATAGGCAGAAAGTCGGCACAGCGGCTTGCCTTCTTCATTCTCTCCATGCCCGAGTCAGAGGCGATGTCCATTGCCGACGCCATACGGACGGTAAAGCAGACAGCCCGGTTCTGCAACACCTGCTTCAATATAACGGACAGCGAGCTGTGCGAGGTCTGCAGCGATGATTCCCGCGACCGTTCCCGCATTGTCGTGGTCGAGGAACCGAGCAATATCCTGGTCATCGAACGGTCTGGGGCCTTCCGGTGCCTCTATCATGTCCTGCTCGGCGCCCTTTCGCCAATAGACGGCGTCACCCCGGAAAAGCTCAAGATCAAAGAGCTTGCGGACAGGGTCGCTGCCGGGGGGATCCAGGAAGTGGTCGTGGCGACCAATCCCAACACCAAGGGGGAGATCACGGCACAATATATCAAGGAAGTGCTGGCACCGCTCGGCGTGAAAGTCACCCGTATCGCCTATGGTCTTCCCATGGGAAGCGACATCGAGTTTGCAGACGAAGTTACCCTCAGCAAGGCACTGGCAGGCCGGAGAGAACTGTAAGCGTACTACCCGGCGACCTTTCTTCTCCGCAGAATGAACAATACCATGAGGAGAATCGCCGCAATGATGATGAGCAGCATATCCCGTAGCGGAAACATTCCTCCTTCCACAACCGGCGTTACCCTATCCGGTTCCGGGGTCTGAACAGCAACATGCTGCGAAAAATCTATCCTTGCCGCCTGTTCGGGGGTTGCAGGCAGGGGCAACGGCTTCTGATCGGACACGGTCTCTTCCTGAAACCTGCGTACTTTGGCGGATATTTTTCCTGAACCGATCCTGATCGAATTCCTCTTCTCGTCATGGAGATGATATTCACCATAGTCCAGGTCCCATTCCTCACAGTTCTTCAGGCAGCGGTGAGCATCCTGGTAATCCGTCTTTCCCGGGTGTGCCAGAGCCAGGGCAGGACCGAGGAGAGAAAGCATAAGGATCAGAATCAGCCGCATCGATGCAACATCTTTCAGAAACGCGTGTTCGCTTCTCTGATCTTCTTGCCCCATGCAGATGCCTTTGCCAGGATCTCTGCCTCATCAGCCGTGGTCAGCTTCCGGTGCTCAACGACCATGCCGCCGTTCACCAGAACGGTATCGATATCAGCAGCATGCAGGGAATAAACGATATGGGAATAGATGTCATAGAGCGGGGTGAGATGCGGCCGGTTCAGATCCGCAAGGACGATATCCGCAGCCTTCCCCGCTTCGAGACTGCCCGTAACCCTGCCGAGGCCTATTGCTTCCGCCCCCCAGCGGGTTGCCATGAGTAATGCCTGTTTGGCATTCAGCGCTGTCGGGTCTCCTGACACTGCCTTGTGGACCTTGGCGGCCGTAGACATCTCGCTCAGGATATTCAGGTCATTGTTGCTTGCAGCGCCGTCCGTGCCGAAGGTGACTTTAACCCCGGCCTTGAGCATCGCCGTAACCGGCGCAATACCTGAAGCGAGCTTCAGATTGCTCTCGATGCAGTGCGCTACCCCAATATGTCTTTCCGCCAGCAGCTCGATCTCCTCCGGTTCAAGCCAGACGCAGTGCGCTGCAATGAGATTTTCGCCGAGATACCCCAGTTCATCGAGATGAGCGACCGGCCTCTGGCGATAGCGGGCCAGGATTTCATTGACTTCCCACGCGGTCTCGGAAAGGTGGATCTGAAGAGGCACGCCGTGCTTTTCGGCAAGTTCCTTTGACTTCTTCAGGGTCTCGGGAGAACAGGCGTAGGCAGAGTGATCCGCAATCGACGGCGTGATCAGGTCATCGCCTTTCCATGCCGCGATAAGACGTTCTGCATTCGCAAGGTAATCGTCTGCGTTTTTGCCGCTCACGGTGGGAAAATCAACAATGCCGGCACCGATAACCGCCCGCATCCCGATCTTTTTCGTGGCCCGTGCCCCGCTGTTGCTGAAGAAATACATGTCCGCATAGGACGTAATGCCGCCCTTGATCATTTCAAGGCAGGCAAGCTCCACCGCATCCTGAACAAACTCCGGACTGAGCCATCTGGCTTCAGCAGGCCAGATATGTTCTTCGAGCCAGACCTTAAGGGGGAGATCGTCAGCAAGACCCCGGAAATAGACCATGGCAGCATGCGTGTGCGTGTTCACCAGTCCCGGAAAGGCAACCTTGCCGTCACCGTTGATGCGCCTCAATGAGCTGAAGGTCCGTAACAGCTCATCCGCAGGACCGACAGCAATGATCTTCTTGTCCTTGACCGCGACGGCGCCCTTCCGCACCACGCTGAGGTTTCTGTCCATCGTGAGAACATAGTCTGCGGTTAGGATACTGTCTGCCTGCATCACGTTCTGTGCGGCTCCGTCACGGTTGTCAGTTCCCGGTTCTCCTGCCTGCCGGCGCTATGAGCAGCTCCGCGATCTGTACGGCATTGAGCGCAGCGCCCTTTCTGAGATTGTCGGAAACGATCCAGAGATTGATGCCGTTCGCTATGGTCTCGTCCTCGCGGATCCTGCCGACATAGGTATCGTCCTTGTCGGCGACATCGATCGCAAGCGGGTAGATGTTCTTTTCCGGTGCATCGTATACGATCACCCCGGGTGCATCAGCAAGCACGGCACGCACCTCATTTGCGGTCATCTTCTTCTCTGTCTCGATATTCAGACTTTCCGAATGACATCTGAAGACCGGGACCCGCACGGCAGTTGCCGTGACCCTGATCGATTCGTCACCCAGGATCTTTTTTGTCTCCTTCGCCATCTTCATCTCTTCTTTCGTATATCCGTCATCGAGAAACGCGTCGATATGGGGAATGCAGTTGAAGGCGATCTGGTGCGGATAGACGCTCTTTTGCACCTGCCGTAAGTTGAGCAGATCGGCAGTCTGCTGTCCAAGCTCCTCCATAGCTTTTTTGCCGGTGCCCGATACCGACTGGAAGGTCGTAACGACAATGCGCCTGATCCTCGCCGCGTCATGGATAGGCTTGAGCACAACCACCATCTGGATCGTGGAGCAGTTGGGGTTGGCAATGATGCCCTTATGGTGTTTCAGGTCCTTAGCGTTCACCTCGGGGACCACGAGCGGCACCTCCGGGTCCATCCTCCATTGACTTGAATTGTCGATGACAATACACCCTGCCTTTACCGCCACAGGGGCCCAGCGGGCAGATCGTTCACCCCCGGCAGAAAAGAGCGCGATATCGACCCCTGCAAAGCTGTCGGTCTTCAGCGTCTCCACCGGGAAATCCCTGCCGTCGAAGCTCATCGTCCTGCCTTCCGACCGTTCTGATGCGAAGAGCCTGAGCTTTTCCACCGGAAATTCCCGCTGCTCAAGCGTCGAGATCATTTCCTCGCCGACTGCTCCGGTTGCACCGACCACGGCCACGACATATGCCTTCTTTCTTTTCAGCATCTATTCTTCCATAAGGATGCGGAACATGCGCCTGAGCGGTTCTGCAGCGCCCCAGAGCAGCTGGTCACCGCAGGTGAAGGCAGAAAGGAACTGCGGACCCATGCTCATCTTCCGCAGGCGACCCACGGGCACGGTCAGCGTCCCGGTTATGGCGGCAGGCGTCAGCTCGCGCATGGTTATCTCCCGCTCGTTCGGAATCAGCTTCACCCAGAGGTTATGTTTCGCGATCATATCATTGATCTCGTCCAGGGGGACATCCTTCGTGAGCTTTATGGTCAGGGCCTGGCTATGGCAGCGCATGGCGCCGATGCGCACGCAGAGGCCGTCGATGGGGATGGGGTTTGCCTCCCGGTCAAGGATCTTGTTCGTTTCGGCCTGTCCCTTCCATTCTTCCCTGCTCTGGCCGTTGTCAAGCTGTTTGTCGATCCAGGGGATCAGAGAGCCGGCAAGCGGGACGCCGAAATATGCCGTGGGAAATCGCTCTTCGCGGAGGATGCCGGCGACCTCCCGGTCAATGTCGAGGATCGCAGAGGCAGGATCGTCCAGCATCTCCTTTGCCACGCGGTGGACCTCGCCCATCTGCTTCAGCAGTTCGCGCATATTATTCGCACCGGCACCGGAAGCGGCCTGATAGGTCATGGCGCTCATCCACTCCACGAGGCCTGCCTCATAGATCCCGCCGAGGGCCATGAGCATAAGGGAAACCGTGCAGTTGCCGCCGATATAGTTCTTTATCCCTCTTGCAAGGCCGTTGCGGATGACCTTGAAGTTGATCGGATCGAGGATGATGATCGCGTCCTTTTCCATGCGGAGGGTCGAGGCAGCGTCGATCCAGTATCCGTTCCAGCCCGCAGCACGCAGCTTTGGGAAGATCTCATTCGTATATTCACCGCCCTGGCAGGAGACGATGATCTCCATCGCCTTCAGGTCATCGATGTTCTTCGCATTCTTCAGCGGCGGAGTATCCCTGCCGATCTTCGGCCCTGCTCCCCCCACGTTCGAAGTCGTAAAAAAAACCGGGTCTACAAAGTCGAAATCCTTTTCCTCCAGCATCCGGCCCATAAGTACGGAACCGACCATACCGCGCCAGCCCACAAACCCCACTTGCTTCATGGTTATGCTCCCTTAACGTGAATTTTAGGTGTTATTATACTGAAACCACGGTGCTCTTTGCACGCAGGCCGTGTTCTGCTATGCGGTGAAGACGAGATGTGATATTATCATCTCCATGGAGAGGCAAATATCTTTCTGAGCATTAATATAGTGAGAATCAAAATAGAAAGAGGGCAAGCAACCCTTACGGAATGGCACCGGCGCCGAACAAGGCGCTTGAACTCCATGGCAGTCCGGCTGCATGACCCCGTCCGCAGCCTCCCCCCAGGGCTCAGCGCCGCCGCATTAGGTATAAAAAATGAGAAAAGCTAGGGTCTTTATAAGTTGTGGTCAGCGAGCCGAACGCGAAAAGAAAATTGGCTTGGAAGTTGATAGATATTTTAGAGAAAGAGGCTTTCTAACATATTTTGCTGAAAAAGTTCACTCACCTGAGGCACTCACTGACCATATATTTACTTTTCTAAAAGAGTCAGAATATTTTGTATTTATTGATTTTAAAAGAGACAAAATTTCAAATGAAGACTTTAGAGGCTCTCTGTTTGTAAATCAGGAAATAGGTATTTCTACATTTTTGCGAATCCCAGGTATAGGGTTTATTGAAAAAGGCGTCAAGCGGGAAGGAATATTGGACTATCAAATTTACAATGCTTTTCCTTTTGAAGATGGCACTGAAATTATAGCTAGACTGAGAGAAGAGACAAAGGATTGGGATCCGAATTCTGTTAACGAATTGTATCTTATGCATGACCCCAAAAAAGTTTCAAGAAATGTCATCTTAAACAATAATCCTCAATTATTAACTGATTGGTGGCATATTGAAGTAATAAATAGAAACAAATCAAAGCATGCGTTCTCATGTTTGGCGTATCTCACTGAAATTAAGAATATTGATTCAGGGACACGAATAGACATCCCATCAATTGAATTAGTTTGGTCTGGCCTCGGTGATTATACCGTTAACGTAGGACCTCTACCCTAAAAACTGTG
>DKBO01000230.1 GCA_002448975.1 Nitrospiraceae bacterium UBA6898
GATGTTAGCATTTCTGTGTCCGGAGACGCCACTGCAGATCTCAAGCTCAATACGAAAGTCGCAGGCAGGATATTCAGTGCACTCAGGTCCCTGCAGGAGGAATTCGCTATTCCGGGGCAGGTAGATATCAACAGCATCGCCAATTTTCATGACATGTTTATGGAGGCAAATATGTCCTCTGACATAGAAACGATTAAAAAGGTTTTTGAGGAGGCAGTTGACAACCTTTACCACATGAGAAGCAGGGAAGGACAACTGCTGGTCCGGGAGATCAGCAGGATTGTCGAAGCTCTCGGCGCGATGAACCGTGAGATGAAGACGCAGAGCGCGCAGGCAGCTCCGGAGGCAGTAGCGAGGCTGAAGGAAAGACTGAAGACCCTTTTGGGTAACCAGGAGATCGATCCTGCGAGGATGCATCAGGAGATTGCTGTCCTTGCAGGCAAGGCGGACATGACCGAAGAGATCGCAAGATTCGACTGCCATATCCAGCAACTGCGGGAAGTCCTCGGCAGTGATGGTATCATGGGGAGAAAACTGGATTTTCTGGTGCAGGAGATGAACCGCGAAGTGAACACCATGTCCTCCAAGTCAGCTGATTTCAGTGTGTCGAAGCTCGCCGTGGACATGAAAACGGAGATAGAAAAGATCAGGGAACAGGTGCAGAATTTACAGTAAGAACACGCAGGCTGAGGTGAAGGCGGGGAAAAGACTTCTTTGCCGGCACCTTTACCTGCCTTTTGAGAGGTTGTCATGAAAAAAGGTGACGTCAGTTCAGTGCTTGTCAATATAGGATTCGGCAATGTCGTCGCCTCCTCCAAGGTCGTGGCCATTGTCACGCCAGGATCAGCTCCCATGAAGCGCATGCGCGAGGAGGCAAAGAACGTCGGCAGACTTGTCGATGCGACGCAGGGAAGGCGTACGCGGTCGATCATTATAACCGACAGTAACCATATTATCCTCTCGGCGCTCCAGGCCGAAACGATCACCCAACGGTTCCTGGAAGGAAAAGGCGGCAGTGACGAAGAGGAAGCATAGAGAAAGAGGAACCCTTTTTATCGTATCTGCTCCTTCCGGAGCAGGCAAGACCACGATCTGCAAAAAGATCGCGGTCTTGCTCGACAACCTGAAGACCTCTGTTTCATTCACCACGAGAAAGGCCAGGCAGGGAGAGGTTGACGGCGAGGATTATATATTTATCACGGAGAAGAGATTCCGGATCATGATCGCGAAGGGTGAGTTCGTGGAATGGGCGGAAGTGCATGGCAATCTCTATGGTACGTCAAGAAAACGTCTCGAGAAGATCATTGCTTCCGGATATGACGTTATCCTCGATATCGACACCCAGGGTGCACGGCAGATAAAGGAGACCTACGGAAATGGCGTCTACATCTTTATCCTGCCTCCTTCCATGTCAGAGCTCAGGAACAGACTGGAAAGAAGGATGAGCAATACCCGGGAGGACAGGGAAAGGCGTCTGAAGCGTGCTGTCGAGGAAATCCGGGAGTATAAAATATATGATTATGTTATAGTAAACGACCTGCTGAACAGTTCCCTCAGGAAGTTCGAGTCCATTGTCCTGGCAGAACGGCAACGGAGTGCCAGAAGGGATGCAGCATGGATCGAGAAAAATATCATCAGGAGGTAGTAGCGTATGGATCTCATTTCCCTGCCGGCAGAGGTTGATCATCAGAAGATTGACGGCAAGTTCAGACTCGTAATCATAGCTGCCCAGAGGGCAAAGGAGCTCTCGCTCGGAGGAAAGCCGAGGGTGACGACCAAGTCGAAAAAGGTAACGACCCTGGCGCTTGAAGAGGCACTTCAGGACAAGCTCGAATACATTACCGGTGAAGAAGCCAGGATAGCGAATGAAAAAGCAAGCAAGTACGACTACCGCAGGCTCCTCGAGGAGAGCAAGAAGATCGGAGCACCTGAGGATCTGAGTGAGCTCGAAAAGGATCTGAAGGTCTATCTCCACGAGAAGGAGAACCTCGATAAGAAAGCCTTTGAGGAGCTCTTCGGCAGCAAGAAGGAAACAGAAGCTGAAGAGACTGAAGAATAAATCAGTACTCCTTGGCGTTACGGGAGGTGTTGCGGCTTTTAAGGCTGCAGATCTCATCAGAAGACTGAAAGATGTCGGCGCCTCGGTCACGGTCATGATGACCGAGGCTGCCAAGCAGTTCATCACTCCGCTTTCACTCCAGGTTGCATCCCAGAATACGGTCTACACCTCGGTGTTTCAGGATCCCCTGACTCATATATCCCTGCCGGCGCTTGCAGACGTCATGGTCATAGCACCTGCGACAGCCAATATCATTGCAAAGCTCGCCAACGGTATTGCGGACGATATTCTTTCTACAGCGTTTCTCGCATATCAGGGGCCTGTTGTGATTGCACCTTCGATGAACGGAAAGATGTTCGAACATCCGATATTCCAGGAAAACCTGAAGCGGTTGCTGTCGTTCGGGATTCGGCAGGTAGGGCCGGAAAGCGGTACCCTTGCCTGCGGCGAGGAAGGCAAGGGAAGACTTGCAGATGTGCCGGACATAGTCGATTCCGTTATCGCAGCAGTGACACCCCAGGATCTCAAGGGACGGAAGATAGTCGTTACGGCAGGGCCGACACGGGAGCATCTTGACCCGGTTCGCTTTCTATCCAACAGGTCCTCGGGAAAGATGGGGTTCAGCATTGCCCGGGCTGCATGGATACGTGGGGCCGCGGTTGTGCTAATAAGTGGACCGACAGCGCTGAAGAGTCCGTCAGGTGTCATCTTGAGACAGGTAGACACCGCTGCACAGATGTTACGGGCAGTGACAGAAGAAACGGATAAAGATGCCTCAGTCCTCATCATGGCTGCAGCAGTTGCCGATTTCAGGCCACATCTGCAGGCCAGGACCAAGGCAGCTAAGGACAACATAGACTCTCTTGTACTGGACCGGACGCAGGACATTATCGCCCATGTGGCAGCACAGAAAAAGAAGCCTTTTGTCATCGGGTTCGCCGCGGAGACGGGCGGGAAACTGGAGCGTGCAAAGCAAAAGATGCAGCGGAAAAAAATGGACATGATCGTGTTCAACGATGTTACCGAAATCGGAGCAGGATTTGAGTCGGACACGAACAATGTTGTGATTTTAGACAGAAAGGGCTCAGCAAAGACAGGTTTGCTGAGCAAAGACGAGATTGCGGACGCAATTCTCGACCGCTATCTTAAAATCAAAACTTGACTTTATTGCCCTGTTTTGCTAAAAAATTGATACCTTATGGCATCCAAAGATATAGAAAAACTTAAAGAAAAGTTTGAAAAAGACCCTAATTCAAAGCTTTTTCTTCCTCTTGCCGAGGAATACAGAAAAGAAGGCATGCTGGATGAAGCGATCGACGCGCTTCAGTCAGGTCTTGAAAAGCATCAGGCATACACCAGCGCCCGTGTTCTGCTCGGCAAGATCTATCTCGAAAAAGGCATGCTCCCTGAGGCAACGAAGGAGTTCGAAAATGTCATCGCTTCCGTGCCGGACAATCTCTTTGCGTATAAGAAACTTGCCGAGGTATACCGTGATACCGGCGAAACAGCGCGCGCGATAACAGCTTCGAAGGCGATCCTCAGGCTCAACCCTATGGATGAGGAGACGCTGAACAACCTCAAGGCCCTGGAGTCGGGTGATGTTTCGGGAAGCAGTGAGCAGCAGGATCAGACAGCGGCAGCCGTTATGCCTGGTGTACTGAAGATGCCTGAAGAAACCTTGCCGGAGGCTGCTTCTCCTGAGCATAGCGTCGAAAAGGTCACGAGAGAATCTGAAGAGGCGCAGACGGAGCATTCTGAAGAAGAGTTGAACGCCTTTAAGGACTCGCTCTTCGGTGATAAGGGCACGCTGCATGATGCGGGCGAGCTGGATGCTGCAGAAGAAGAACAGTTTGCGGATGAGATCACTATTGCGGAAGAAACGATTGATGAGTCAGGACAGGGCCTTACCTTCGAGGAGGTGGCTGCGGAAGGCGGAGAGGAAGAGAGTCCGGTTGCGGGCGTATCTGGAGCAGAGATCAAACAGACTGAAGAGTTTGGGGAACCCATGGAAGATCTTCCGGACACGGATGAGGATATGCCAGCGCGGGAATCTGCCGGCGAAGACCTCGATGACGCAGACCGCTTTGTTGCGGAAGATAAATATTCCGCGGCAATGGGAATATACAGAAAATGCCTCTCTGTGGATCCGGACAATCAGGTCGTTCTTCAGCGGGTTAATGAACTGAGGGCGCTCCTGAAACTGCTGGGAAAGGACAAAGAAGTTCTCATAGCAAAATTGGACGCTTTCCTGGAAGGGATACAGAAGAGACGCGATGAATTTTTCGGACGTTCTTAAAGAAACGGTTGAAAAGATTGACGGCGCAGTCTCAGCGATGATTATTGCCTCTGACGGTATTTTGGTGGAGGAATATGTCCAGGAGAAGCTTATAGACCTGACAGGACTTGGCGCTGAGGCCTCGGCAATGATCAGGGATATCGGCTATGCAGCAGAAAATCTCCGGCTCGGGGAGGCGAGAGAGTTCTCGATCATCTCTGACACCTGCGGGATCATCATGCGTAAGATCAATGAGGGATATTACCTTGCCCTTGTCATAAAGCCGGAAGGCAACTATGGAAAAGGACGCTATATTCTTAAAACGACCGTTCCCAAAATAGAGAGCGAATTTTGACCGCTGCCGGTGCAGGGCGCTGAACGTTCCAAACCAGGAGAGCTCACACCATGAAGATCCTTGTCATTCACGGTCCCAACCTTAATCTGCTCGGCCAAAGAGAACCTGATGTCTATGGCAGCATGACGCTCGACGACATCAACAGTCGGATTAAAGCTCTTGCAAAGGAACTGGAAATCGAAGCAGCGGTATTTCAATCGAACAGTGAAGGTGAGATCGTTGATGCCATACAGCAAGAGACCTACGATGTGCTGATCATCAACCCTGCAGCCTATACGCATACCAGTATTGCCATCCGCGATGCCATTGCCGCGGTCGGCAGGCCTGCTATCGAGGTGCATATTTCCAATATCCATAAAAGAGAGGAATTCAGGAAAAGGTCCTATATCTCGGGGGTCGTGACGGGCCAGATCAGCGGTCTTGGAGCTGAAGGGTATCTCCTTGCAGTTCAGGCAAGCCCGAAGATCCTGAATAAATGAATCACATCCCTGCAGTGACCAGGTCCCTTGCGGCAAAAGGGATCGACGGCATGCTTATATCCCAAATCCGTAATGTGCGATATCTTACTGGATTTACCGGCTCATCAGCCTGTCTCCTCATTGCCGGAAGGGAACGGATCTTTTTTGCCGATTCGCGTTACGAAGAGCTGTCAAAGCGTGAGGTCAGAGGCTTTGATATCATCATCGAACAGTATGAGCGGCCCAAAGAGGTCCTGGAGAAGGCAAAGGCGGTCGGTATCAGAACGCTCGGTTTTGAGTCAACCGTATCTTACGCCTTCTATAGGTCGCTTCTCAGAAAAGGGGTCAGGGTGAAGGGTGTTACGAACCTGGTCGAAGAGATGCGGAGGGTGAAATCCAGTTTTGAGATCAAGATGATCCGTAAGGCTGTTGAGCGTGCAGAGAAGGCATTCCTTGAGGTGATGCCGCATATCAGGGCAGGCGTATCGGAACGGCATCTTGCCCTGCGGCTTGAGACAGCTCTGAAGAAACAGGGTTGCACCGTGATTCCCTTCGATCTCATTGTGGCAGCGGGGAAGAACACTGCCCTGCCGCACGCAAAGCCCTCTGATAACAGGATTAGGCCGGGAGATTTCGTGATGTTCGACTGGGCAGGAGAGGCCGCGGGGTATTTCTCCGATATGACGAGGACCTTTCTGATGAAGGGCGGCAGTGATCTTTCAAAGAAGATAGAAGTCTACGCAGCGGTTCTGAATGCCAACATGAGCGCCATCAGGTCTGTCCGCCAGGAGACTGCCGCCCGCTTGGTTGACAAGACCGCAAGAGATGTTATAAAAAAGGCAGGGTACGGCGACTACTTCGGTCATGGCACCGGCCACGGCGTAGGACTTGACGTGCATGAACTTCCCCGCATATCACGATTCGGGAGAGAGATGATCAGGTCAGGGATGGTCTTCACGGTGGAACCGGGGATCTACCTGCCCGGATTTGGTGGTGTCAGGATTGAGGACATGCTCCTTGTGGAAAAGCAGGGCTGCAGGATATTGACATCGCTTCCCAAGAAACTTGAGATTCTATAAGGTAAATCCAGGAGGAAAAGGCTATTGTTCGCAACAAGTGATTTCAGGAAAGGCTTAAAGATCGAATTCAAGGGAGACCCCTACGAGATCATAGATTTCCAGCACGTAAAGATGGGGAGGGGCGGCGCAAACGTCAAAACGAAGATGAGGAACCTCAGGAGCGGAAGCGTTGTGGAAGAGACAATCAGGTCCGGGGAAAAGTTTCCTCCCGCAGGGCTTGAGGAAAAGAAGATGCAGTACCTCTATGCCCAGGGTGATGACTATATCTTCATGGACCAGGAAAACTATGAACAACTCCCGCTGAGCGGCACACAGCTCGGCGGAGCAAAACTCTTTCTCAAGGAGAACATCGAGGTAAAGATACTGTACTATAAGGGAGAGCCTCTCAATGTGGAGCTGCCGACCTTCATCGAACTGGTCATCGCAAAGACCGATCCTCCCGGCTTTAAAGGTGACACCACGTCGGGCGGCGGAAAGCCCGCCACGCTGGAAACCGGAGCTGTTGTGCGGGTGCCGTTCCATCTTAATGAGGGTGATACCATTAAGGTCGATACGCGGACGTCCGAATACATAGAAAGGGTAAAATAATGGAACTTGAGGACCTCAAAGAGATCATAGAACTTCTCAAGGAAACCGATATTACCGAGCTGCAGGTCGAGAAAGACGGTACCAAGGTAAAGATCAAGAGAGAAAAATTCCTTCAGCCGTTCGAGATAGCTGCACAGAAACCTTCTGTTGTCCCTGTTCAGGAGACGATCATCAAGGAGATCGTTGCAGAAGATTCTGAGCAGCGCCTCATCACGATCACGTCCCCGATCGTCGGGACATTTTACCGCGCACCGTCTCCCGAGGCCCCTTCATTTATAGAGATCGGCCAGAGGGTGAAGAAAGGGCAGGCGCTCTGTATCATTGAAGCCATGAAGCTGATGAACGAGATCGAAAGCGAGGCTGACGGTGTTGTTGTAAAGGCACTGGTGGAAAACGGACAGCCTGTCGAGTACGGTGAACCGCTCTTCCTTATAGATCCCGCATGAAGACCTTTAAAAAGATCCTTATTGCCAACCGCGGCGAGATAGCGGTGAGGGTGATCCGTGCCTGCAAGGAGCTCGGTATCAGGACCGTAGCGGTCTATTCGGACGCTGACCGGGACTCGCTGCATGTGAAGCTTGCCGACGAGTCGGTCTGTGTTGGCCCTGCAAGTGCGGCGCAGAGCTACAACAATATCCCCAGTATCCTTTCGGCAGCAGAGATAACCGATTCTGAAGCGATCCATCCCGGCTACGGCTTCTTATCCGAGAACCCCCAGTTTGCCGAGGCGTGCCTCACTTCGGGCATAACCTTTATCGGGCCGTCTTCAGAGACGATACGGTTGGGTGGCGACAAGGCAAAGGCGCGGCAGACCATGAAACGCAGGGGCGTCCCTGTTGTGCCGGGCAGCGACGGCCCCGTGGTGACCGAGGAGGCTGCGCTCAAGACCGCCAAGAAGATCGGGTTCCCTGTCATTATCAAGGCTTCGGCAGGCGGCGGCGGACGAGGCATGAGAATTATCAGGGAGGAGGCAGAGCTTGAAAAGCTTTTTTTCATGGCGCAGAGAGAGGCGCTGACCGCGTTCGGCAACGGCGAACTCTATATGGAAAAATACATCACCGAGATGCGGCATATTGAGGTGCAGATCATTGCGGATACGAAGGGTAATATCCTGCACCTCGGCGAGAGGGACTGTTCCATACAGCGGAGGCACCAGAAACTGATCGAAGAGTCGCCTTCACCCATTGCCTCGGAAAAGTTCAGGAAGAAGATCGGCGAGTATGCGGTGAAGGCTGCGCGGGCATTAAAATACCGGAACGCCGGTACGGTGGAATTTATTGTTGGGCCGGATGGTAATATCTATTTCATGGAAATCAATACCCGGCTGCAGGTGGAACATCCTGTTACGGAGTACGTCACCGGCATAGATATCGTAAAAGAACAGATCAGGGTAGCGGCCGGGCTTTTGTTTGAGATCAAACAGCCGCAGGTAAAGTTCTTCGGGCATGCCATCGAATGCAGGATCAATGCAGAGGACCCGGAACGTTTCATCCCCTATCCCGGCAAAATTACATTCCTTGCACTTCCCGGCGGGCCGGGTGTCCGGGTGGATACCGCCGCGTACAACGGCTGTGTTATCCCCTCCCATTACGACTCTCTTGTTGCCAAACTCATTGTCCACGGAAGGAACCGGGAAGAGGCGATAGCCCGCATGAAGCGGGCCCTTGACGAATTCATCGTTGAAGGCATCAAGACGACCATACCGTTTCACAAAAAGGTCCTGAACGACCCGGACTTTATCAGGGGGGAGTTCAATACCGGTTTTGTCGAAAAAATGAACAATCCTCCGCAGCCAACACAAAAATAACTACTCCTGCAGGGTCAGCAATGTACGGCAACGGCATCTGCTTTATCACGGACAGGACCTATTCGACACTGCCGCTCTCTGATATGGTGAAACGTGTGCTTGAGGCAGGCCTTACCTTTGTTCAGTACCGTGCCAAAGAAGCGACGCGGCGGGAGATCTATGCAGAGGCGGCAAGTCTCAGGAATCTCACCCGCGCGTTTGGTGCCGTTTTCATTGTCAATGACCATGCTGATATTGCGCTTGCCGTTGATGCCGACGGTGTGCATCTCGGCCAGGACGACCTTCCACTGGAGGAGGCAAGAAGGATCATGGGCAGCCGTATCATAGGTATTTCCACGCACAGTCTTGAGCAGGCCAGGGAGGCGGAGGCAGGAGGGGCGGATTATATCGGTTTCGGCCCCATTTTTCACACAGCGACAAAGGATGCCGGCATTCCCCAAGGGGTTGACATTCTGAAAATAATCAAACAGAATGTCAGCATTCCTGTTGTGGCCATCGGGGGAATTGGGTTCGCGTCGGTTGTAGATGTCATGAATGCAGGCGCTGATTGCATTGCAGTTGCCACAGCGATCTGCAAGGGCGATATCACGGAAAATGCACGTACGTTCATACGAATGCTGCAAACCATCAAAGGGAGGTAATATGAGAAAAGTTGCTGCGATCTTTCTCTGTCTCGGCGTTGCGATGATCTTGGCAGCAGGGTGCCAGAAAAAGTCTGAAAACGTGAAGATCGGCGTTGCCGGCCCGATGACCGGAGATCAGTCTAAAATGGGGACGGACTTCAAAAACGGTGTTTCCCTGGCTGTCGAGGAATGGAATGCACGGGGAGGAGTGCTCGGGAAGAAGGTGGAGATCATTATCGGCGATGATCAGCACGATCCGAAACAGGCCGTTTCTGTTGCGAACAAGATCGTAAATGAAGGTGCGGTGGGTATCATCGGCCATTTTAACTCCAGCTGCTCCATACCGGCATCGGATATCTACGTCAGGGGAAATATCCCGATGATATCGCCCGGGTCTACCAATCCTCAGTTGACAGAGAAAGGCTACCGGAACGTGTTCAGGGTATGCGGCAGGGACGACCAGCAGGGCAAGGTTGCGGCCGATTTTGTCAATGGCCAGCTCAAAGTGAAGAAAATAGCTGTTATCCATGATAAGACGACATACGGACAGGGACTTGCGGACGAATTCAGAAAGGCGCTGGGCGAGAAAGCCGAGGTCATTTTCTACGGAGGGATCGTCCAGGGAGATAAGGACTTCAAGGGCGTGCTCACATCCATCAGGGAGAAGAAGCCCGAACTCCTGTTTTTCGGCGGCATTTATCCGGAGATGGGGCTTCTCGTCCGGCAGGCACGTGAACTCGGGATAAAAGCACCGTTCATGAGTGGCGACGGTTCTATCGATCCCAAGTTCGTTGAGATCGCGGGGGCTCAGGCAGCGGAGGGTACGTATCTCACGTTCAGCCCTGACCCGAAGAATATCGCATCTGCCAAAGACTTCATCAGCAAATATACCACAAAGTACGGGGAGATCGGACCTTACTCGGTCTATGCCTATGATGCAGCAAATATCATGCTCACAGCCATTGCAGCGGCAAAGACGACAGAAGGTGAAAAAATTGTCGACAAGCTTCACAGCTTGGAATTCAACGGTACCATGGGCAGTATAAAATTCGATGACAAGGGCGATGTCACTGTGGCCCCCTACGTCGTTTGGGTGACAGAGGACGGCAAATTCGTTGAAAAATGGAAACCCTGAGAGCTGCACATACCTGAGCCATACACGCAAAGAAAGGTGCACGGATATATTCCCTGCGCCTTTTTTGCGTTCTGTCGACAGAACAGGTTTTGTTTGCTATAGTGTATACAATAATGGGCCGGAGGAAACGCATGCATATAGGAATTATCGGTTGCGGTAATGTGGGGGGCGGTCTTGGCAGGATCTGGGCGGAGAAGGGACATGCGGTCACGTTCAGCTATTCCCGCAGCAGGGAAAAGCTTGCCGCCGTCGCCTCCTCAGTGCCGAATGCACGCGCCGGCACACCGGAAGAGGCAGCAGCCGACAGCGATGTGGTTCTTCTCGCGGTCCGGTGGGGTGACGTCCCTGATGCGGTCAGACAGGCAGGCACCCTGAAGGACAGGACCGTTATAGATTGTACCAACCCCCTGACCCCCGATATGAGCGGACTTGCTCTCGGCCATACAACATCTGCAGCTGAAGAGATTGCCCGGATGGCTCCGGGTGCGAGGGTCATCAAGGCCTTCAATACCGCCTTTGCGCAGGTATACCAGGAAGGTAATCGTCTCTTTGGTTCGCGAAGGGCAACCATGTTCTACTGCGGAGATGACGCAGAATCCAAGATCGTAACAGCAAAGCTGATCAACGATGTCGGCTTTGAACCGGTGGACTGCGGGCTGTTGACTTCGGCCCGCTATCTTGAACCGCTCGCCATGCTCATGATAACCCTCGGATATGGTCTCGGTATGGGAACGAATATCGCTGTTGATCTGATACGGCGGTGACAGGATGAGACCGGAAGAGAGGATCCGAGAAGAGCACGAAAAGGCAGTTGCCAAAAAGCAGGATTTTAATGAAAAACTCAAGCAGCTTGAAGGGGCCGAACCCAAAAACTTCCACGATATCTGGATGACGAGGGACCAGATCGCGTACTGGCAGGGGATGGCGGAAGGTCTTCAGTTTGCTCTGGATGAATTGCGGGAAGTGAGATGAGAGCCCTTTTTTGGTAATCTGGTCTGCTCGTATAGGGTAGCATAAGAAAATTCATTCATGGAGGTGGTCATATGAACAGAGCAATGTGGAGGATATCCTATGCGCTTTTTATGCTGCTGTTCGTCATCAGCGCATCAGTTTCTGCTGCAGATACCATGCTCAAACCCGATCTGCTGCTGTATCGCGGGCCCGGTACGATCAAGGACCGTATTGCCGAGGTAAGGAACGCGATGGAAAAAGAAGGTTTTCAGATAGTCGGGGAGTACGAGCCCTACGCGGGCGCACACATTCTTGTCGTTACGAGCGATGCACTCAAGAGCAATGCGGCGAAGTCGCCCTTTGGTGCCTATGGAGCCATTCAGCGCATATCTCTTACCGAGACGGGCAAGGAACTCCAGATCGCCTCAACCAATCCACTCTATATGGCGCAGATCTACCAGATGAAAGGAGATCTTGCCGATGTCGCGGCGAAACTGCAG
>DKBO01000244.1 GCA_002448975.1 Nitrospiraceae bacterium UBA6898
GTAGAAGTCGAAGAACTCGATCGTCGTTCCGATCAGGCTTGCAAACAGTGCTCGCCTGACGGTCATGCCGAGGCCGTCGCGCTGAACACGCGGTTCTCCAGGCAGCGGGTGACCATCGCGTCGGGGCAGTGCGGCATGACGAGGTTCGACGGATGGGCGATAACTTCCGCCCCGGCCAGGGCGAGCGTCCGGGCGCTCTCGGGGAAGAACCAGTCGAAGCAGACCATGATGCCGATCCTGCCGATTTTCGTGTCCCAAACCCGGAATCCTGTGTTGCCGGGAGCGAAGAAGAGGTTCTCTTCAAAATAGAGATGCGTTTTGCGGTACCGTCCGAGAAAGCCTTCGGGTCCGGTCAGAACTGCCGAGTTAAAGAAAATGTCTCCGTCCCGCTCAGGAAGACCGGCGACAATATATATCCCCTTCTCCCGGGATAACCCTGCAAGGAATTCGGTCGTTTCGCCCTTTGGGACAGGCTCTGAGAGATCAGCAACTTCATCGCGGGAGATAAACTGGTATCCGGTGGCGAAAAATTCTGGTAATACTAGAAGGTCCGGGGAGGTATCTCTTGTTGCGGCCCTGACTTTTTCGAGGTTTTCCTGCTTCCTGCCGAATGCCGTATTGAACTGGAAAAAACCTGCCTGCATGCAATAAGATATCATTGTATGCCTGATAAGGACAAGGTGTCCTATCTATAAGTAAATAAAATAAGTTTATAAACAAATCTTTTGACTTCTTTTTTTCTGACGTGCTAAAATCAGGTGCTTTTTTTAAGGCAAATCAGGGGATAATCCGTGGACCTCAAAAAGATCGAAAAAGGCGTACGCCTCATCATTGAAGGCATCGGTGAAGATCCGGACAGGCCGGGCATGAAAGGCACGCCCGGAAGGGTCGCCAAAATGTACCAGGACATATTTTCCGGACTGGAGACCCCGACAGAAGAGATACTCCAGCATATTGAGGGCGAAAGCCATGAAGAACTCGTTCTGCTGAAGGATGTCCCGTTCTATTCCGTATGCGAACACCATCTTCTCCCGTTTATCGGCAAGGCCCATGTTGCCTATGTCCCCGGCGCAGGGAAGATAGCCGGCATCGGCGAGCTCGCCAAGGCCCTGGAGATTTTTGCCAAGAGACCCACGGTGCAGGAACGCCTCACCGCCCAGCTCGCCGATCTGATCATGGAAAAACTCAGACCCAAGGGTGCCATGGTGGTCGTCGATGCGGAGCATCTCTGTCTTTCGATGCGGGGTCTGAGAAAGTCGGGTGCCCGCACCGTGACTTCTGCCGTGAGAGGAATATTCAGATCGAAGGAATCGACACGGCAGGAGCTTCTGGAACTGATCAAGAAGAATGCTTAGCTGAAACCGGATTTTTCTCCGGTTGTCTGAATGTGATGTCATGTAAGTTTCAGGACACAATAACGTAATACGACTGCAGAGGAGGAATACCATGTCAGCAAAGATCATCAGCGGTACCGAAGTGGCTGCACAGATTCGCGAAGAGCTCAAGAAGGAAGTTTCCGAACTGAAAGAGAAGACGGGTGTAATACCGGGACTGGTCACCATTTTGGTGGGACACAATCCCGCCTCCGTCAGCTATGTCACGGCGAAGCAGAAGACAGCGCACGAACTGGGGTTCCATTCGATCCAGGACGATCAGCCGGAGGACATCGCGGAGGAGAAGTTGCTGAAGCTTATCGAAACCTATAATAAGGACACGAAAATCCACGGCATCCTTGTACAGCTCCCGCTGCCGAAGCATATTGACGAGAAGAAGGTTCTGAACGCGATTGATCCTGATAAGGATGTGGACGGGTTTCATCCGGTCAACGTCGGCCGCCTGATGATCGGGGGAAAAGAGGCGAAGTTCCTTCCCTGCACCCCTGCAGGTATCCAGGAACTTATCGTCCGGGCCGGTTTCGATACCTCTGGCGCCGAGGTGGTTGTGGTGGGCCGATCGAATATTGTCGGCAAGCCGATTGCAAACATCATGCTCCAGAAGGGAAAGGGCGCCAACGCGACGGTCACTGTTGTCCATACCGGAACGAAGGACCTTGAGGCTCACTGTAAGCGCGCGGATATTCTGATTGTCGCTGCCGGTGTGCCGGGTCTGGTAAAGCCTGAATGGATCAAGCCGGGCGCCTGCGTCATCGATGTGGGGGTGAACCGCGTGGGGGAGAAGAAGAGCGAGAAGACGGGAAAGATGGTGCCGATATTGAAGGGTGATGTCGACTATGATGCAGCCAAGGAGATCGCCGGGGCCATAACACCGGTGCCGGGCGGCGTGGGCCCGATGACGATCACGATGCTCATGAAGAATACCGTCAAGTCTGCAAAACTTGCTGCCGGCATATAGATGAAATGATGCGGGCGGGGCATGATGCGCCTCGCCATGCAGCATCTGGCAAAAGATAATGCGTTCATTGAAAAAAGCGAAAGCCAACATTTATAATAAAACGTAGACCCTCAGAAGCACCTGTTGCCTGTCGGTTTTCGTAGGTTCTCTTTCAGGTCAAAGGAGCAGATTATGTCGGTGAAAACGCTAAAATATGAAGCAAAAGGTGCTCAGACCCTCCTTCGGGAAGTCATGGACAAGTCGGGCCAGAATCTGCTTGCCTGTTACCAGTGCCGGAGATGTGCAGCGGGATGCCCGGTAGGCGAAGAAACGGGTGTAACTCCGGACAGGCTTATCCGGATGATCCTTCTCGGCGACAGGGGTGAGGCGCTCAGTAATCTCCTTGTCTGGAAGTGCGTTGCCTGCTATACCTGCGGTACACGCTGCCCCAACAACATCCAGACCGCCCGCATCACGGAAACGCTCAAACAGATGTCGAAAAAAGAGCATCTCGAACCTCTCAGACCCCGGATTGCCGACTTTCATAACGCATTTATGAAGGCGACGGGACATATGGGCCGCTTCAATGAGATCGAGGGAATGGGCATCTATGAAGCAAAGACCGCTCTCAAGGAGCTGAAGAAGGGGAACGTCGGTGCGATAATCGATGAGATGAAGAACCAGGCAAAGCTCGGCATGACGATGATGAAAAAGAAGCGGATGCACTTCAAGGTGGACAAGGTGAAGAACAAGGCAGAAGTCAAGGCGCTCTACCGCAAGGCCAAGCCGGGGAAGGGGGCATGACCATGGAACTGGCCTATTATCCCGGATGCTCGCTGCATGCCTCATCGGAGTTGTATGACATACAGTGCAAGATGGTCTTCCGGAATCTTGGGATTGAACTCAGAGAGATACCGGACTGGAACTGTTGCGGTGCCACGGCAGCGGCCAAGACCGACGATTTTCTCGCTATAGCGCTCCCGGCAAGAAACCTCGGGATTGCTGATGCGACCGGCCTCTCTGAGATTGTTATTCCCTGTTCGTCCTGTTACAGCCGGACGCTGGTATCCCAGCAGCGGCTCTCCTGCGATCCGGAGCTGAAGGAATCTATCAATGCGGAGCTCGGCAGGAAGGTGGAGGGGAATATCAAGGTGTCGAACATCCTCGAGGTGCTGAAGCCGCGGGTCACATCGGGGGAGATAGTGGAAAAGGCCAGGAAGAAACTGGAAGGACTGAAGCCCGCCTGCTACTACGGATGCCTGCTCACCCGGTTCCCCTGTGATGTCCCCGTGACCGATGATGTGGAAAACCCTCAGGGTATGGAGATCATCTGCAGGTCACTCGGCGCAGAACCCGTTGACTGGAGCTATAAGACAGACTGCTGCGGTGCATCTGCATCGGTTAATGACGCAGAGCAGTCGCTGCTGCTGATGTCGCGGATCATGAAGGACGCTGAGGCGCGCGGCGCGAACTGCTTTGTCACCACCTGCCCGCTCTGCCAGTTCAACGTTGATGCATACCAGGAACAGGTGGCGCAGAAGTACGGGCTGGGAAAGCGGCTGCCGGTCTATTTTATAACTGAACTTATCGGTATTGCCATGGGCTTCGACGCGGTCGAGATGCAGGTTGACCGGCATTTTGTGGATGCCATGGGCCTGTTAAAGGAGCTGAAACTGATATGAGCATGCTATCAAATTCAACGAAGCGTGGTTCCGTTCTGATCGTCGGCGGCGGCATCGGCGGTATGCAGGCAGCTCTTGACCTTGCTGACAGCGGGTTCAAGGTGCATATGGTGCAGCGCGACCCTTCCATTGGCGGGACTATGGCCATGCTCGACAAGACCTTCCCGACGGGCGACTGCGCTATGTGTATGATATCGCCCAAAATGGTCGAAGCGGGCCGTCATCTGAACATCGATATCCATACCCTTGCAGAAGTGACCGCGGTCGAGGGGGATGCCGGGGATTTCAAGGTCAGGGTTAAGCTCGCTCCCCGGTATGTGGATGCCGACAAATGTACCGGCTGTGGTGACTGCGAGCTCAAGTGTCCGAAGAAGGTCCTGAGCGAATTCGACCAGAATCTCGGCCCGCGGAAAGCCGTTTATTCGCTTTTTCCCCAGGCCGTGCCGAACACGCGTGCGATCGATGCGAGCCAGTGTCTCTGCCTGAACGACCCGGACCGTAAGCGCTGCCGTCTCTGCGAAAAGGCGTGCAAGGCAGGGGCAATCAACTACGGGGACACGGGCAGGGAGATCGAGCTCAATGTCGGATCCATCATCCTGAGTCCCGGCCTTGACCGGTACGACGCTCGCGTACGGCAGGAACTCGGCCTCGGCCGCTGGCAGAATGTCGTGTCGTCCATACAGTTTGAACGCATTCTTTCCGCATCCGGTCCGTATAAGGGAGTTGTCCAGCGTCCTTCCGACCAGAAACATCCGAAGAAGGTAGCATGGATCCAGTGTGTAGGTTCGCGGGATAACCATAATGCCAATCCCTGGTGCTCGTCGGTCTGCTGC
>DKBO01000138.1 GCA_002448975.1 Nitrospiraceae bacterium UBA6898
TTCAAATCCCTGCACCGCCACCAACACTCCTTAACCTCATACAAAAAAAGGGTGCTCTTCTTTTTTTGTGGCCTTTCTTAAAATTTAAAAGCTGACTTGCCTATCTCCCCGTAAAAATTGTATCGGCCAAAAGTGGAATTCTCGGATGTCACTCTTTATCTCAGGTCTTTGAGAGTTTGGTGTAGTACTCGATCTCGAGGAGCCGCCGCTTGATATCGATGCCGGAAGAGTATCCGCCGATGGAACCGTCGGACTCAATTATCCTGTGGCAGGGAAATATAATCGGGATGGGATTTTTCCCGAGGGCGTTGCCGACCGCGCGAAAGGCATGGGGTTTGCCGATTCTCTCTGCGATCCACTTATAGGTTTTCGTTTCTCCGTAGTGCACCCCCCTCAGGGCCTCCCAGACCTCTCTCTCAAACTCGGTTCCTTCGACAAAGCTGGTCTTCACCATAAACTCTGTCCTTCCGGCGGTAAAGTATTCTTCAAGCTCCTTCTTCGCCCGTACGCTGACCTTCGTCTGCCGCGGGGTTATACCGGAAGGTTTTTCGAAGATTATGCCGATAAGCGCCGATTGCGCAAAAATGAGATAGAGAGCGCCTATCGGGCTCTTGAGACTGTCATAGTATTCACTATGGTCCGACCTGCTCTGCTTCATACTGCTCACTCGAATAGACCTCTACCCGGTCCCCTCCCTTTTTAATGGCATTCGCCAGGGCCCTCTCAGCGCAGAGCATCAGATCTTCGGTCGTCTGGCCGTCAAGGAATACTATACCGACGCTTGCGGTGATCTTGCCCTTCGGCTGTCCTTCTTCATTCTGGAACGGATAGTTCCTGATGATCGCGGTGAATCTGTTGCTGAGTGACAGTCCTGCCGAGATGACCGTGTTCGGGAGAATGACCGCAAAAGCGTCGCCGCCATAACGAACCACCACGTCTGAACCACGGATGTTCTTCCGCAACAGTTCCGACACTTTTTTCAGAACAATATTGCCGTGATATTCACCGTTATTTTCGACATAGTTGCCGAAGTAGTCAATATCAAGGAGGAGCAGATTGAGCGGCAGTTTGTAGCGCGTTGCCCGCTCGACTTCCTGCGCGAGCCGTATCTGAAAGTACCGGTGACTGAAGACACCGGTCAGTTCATCGATAAGTCCGGCTCTCTTGGGATAGAGGACCTCAAGCTCTTTGATGTGATCTATCATTTCTTTGGTGTCAAAGGCATGCTTTCTGACAATGCGTTCGATCTTCCCCATGAGCGACATCCTGTCCTCAACCGAAATATCCCTCTCCGTTAGGATAAATATCGGGATGTTCTTGGTATAGGGATTCTCCTTCAGTTCCTGTATTACATCAAAGCTCAGCATATCAGAAAGGCTGAAGTCCATGAGGATAAGGCTCGGCCTAAGGGTGGCAGCAAGGTCAATGCCCCTTTTCCCCTCTGAAGCCGTATAGATAAGGTACCCCTGTGGTTCGAAGATCTCTTTAAAAGAGTTGGTGATAATTTCCTCCTCCTCGATGATCAGAATCGATGAGGGAAGCACGATCTTACCCTTGGAGATATTCAGTTCATCCAGTTTAGCCAGGAGCGCCGACTTGTCCAGAGGCTTCATAAGATAATCTGTCGCCCCGAGTGCAAAGGCAAGCTCTTTGTTGTCAATGATCGAATGAATGATGATCGGGATGTCGGAAGTCAGGGGATCGCTCTTGAGCGTCTGAAGCACTTCCCACCCGTCCTTTTTCGGAAGCATGACATCGAGGGTGATAGCAAAGGGCCTCATCGTTCGTGCCCTCTCGATCGCCTCCTCACCATTATATGCGTGTGCCACCTTGTAACCTGACTGGGTGAGGTGGAGGGTAAGGAGTTCTGCCGTATCGAGATCATCCTCAACTACGAGGATTAAGGGGGCCTCCTCTTTCATCCAGGGGAAGGAAAGTCCAATGGCCTCAGGCTCTTCAGGCTGAACAGTTTCAACCGGCGACGTTACCGGTACGGTAAATGTGAATATGCTGCCCTTGCCGAGGCTGCTTTCAACCGAAATGGTGCCGCCATGGAGTTCAACAAGCTTCTTCGATAGTGCGAGCCCCAGCCCTGCGCCGCCGTATTCCCGAGAAAGCGTGGTGTCAGCCTGCTCGAACTCATCAAAAATCCTCTCCTTGTCACCCGGTCCGATACCCACGCCGGTATCCCAAACGGAAAACTTCAGCTGTTCGACCTTGGCAGGAGACTGGCCCGCAGAGTATCCGGCTGTGTCATCATACGCCACTTCAACGCCTACCTTCCCGCCTTCCGGCGTGAACTTGATAGCATTCGATAGCAGGTTATAGAGGATCTGCTTGATCTTTACCCTGTCTGCGGTGATGAAATCGATATCAGACTCAATCTGAGAGGAGATTTCAATAGACTTCTTTTCGGCAAGCGGCATCATGATTGATATCACTTCATCAAGAAAATCTGCCGCCAGGAATGTTTCATAGACGATCTCAAACTTGCCGGCCTCGATCTTTGCGATATCAAGGACATTGTTGATCAGTTCCAGAAGGTGCCTTCCTGCTGCGTTAATGTTCTTTACGTAGCGCTCCTGACTGTCGTTCAGCGGCCCGAAGCTCTTTTCGAGCAACACATCGGAAAATCCGAGTATCGAGTTCAACGGAGTTCTCAATTCGTGGCTGGTATTAGAAACAAACCTGCTTTTAATCTGGTTCAGTCGCTCAAGTTCCCTATTCGAACGCTCGAGTTCCTCTGTTCTTTCCAGTACCTTCTGTTCAAGTGTCCGGGTTAACTCTTCAAGCTCGATTGTCTTCTTGTCGAGCGCACTCCGCAGCTCATTTTCCTCCTTGAGGCTGCGCATGACAAAAATCGTGCCGTACCAGTTCTGCAGGCTGTCCTTGAGAACCACGGAATTGAGATTCATCTCGATCTCACTACCGCGGGAATCAACAACAGCAGTAGCATATCCTTTAAGACTCGCACGTTTTGCAAGCTCTTTTTGTAAGGACTCTCCCCCATCGCTGCTTCTGATAAGCGACATAATGGTCTTGCCGACGATGTCGTTCCTTGAATAGCCGAGAACCTCAGCAGCCTTATCATTACAGGTAATGACAAGGCCATTGGCGTCAGCAATGAGCAGGACGTCATGGGAGGCGCCTGCAAGACCGGCAAACTTCTGTTTGTATTCGTCTACCCCTCTCAGGAGGGAAAAATGGTCCATGGTCAAACCGATGATACCCGTAGCCAGGGTGAGGGAAGTCTTCTGCCGCTCCGAGAACTGCCTTGGCTTGAAATCGTAGAGATAGAGGACACCGGCAACTTCTCCTCGTAAAAGAACGGGGCAGGCAAGCACTGACTTGATCTTTTCACTCATAATTGCAGCGTTGTTGAGGTTCGCGGCCTTCGAGATATCCGGAAGTTCGCCGAATTCTCCCTTGCGGAACATCCTGTCGGCAATCTCCTCAGGAAGGGAACTCCACGCCCTGTTTTCGATAAATTTCTTGCTCAGTCCCTTTGCCGCAAGCATCTTCATCTGTCTTCCGCTGTATGCCGCGATACAGCCTGCAGGAGCGTCTGCAATCTCACGTGTTTTTACGAGCAGCATTTCGAAAAAGCTCTCGAGAGAGTCTGCAGAGGAAAGTTTGGTTGCGAGTTGATAAAGAATCTTCTGGTCTGCTGTTGTTTTGATACTCTCTATCTTCGCCCGTTTCTGCTTTTCAATAATCTCCCAGAGGAAGCGTGCACCAACGCCTTCAATGACCTCTATCTTCTGCTGAAATGCTTCCCGGACCTTATTGCTGATCTCTGCCTCTCCGGTCACATTGATGACAACATCAGGCATCACCTTGGCAAGGTCTTCGATCATGGCAAAAACGGGGATGTTCCATTTTCTGGCAAGAACGACACCCGGAGCATCATGTTTCTTTTCATATATGCCGACAAGCGCCGTATTCACATCGCCCCTGAGCAGGGATATGAGCGCACTTCCACCTATGCCGCCTCCGGCGATGGCGATCTTAAGCATAGGTGTAACTTCCCTTTGACATAAGCTGCATCATCCGAATGAATATCCCTGTCAGTTCCGGGTCCCATTGCCCGGAAAAGCACTCTTTTTCCATTAACCAAACGGCCTGCTCTATCGACCGGTTGCCCCGATAAGGACGAACCGATACCATTGCGTCAAACGTATCAAGAATGGCGAGGATCCTCGCGATAAGGGGAATAGCATCCCCGGAGAGGTTGTCTGGGAACCCGCTTCCGTCCCATCGTTCGTGATGATGTCTGATGCCGGGAAGAATATCCTTCAGAGACTTGAGGGGCTTGCATATCTCTTCTCCGAGAGCGGGATGCCTTCTGATCTCCTCCAATTCGTTCGTAAGAAGGGCATCTGGCTTCTTGAGGATTGCTTCGCTCAGGCCTATCTTGCCGATATCATGGAGTATCCCTGCTTTTTTCAACACCTCCAGGTCCTTACACGGGAAACCGAGGAACGAACCGAACTCATGGGCAAGGTCACCGACCCTGGTGGAATGCCCTTTAGTGTAATGGTCCCGCGCCTCCATGGTGATTACCAGACTGAAAATAATGCTTTCAGAATGGTCAAGCTGATCGTGAAGCTCCTTCAATTTCAGGAGAGACCGTATTTTTGTTATCAGTTCCTGCGTGTCAAAGGGCTTGCTGATAAAGTCATCAGCACCCGCCTCAAGACCGGCAAGCCTGTTCTTCTTATCACTCAGTGCTGTCACCAGAATAACAGGGATGTATTCCTTTTCGGAAAAGTTCTTCAGCCTTCTACAGAGTTCAAAGCCATTAATGCCCGGCATCATGACATCAAGGATGGCAATATCGATCTGATGATTTGCATAGATATCTAGAGCATCGTCGGCGCCTATGGCAGCATGGACCTCCAGCCCAGCTTTCAGAAATACTGCCTCCATCAGTTCAAGGTTCGGTCGAACATCATCCACGACCAGGACCGATAGTCTCCTCTCCTCTCTTAAACGGCTAAAAGTGGATCGCATAGCATGATTTAACCATTAGAATTATAAAAAGTCAATATTTTTCTTTAAGAATAACGTGTTATAGAGATTACTTAACTTTTTTCTTAAGGAAATCAAATAATGCGGATGCCGGCGAAGTAACAGCAGCTGTCATTCTCGAGATCATTAATGAATGCCCTTTCGATCTCATCATCGAAAAGTATCCTTACCATGCAGAAGCCCCCGGCCAGCGTGGAGTGTTGCTCTTCAACCACCTCTCCCTCTCCCCATTGCGGATAACGGAGATGCGCAACCCTGTCACCGACCCTCAAATAACGTCTTTGCGTCATGCTGATAGTATAGCCCGTAAGTGAAAACAAGGGAATAACAAGCAGCCTTGTAGTAACCCCGGCGAGTTGCTATGATGTAAGCCATGAAAAGCTTTAGAAAAGAACTCTGGTTCGACATACCTGCACGCAGGGCCTTTATCAATATCACGGCGAAGGCAGAGGAATGCCTGCGAGAAAGCGGCATACAAGAGGGACTGATGCTGGTGAATGCCATGCATATAACAGCCTCGATCTTCATTAATGACGATGAATCAGGGCTTCATCATGACTTTGACGCGTGGCTCGAAAGGCTTGCCCCCCATGCGCCTGTTTCGCAGTACCAACACAATACGGGCGAAGATAATGCGGATGGTCACTTGAAACGTCAGATCATGGGCAGGGAAGCAGTCATAGCCATTACTAAGGGTAAATTTGACTTCGGTCCCTGGGAACAGATCTTTTACGGGGAATTCGACGGCAGGCGAAAGAAACGGGTCCTGGTAAAAATCATAGGAGAATGAAAAACATTGCAATTACTATGGGCGACCCTGCAGGCATTGGGCCTGAAATTATTGCACGCGCTGTGTCCAATTCGGAGATCCAGAAAATCTGCCGACCGGTCGTCATTTGCTCTCGCGACATTCTTGAGGAGTCATTCGGGCTTGCGGGACAGTTTTTCAGGCCAAACGTGATCACGTCAGTGGCAATGGTCGACCCTTCCCCTGGGACAGTAAATATCATGGATATTGGCTCTATCAGAGACTTCCGCCGACAGGAGGCATCTGCGGAGGGAGGGAAAGCATCTGCTGCCTGCATAAAAAAAGCTGTTGAGCTCGCCTTGAACAAACAGGTCGATGCAGTCGTCACCGCTCCGATCTCAAAAGAAGCGTTCAAGGCAGCAGGATTGAAGTGGCCGGGACATACGGAAATGCTCGCCGAACTGACCAGGACAACAGAATATGCGATGATGCTCACCGGCGGTCCGCTTCGGGTGATCC
>DKBO01000234.1 GCA_002448975.1 Nitrospiraceae bacterium UBA6898
CTCCTGAAGCCCGGCATGACCGTTTTTGTAGAGATACGGAAGGAAGCATAGCGCGACATTCATTGTCCCGACGCGATCAGTGGTCAGGAAAGTCCTGATCTCACGTCCGGCCTGAACGCGATGCATACAGAAAGAATGAACTCCATGCAGAACAATACGGCTATTACGGTCACGGACATCACGAAGAAATACGGCTCCACCGTAGCTGTGGACGCGGTGAGCTTTACCGTAGATGAAGGGGAGTTCTTCGGGTTCCTCGGGCCGAACGGTGCAGGCAAGACAACGCTTATCCGTATGCTCACCACCCTTCTGAAACCCACGAGCGGCACTGCTGTTGTCGCCTGCTGCGACGTGAAGAAGGACCCTGCCGCCGTGCGCAGGGAGATAGGAGTGGTCCCCCAGGCGATGACCAGCGACCTCGATCTGACGGGATACGAAAATATGGATATCTACGGGAGGTTCTACGGCCTCGGTGCACGGGAGCGGAAGGAAAGGATCGCTTACCTGCTGGATATGGTCGGGCTTACGGCGCGGGCTCATGACCTGGTCGCTGCATATTCCGGCGGCATGAGAAGAAGGCTTGAGATCGCGCGCGTGCTGGTGCACAGGCCGCGGATACTCTTCCTTGACGAACCCACGATCGGGCTTGACCCCCAGTCGCGCCATGTGGTCTGGAACTTCCTCGAAAAGCTCATGCAGGGTGATACCATGACCGTGTTCCTCACGACGCATTACATGGAGGAGGCGGAAGTACTCTGCAGCCGGGTCGCCATCATCGACAACGGAAAGATCATCGCACTCGGAAGCCCGTCCGAACTCAAGGCCAGTATTCCGGGCAGTGATATCATTTCCCTCTCGATCGGAAACCTCACCGACGACATCATGACCATGATACAGGGCCTGCCGTTCGTGCACCAGGTGAAGACCGAGGATTCCTCGGTCAGGGTGTACGTGGACAACGGTGCCACGAACCTTCCCTCACTTCTTGACGAAGTGAAGGTTTCAGGAGGGGCCGTGCATTCGGCGACGATCCATGAGCAGTCTCTTGAGGACGTCTTCATCCACTATACGGGAAAATCGATCCGCGAAGAAGAAGCCAGAAAGGTCAGTTTCTTCGTCGGTGCGGGAATTCCGCAGAAGTGGGGACGATGAAGCATGCCACGGCCATCGGCAAGAGACAGAAGGCAGAAAACAGATAATGATACGGCTGCTGGCAGTTGTTGAAAGAGACCTCAAGAAGTTTAAGCGCAACCCGATCGTGATCGCGATGAGCGTCGTGATGCCGATCGCCTATCTGGTCATTCTCGGCAATTCGTTCCAGGGGAAATTGAAGAGCCTGCCCGTTGCCCTCGTGAACCAGGACAGCGGCCCCTACGCGCGACAGGTCGTTGAGAACCTTCGCGCTATTGAGGCCGGACCAGCAACGTTCACGCTCCTGCCCATGAAAGACCGCGCAGAAGCCATTGCCGGCATACGGAAGGGGGTCTATAAGGCGGCGGTGATCGTGCCTTCCGATTTCAGCAGGAAGGTGGTGCTGAAAAGCGGGCCGGAGATCGGGCTGTTCCTCGACAATACCGACGGCATATCCTCAGAGAACATACGCAGTCTTGTCACTGCTGCAGTGCGGTCTATGAGGACCGAGCATGTTGCCATACGGGATACATACGAAGATGTGCAGCTCAGGGACATCGACCTGTATGCGAAGGTGGACTATTACCAGTCTCTGGTGCCCGGTGTGGTCATTATGGCGATATTCCTGGGAACCCTGACGTCCGGGGCATTTAACCTGGTGATGGACCGGTTCCTCGGTATTGACGAGAGCTATCTCCTTACGCCGCTGTCCAAGTCGCATATTGTGGGGGGACTTGTGATCAGCGGTCTTTCCATAACCACCGTGATAGCCGCCCTCATTTTTGCGGTCAGCATGGTCATAACCGGCATCCCGTTTTCGCGGGGGGTGGGGCAATGCTTTTCGATATTCGCCATCATCGTCCTTACGACGCTCTGTCTCCTGAGCCTTATGTTCGTAATTCTTGGCCGCGTATACCATCCCCGGATTGTCGGCATCCTGAGCGGGTTCCTCAATGTGATCCTCTTTTTCCCCAGTGGTGCGGTCTATCCGATCGCAAGCTTTCCCGGCTGGCTCAGGACCTTTGCGCTGGTGAACCCGGAAGCCTATGCAGTCGACGCACTGAAAGCAGTGCTTTTCAAGCATGCCGGCCTTGCGGCGATCTCCGGAGATCTGCTGTTCCTGGCCGTATTTACTGCAGTCATGATGTCCGTGGCGATCGTGAGCTTCAGAAGGACAATATGATTTCTGAAAATTATTTAATAATTTGTTCATATTCTCTTCATTATCCTGAGTTATTATGTATTCAAGGGCAAAAACCCTTAGCTAAAACCCCTCCTAACGGTAGCCGGTCCCCCACCGGCTACCAACTTTTTTCCCGGGAAGAATCATGAAAACATCACAAAGAACCCCTTTTTTCCTTGGAAGAACTGCGCAAAGATGCAGAAAGGGAGTTCACACAATTTTTCCTGCCGGGAAGGCGCCGCCCGACCGGCGCAAACAGGACAGTTTGCTGTTCCCAATTTGCATGATTTGTTATACCCTATCGTAGATGGCAAATTTTGTTAAAGGAAGGTTCACATGGATCCCATTATTTCAGTTTTTCAGAAGGTGCTTCAGAAGGCGAAGGAAATACAGGTCTCGGACATCCATCTCAGCGTCGGTTCGCCATGGAAATACCGGCAGCACGGCCATGTCATAGGCATCAAGTCACTCCCTCCCCTGAAGGTGCCCGAAGCTGAGGTGATCGTCAGGCATATCATCACCCAGTCCCATATTGTCCCGGAGGAAGAGATCGAGAAGGCCGCAAAGGGCCTGAAGGACTTTGATTGCTCGTACTCGCTGCCGGGTGTCTGCCGCTTCAGGGTCAATATCTGTCGTCAGCGGGGCTCGTTCGCGATCGTGCTCAGGGTCGTCCCGTATGAGATCCCTTCGACGGAAGCTCTCGGCCTGCCGCAGGTCATCAGGGACATTGCCATGGAGGAACGCGGACTGATCCTGGTCACCGGTGTGACCGGAAGCGGAAAGTCCACGACCATGGCGTCCATGATCAATCTGATCAATAACACCAAGCCCTGCAAGATCGTGACGATAGAGGATCCCATCGAGTACCTGCATAACGAGATCAAGTCCTCGGTGATCCAGCGCGAGGTCGGTTCCGATACGGAAAGCTTTTCCAAAGCGCTCCGTGCAGCGCTTCGGCAGGACCCCGACATCATCATGGTGGGAGAGATGCGCGACAGGACAACAATTGATATTGCCCTGAAGGCCGCAGAGACGGGTCATCTGGTAATGTCAACGCTCCATACGGTCGATGCGCCGAAGACCATTCAGCGGATCATCAGCGCCTTTGAGCTGAGCGAGCAGCTGACCGTCAGGAAACGGCTCTCCGAAGCGCTGACCGCGGTAGTTTCCCAGCGGCTCCTCCGGAGAAAGGACAATGCGGGCCGTGTCGCTGTCGTGGAGGTGATGCGCAATACCCTGACGATACGTGACTGCGTTGAAAACCCGGACAAGACCGCAACAATGCGGGACTTTATTGCTGCGGGCAGGGACCAGTACGGCATGCAGACCTTCGATCAGCATATCACTGACCTCTACACCCAGGAGACCATCGATTTCGAGACAGCGAAGGCTGCGGCAACGAGCCCTGCTGACTTTGAACTGGGCGTCAGGATCCACTGAGAAGACCCGACGGAAGAAGGATACAGCTCATAGGCGCCGGTATTGCGCATGCCCATAGTGCCTGATGCGTATGCAGCTGGAGGACGAATGAAAAAGTTAGTTGCCATTACAGTTGTTTTTGCTGTTGCAGGAATCGCCGGGTATTTCTGGTTCAGCAGCCGCGATAGCGAACCGAAATTCAGAACGGAAAAGATCGCGCGGGGAGACATCACGTCCACGGTCACGGCATCGGGGACCGTAAATGCCGTCACGACCGTCCTTGTCGGCACCCAGGTCTCTGGCACCATAAAGGAGATCTTTGCGGACTACAACACGCCGGTAAGGAAGGACCAGGTCATTGCCCGTATCGACCCTGCTACGTTCGAAGCCCAGGTGGATCAGGCCAGGGCAGCCCTCGTCTCCACCCAAGCGAACCTTGACAAATCCGAAACGGCCCTCGTTGATGCGCAACGGACCCTGAACAGGTCAAAAGAGCTGTTCGGCAAGGACCTCATAGCCCGCAGCGATCTTGACACGGCGGAAACGAATTTCCTTTCAGCCAAGGCACAGGTGGGTGTCTCGAAGGCGCAGATCGCGCAGGCAGAGGCAGCGCTCAGGACCGCCGAGACGAACCTGCGGTACACGAGGATCGTATCGCCGGTCGACGGCATTGTCGTGTCGCGGAACGTGGATGTCGGCCAGACCGTGGCTGCGAGCTTCCAGACCCCTACGCTTTTCACCATTGCCCAGGACCTAACCAAGATGCAGATCGACACGAATGTGGATGAGGCCGACATCGGCAGGATAGCAACCGGTATGGCTGTTGAGTTCACGGTCGATGCCTATCCCGAAACGACCTTCACGGGGAAGGTCTTCCAGGTGCGGAATGCGCCGATCACGGTCCAGAATGTCGTTACCTATGATGTCGTCATCAAGGTAGACAACCCTGACCTGAAACTGAAGCCGGGCATGACCACGAACGTCGCTATCATCATATCGACGAAGCACGGGATTGTCAGGATACCCAAAGCCGCACTCCGTTTCAGCCCGCTCCCGCCGGAAAAGAACCGGACTGCCAGAAAGCAGCAGAAAGGACCTGCTGTCTGGATACTCGAAAACAACGCGCCCAGGCGAATACCGGTCACGGTGGGCATCAGCGACGGCAGCTACAGCGAGCTGCTTTCCGGAGAGATCAGGGAGGGTCAGGAAGTTATCGTGGAGTCCCTTGCCAAGGCTCCGGAGCGTTCTGCAACTCCACCGAGAATGTTCTGATATGGGCCTGATCGAGGCGCAGGGTATAAGCAAGACATACAGCTTCGGCGAGGTTGAGGTCAGGGCGCTCTGCCCGACATCGCTGACCATAGAAGCGGCCGAGTTCATCGCGATCATGGGTCCTTCGGGATCGGGCAAATCAACGCTCATGAACATACTCGGGTGTCTTGACAAGCCGACAACAGGAACGTATCTCCTTGATGGTGTCGATGTCGGAGGTCTGGGCAGGGACGAACGCGCCGAGATCCGGAACAAAAAGATCGGTTTTGTCTTTCAGGGCTTTAATCTCCTGCCGAGGACATCAGCGATCGAGAATGTGGAGCTCCCGCTCCTGTATGACGGGCTCTCGGCGCAGGACCGCCGGCAGCGGGCATTGACTGCGCTGAAGAAGGTGGGGCTGGAGGGGCGGGAAGATCACCATCCCAGCCAGCTTTCCGGCGGCCAGCAGCAGCGGGTCGCCATCGCCCGGGCCCTGGTAAATAATGCACCGCTCATCCTGGCTGACGAGCCGACAGGAAACCTCGACACAAAGACGAGTGCAGAGATCATGGACCTTTTCGTGAAGCTGAACACGGGGTCGAACATCACGGTCATGCTCGTTACCCATGAGCCCGACATCGCCGCATACAGCAGACGGGTGATACGGTTTCTCGACGGCTGCATCGTGAGCGACGAGGTGAAAAAGGCGTCATGAAGAAAACGGAGAACAGGTAAGCGTGACAGGGCCGGGGCATGTTTCTGAAACAGCAGAGAGTGACATGATCGTTCAGCGGCCTATGCAGGGAAGGAAATGGTATCGTGTGCGTGGATAATCTCTGCCCCATGATGTCAAAAAACAGGTATGTTTACAGGGTGTCAGTATGCTGTGTCATCGTAATACACCAGGCCTGTTCCATCAAAAAAATGTCTGTGGGCATTGCAGCATGATCAACATCCCTTCAACCATACGGATATCCTTCCGGGCGCTCAGGGTGAACAAGATGCGCTCCTCGCTGACCATGCTCGGCATCATCATCGGCGTCGGAGCGGTGATTGCCATGCTTGCCGTCGGTACCGGCGCTCGGCAGAAGATTGCCGAGCAGATATCGAGCATCGGCAGCAACCTGCTCATCGTTCTTTCCGGTGCGAGCACGTCGGGCGGCAGACGCATGGGCTCCGGGACCCAGCCCTCGCTGTCTCTGGGAGACGCCGAGGCTATCAAGCGCGAATGCCCGTCAGTCCAGGATGTGGCTCCGGTGCTGGGCGGTATAGGACAGGTGGTTTTCGGGAACATGAACTGGTCGACAGGGGTCACGGGGACCACGCCGAGCATGCTCGCGGTCCGCGACTGGAACCTTTCGTCCGGCCGAATGTTCACCGAGGATGACGTGAAGGGAGCAACAAAGGTATGCATCCTCGGCCAGACCGTGGTCGATAATCTCTTCGGCAGCATAGATCCCGTAGGTTCGGTAATACGTATCAATAAGATACCATTCACCGTTGTCGGGGTCCTTGAGATAAAGGGCCAGTCACCGGGGGGACAGGATCAGGACGACACCATCTATGTCCCGATCACCACTGCACAGAAGAAGCTTTTCGGCACTGCCTTTCCGGGGATGATACGGATGATGATGGTGAAGGCGCGCACCGTGGAGGATCTTTTACGGGCAGAGCAGGAGATCGCCGAGCTGCTCAGGCAGCGCCACAAGATCGGTCAGAAGCAGGAGGACGACTTCACGGTCAGAAACCTTACCCAGATGCTCCAGGCCACGGAGCAGTCGACAAAGGTGATGACCATTCTGCTCGGCGCGATTGCCTCGGTCTCGCTCCTGGTAGGCGGCATCGGCATCATGAACATCATGCTCGTGTCCGTGACCGAGCGTACCCGCGAAATCGGGATCCGCATGGCTGTCGGAGCCAAGACATGGGATATCCGGCTCCAGTTCATCATTGAGGCGCTCACCCTCTCCATGATCGGTGGCGTTGCCGGCATCCTCGTCGGTCTCGGGGTCTCCGAAGCGCTCGCACTCTTTGCCGGGTGGTCGGTCATAGTATCGCCCTTTTCCGTCATCCTCTCCTTCGGCTTCTCCGGAATCGTGGGCATATCCTTCGGATTCTACCCTGCTTACAAGGCCTCGCTGCTCGATCCGATCGAAGCCCTCCGCTACGAATAGCGTCATATAACGCCATACAACAGTTCTCCTTATGGACAGACGCCGATTGGGCTGGCGTCCCTTTCACGCCCATCTCCGTTCTTCATGAAATCTCCAGATTTTATTCATAATAGCTTCAAACAGGCGTGGTTTACTTAAAGTATGAACAGACGAAAAGCATCGATACCATGGGCTTTTCTGATATTTCTGTTGCTCTTTCCGGTATGCAGTACCTCTGCTCATGACCTTGTCTGGCCCGGAGATAAACTGAAGACCCTCTATCCTGAGGCCGAAACTTTTGAGCAGAAGAATCTCTATATTTCCGATCAGCAAAGGGCTGCACTGGAAAAGAAGCTGGGAGGAAGCCTGCCGGAGGAAGACCTCAAGCCATCAGTATACTTTGCCATTATCAGATCCGGTCCTGATGCCCGTCCCCGAAAGGCTGCCGTGCTACTGTTTGTCGATGCTCCCGGTGAAAACGGCAAGATCGAGATGGGTGTCGTTGTCAGCGGGAGGGGAGAACTGATAAGAGTGCACGTATTTGAGAATAAGGAGCCGGAAATGCTCAGCCGTCCTGATTTTCTCAAGCAGTTTGAAGGAAAGAAGGCTTCAGATAAGTTTCAGGTAGGCAGTGATATACAGGCACCGGCAGGTACCGTGAGATCGGCCCAAGCCATAGCTTACGGAGCGAGAAGAGGACTTCTGATTATCGAGGAGCTGTTTAGAAAAAGATGAAGAAACTACTTCTTTTTATATGTCTGACAATGGTGATCGTTACCCCGGGCCGCGGCGCCGCGGAATCATCCATGGCTCATGCACATGCGGCATCAGCTCAGGTCTTCAGAATCAATGGAGCAGAGATTACCCTACAGCTCGATCCGCCGAATTTCCAGCCGGGGACGACCCCCAAGGCTGCGGTCATGCTGAAAGATGTCATGTCAGGGTCCCCCATCTATGACGCAGAACTTTATATCAGACTCGAAAAAGAAGCATCCATGGATCATGGATCTCCGAAAATTGCCGGGAAGACAGATAAAGGGAATACCGGTGACGACCTCGATTTCGGGGATTCCATGGATATGCCTGTGACGAGATCTGCAGCAGACCTGTCGGGCTTTATAAAGTTAGCGCCAAAGCAGATGGCAGGGATGTTCGGGGCTGATTACCCACTGCCCGGGGCAGGAGAATATGCGTTCACCCTTGCGGTGAAGTCCCTGAACGGAAAGATCTATGCAGAACCGCTCAGATACGGTGGCGTTATCTCCTATCCGAAGAGATCGCATGCCTCCCTATACCGGATACTCTTTGTGTTGGGAAGCATCTTCCTGAGCGGCCTTATTGCCGCATACATCCTCTATCAGAGAAAAGCTGTCGGATTGGGAGCAGGACAAAAGCTGAACCTCCTTGATATCCCCTGGCTGCTGAGATTTCTCAAGTCTGCATGGTTCCAGCCGGTATTTCAGATCCCAGTGCTTATGGTATTCCTCGTGATCATGGCTGCCGGACTCTTCGATATTCAGCAGGGCGACCGGAATATTGCGACACTGCTCATGTGGACGATATGGTGGACTGCCATTATCTTCACCTTTGTCTTTGTCGGGAGGATCTGGTGCATGATGTGCCCCTTCGGTGCCATACAGGACTGGATAGGGCGCATTGCAAGCATGAACCGGGATTTCCCCCGGCCGATGCGGAATATCTATCTTTCGAGTTCTCTATTTTTCGTGCTCACCTGGTGGGACAGCTACAGCGGCATTGTCAATCGGCCTTCACTTACCGCCTGGCTCCTGATCGGCTTTTTTATCGTGGCTTCCGGTATGGCATTGGTCTTCAAAGGTCGCTCATTCTGCCGGTATGTCTGCCCCATTGGTGGCCTCATCGCTATATATTCCATGTTCAGTCCGATCGAGCTCAGGAACAAGTGTCTTGAGGTATGCAGAGGGCATAAGGTAAAAGAGTGCATCAAGGGGACTGCCATGAGCCAACCCTGCCCTATGGCGGAAACCCCCATGACGCTTGACCGGAACAATTATTGCAACTTCTGCAGCGAGTGCATCAAGTCCTGTTCCCAGGACAATATCGTCATCCGGTTCAGAAGTTTTGCGAAAGACCTCTGGGTCTCTTCCAAGGGATACTTTGATGAGGCGCTGCTTGCCATGGTGCTGGTCGGGATCACGATCGTCGTTACCGGCGAGATGGTAGCGCCCTGGCACGGGTGGATGGATATTCTGGGCAGAATACTTCCTTTTGATACATTGGGCATCGTCTCACATGCTGCCAGGGAAAAGGCGACCTTTCTGTTCACGATGACCGCAGGTTCGCTCATCATCCCTTCGTTCCTCCTGCTCCTGGCCAGCTTGATCGTAAGGAAAGGCACGGGGCCGGACTCTCCGCTTACGCTGAAACGGACATTCGTCCAGTTCGCGTATATGTTCATACCCGTCGGGCTTTCGATGCACCTAGCGCATAACATCAACCACCTTTTCAAGGAAGGACCCGAAATTGTTCCGGCAGTCGAGCGTTTGCTGAGCGGTATTAGCGGCGCAGGTGAACCCGATTGGGCAGTGACGCCGCTCATGGGAAATGAATCGATATTCTGGCTCCAGATGATCATCATCCTCATCATGAACATCTTCTCGCTCTATGCAGGCTACCGGATAGCGGTTAGGTATTACGGTGATAAAGCGCTCAGGGCGTTCATACCCATGGCAATCCTTGTTGTCGTGTTCATAGCCATCAATGCGTTCATTCTGGGTCAGCCGATGTCCATGCGGCACACGCACGGAGGTATGTAATGAAAACGATAGTGTTTGTCATGCTGCTTTTCGCATGCGTGCCTCCCTCACTGGCGTCGGCTGATCTTGACCTCGATCAGGAAGTGCTGGTCATCCCGGACACCCATAACGCAAAACCCTATATCTGGCACGTCAGGCAGGACACACAGGGATATGAGCTGGTGTTCAAGCATATGCGTCCGGCAGGTCAGGCCGATCAGTTCCAGGTCGGCATCACGGACGCAGCAGGCGAAGTAGTCGGGGAGATGCATATCTTTATTACTGACGACGACCTGCAGACCTATACCCATGTCCGGCCGGTAAAGGACAGCGATGGAAGATATTCGTTCAGTTACGCGGCGCCTGTGGCCGGTATGTACCGTTTTGAGATAGTCTTTCGGACCGATAAGGGCTGGATCAATCTAAAAAAAGATGTATCGCTCGAAAAATCTGCTCTGAAAGAGACAGATACCAGCCCAGGAGACGAAGACTATGATGCCAAAGTAAAGTTCTATCCCCGGAAAATCTATGCCGATCATGTCGGCACTTTTCTTTATCAGCTCAGCTATAGAGATAAACCTCTTGCCGATATTGAAAAAATAGACGGGGCTGACATGCAGGTCGGTGCGTGGAGCGAGGATCTGAAAGAGTTCATCTATATGACACCGCAACAGAACCTCGGTGGGCCCGAGGTAGGCGTCAGTATGGTATTTAAGAGGCCGGGCAGACATGCGGTCTTTGCAGAGTTTAAGCATAAAGGCGTCATCAGGCGGGTCGATTTTGTGGTCACCATCTATGCGGAACCCCCGCAGATCCAGGGTACCCTGCCGGCTATCGGGCCGGCAGATTGAGCGGTACGTATCCGGGATATTTCGGGAATGCACATAATGCTTGTTTCGGCGGTCCTGAGGCGATAGCCTGATGGTGCGAGTTTATGATGCTATCGTTGTCTCGCGAGGAAGGAGGCGATTGCAGTGCCTTGGGGCCATTATGGTTGGGGCATGGGGTTCGGATGGTTTTCCATGATCATACTGTCGCTAGTGATAATTCTGGGTGTTGTTTTCCTGGTAAAGCTTTTCACCAGGATGCAAGAAGGAAGAAATCAGAATGAAGCTCCTCTCGACATTCTGAAAAAACGGTATGCAAAAGGCGAAATAACCAGAGAGGAATTTGAAAAGATGAAGCAAGACCTTTTGAAAAGCCGAAGTACAAATCGACATCCAGTGAAACCTGCAGCATGATCACGTCCCCCGGTGAGTGTCAGCGGGTTCTGTATGTAAGAGGAGAAACGGGAGCATGTACCGCGGGAATGAAACCTGGGTTAATACATGAGCACATGGCAATGATCGTGCATACAGAAGGAGATTCGAAATGAAGAAAGTACTATTCACAGCGTGTATTATCCTCGCAGTAACCGCAGTCTACGGCTTCGCCCAGACGGGTGGCGGCATGATGGGCGGTCAGCAGGGTCAAATGGGTGGAATGGAAAAGGGACAGATGGGCAGCCATCAGGGAATGATGCAGCACCAGGGCATGATGGATCACGGACAGATGATGAATGGCATGGTGGACATGTCAAACCAGATGTCCGGCATGATGGGGAAGATGTCCGGCATGATGAAAGATATGCCCATGGGCGATATGCAGCATATGTCGGGACTTATGGACGACATGGCAAAGCAGATGATTGATATGTCCGTAATGATGAAGAGAGGCATGGCCACTGAAAAAGAGATGGAGATGATGCACCAGCGGATGTCGGAGATGCAGAACAGGGTGTCCGAAATGGAAAAGAAAAAGTAGGGGGCATCCGGAGGCAAGATGAAAGTTAGAGACCCTGTATGCAACATGACCATCGAAGACAGCGACGCTGCAGCTGCATCTTTACATAAAGGGAGTAAGTACTATTTCTGTTCTCCTGCATGCAAGGAGAAGTTTGACCAGACACCGGAATCATTTCTTCTCGAAGATACAGGCGGCGTTGGGAAGAAGAAGGGCTTGGTGCCAGCGGAAATCTACACCTGTCCTATGCATACTGAAGTTAGGCAATCCCTTCCCGGAGCCTGTCCGAAATGCGGCATGGCCCTCGAACCGGTCATGCCACCGTCGAAGCTGTCTGAAGCCAGATGGACATGCCCTATGCATCCGGAAATCGTCCGCGAGGAGCCGGGCAGCTGCCCCAAGTGTGGGATGGCGCTTGAGCCGAAGACCGTAAGTGCTGAAGAGAAGGAAAATCCCGAACTTGACGACATGACGCGCCGGTTTAAGGTCAGCGTTATACTCACCATTCCTCTTGTCATACTGGCCATGGGTGGTCTGATTCCGGGCCTTTCCTCGATTCTGGACATGGTGCCCCATGAATTAAGCACGTGGATAGAGCTTATCCTTGCCACGCCGGTCGTGATTTGGGGAGCCCGGCCTTTTTTTGTCAGGGGATGGAAGTCGGTCGTCACCTGGAACCCGAATATGTTCACTCTGATAGGTCTCGGTGTCGGAGTTGCCTATCTCTATAGCATTGTGGCTGCTTTGTTCCCCGGACTCTTCCCATCGTCTTTTCGCGGAGAGGGAGGAAACGTCGGTGTCTATTTTGAAGCCGCCGCGGTCATCACCGTTCTCGTGCTTCTTGGTCAGGTGATGGAACTGAGGGCGAGGACAAGGACCGGTGCAGCGATTAAAGCCCTCCTTGGCTTGGCACCAAAAACAGCCCGCCGCATACGGAATGGGAATGAAGAGGATGTTCCCCTTGAGCAGATCCAGGCGGGAGATGTTCTCCGTGTGAGGCCGGGCGAAAAGGTTCCGGTTGACGGCACGGTCACTGAAGGATCAAGCAGCGTGGATGAATCCATGATCTCCGGAGAACCGATCCCTGTTATGAAGCAGTCAGGTGACCGGGTTATAGGGGCTACGGTAAACGGGACCGGCACAATGATAATGAAGGCGGAAAAGGTAGGTTCTGAAACGCTGCTATCCCAGATTGTCCATATGGTTGCTGAGGCCCAGCGGAGCCGTGCGCCGATCCAGAAGTTGGCGGATATCGTTGCGGGCTATTTCGTCCAGATCGTTGTGAGCATCGCGGTTCTCACCTTCGTGGTTTGGGCATTGATCGGACCTGAACCGCGCATGGCCTACGCCCTCGTGAACGCTGTTGCGGTACTTATCATTGCCTGCCCCTGCGCGCTCGGCCTCGCAACGCCGATGTCGATCATGGTAGCTATGGGCAAGGGAGCAACCGGAGGCGTGCTCTTCAAGAACGCCGAGGCCATCGAGGTGATGAAGACCGTTGATACCCTTGTAACGGATAAAACCGGTACGCTTACCGAGGGAAAACCGAAACTGGTCAGCGTGATGCCTGCGAAAGGTTTCGACGAAAAGACGCTGCTTCACCTTGCTTCAAGCATTGAGATGGGGAGCGAGCATCCACTCGCTGCAGCAATCGTTTCTGGTGCAAAGGAAAAAAATATCTTTTTTTCGAAGGTTGAGTCTTTTGCATCGCTGACCGGCCGTGGGGTATCGGGAAGGATCGATGGAAAGAAGGTCGCTCTCGGGAACCGCAGGCTCATCGATGAGCTTGGCATTGCACCAGGAGAGCTCCCGGATAGGGCAGGGGCAATGCGCAAGGAAGGTCAGACTGCCATGTTTGTTGCTGTGGACGGAAAGGCTGCGGGACTTCTTGGAGTGGCAGACCCCGTAAAGTCAACTACAGCCGAGGCGATAGAGCAGCTTCACCGGGAAGGAATCCGCGTTGTCATGCTCACCGGAGACAACAGGACGACTGCTGAAGCTGTCGGAAAAAAGCTCGGCATCGATGAGGTGATTGCCGAGGTCCTGCCTGACCAGAAGGCGGAGATAGTCAAACGGTTGCAAAACGAGGGAAAGATTGTGGCAATGGCAGGGGACGGCATCAACGACGCTCCAGCTCTTGCGCAGGCGCATGTCGGTATTGCCATGGGTACCGGGACGGATGTGGCCATGCAGAGCGCAGGCGTGACCCTCATAAAAGGCGATCTGCGCGGAATCATACGCGCAAGACTGCTCAGCAGGGCGACCATGCGGAACATCAAGCAGAACCTCTTCTTTGCCTTTGCGTACAATGCCCTCGGCGTACCGATCGCCGCCGGCGTTCTCTATCCCTTTTTCGGCATCCTTCTCAGCCCGATATTTGCCGCCGCTGCCATGAGTTTCAGTTCAGTTTCGGTAATCAGCAATGCGCTGCGCCTGCGGCGGACGAGACTGTAGGCGACGATAATGCTCCGGCATCCGGACAAGCCGCTGGTATGTGCGCACTGCGGTACCAAAATCGAGGGTGCAGCGTTCATAGAGAAAGAGGGCGGTGTCTACATTGGAGAGGAGTGTTATTTTCGGGACACCTATCTTGACGGCATTGTTGATCGCATAGAAGCGACCTATCTCGCCACGATCGAAGCATTTGTGAGCGCCATCGATGCGCGGGAGCATGAAACAGGGAACCATTCGCTACGGGTCAGCAGATTTGCGGTTATCCTTGGAAATGCATACGGTATGCGCGACAGGCCGCTTATTGAGCTGTATTGCGGGGCACTCCTGCATGACATCGGCAAGATCGGCGTTCCCGATGCCGTGCTGTTGAAAAAGGGTCCGCTTACTGCTCAAGAGGAGAAGATCATGCACGAACATCCCGAGACCGGTTTTCGGATCATAGGGCACATCGGATACCTGAAAAATGCGTCCGAGATAATCCATGCGCACCATGAACACTTCGATGGCAGCGGTTATCCGCGCGGGCTGAAGGGGGATGATATCCCGTCAGGCGCACGGGTCTTTTCGGTGGCTGATGCCCTTGACGCGCTGACAGCGGCGAGGCCATACCGGAAGGCGCTCCGGTTCGAAGATGCGGTCGCTGAAATCGAAAAGGAGTCGGGCAGGGTCTTTGATCCGGCAGTAATCAATGTCCTTGGCTTCGCACGTGACGAACTCCGGGGCTTTGTCGGTAAGGTGCCATCTTTCTCCCCTCTACAGGGTAAGGTATTATGGCGCTTAACAAGGATGAACTGAAACATCTCTATCGAAAGAGGGCGTGGTTGTATGACCTCTCGGCAAACCTGTATTACCTGATAGGTTTTCGCGAGCAGGCGTACCGGAGAAAGGCGATTGCCGCTCTGCGCCTCAAGCGGGGAGATACGGTTGTTGAAATCGGCTGCGGCACGGGGCTGAATTTCCCCCTGTTCCGTGATGCAGTGGGCTCCGAGGGGAAGATTATCGGCGTGGACCTCACGGCAGAGATGCTTCAGAAGGCCGGGGAGCGCGTCAGGAGGAACGGCTGGGCGAACGTGGAGTTGGTGCATGGAGATGCAGCTGAATTTCGCTTTCCGCCGAACCTTGGTGGCGTCATCTCCACCTTTGCGCTCACTCTTGTACCGGAATTCGACCGGGCAATAAGAAACGGATGCCTGGCGCTCATCCCTGGAAAGAGGTGGGTCGTTCTCGACTTCAAGCTGCCGTCATGGCGGGCAGCAGCGTTGTTCGTGCCGCTGCTCGTGTTTCTCACCAAGCCCTTCGGTGTAAGGAGAGAACTCGCCGAGCGCCATCCCTGGGAATCGATCGGGAAATACCTCGGAGGCGTGTCGATCACCGAGCTCTATTTCGGGTTCACCTATATCGCCGTCGGCGAGAAAGGAGCCGCATGCCAGGAATAAGCTTCCCTGCACTTCATGGAATGGCGGGGTGTTCCGGCCAATAAAGCGATTTATCATTGCAGAGGAGTTCTTTGCTGTTGCTACATCCGGTTGGATGGCAACTGCCTGCTCTACCGACAAGTCTGGAAAAATGCTTGATGGAGAAAAGTGACGATTTACGAAGAAAAGGCGCATCAAAGCAGACCGGTATAATTATTCGGCGAATTATATTTCACGCTATATAGTAATAACGTAACGGGAGAACTGGAAGATGTGAGCTGCATGACAAAAGGAGGTCATTATGAAACGTAGGATCAGTAGTGACTTGAAAAATAGACCAAAATTGATACTATGAAAACATAAGGCGATAGAACATGCCGGAAGGAAAAAGTAATGGCTGTAGATAAACAAAAACATATTATACAGGAAATACTTTCACCGGCAGGTATCACGCTCAATGGAGACAAGCCATGGGACATCCAAGTCAGGGATGAGAGGTTCTATCAGCGTATCCTGAGGGATGGTAGTTTAGGGCTTGGAGAATCATATGTGGACGGATGGTGGGAGTGCGGGCAGCTCGACGATTTTTTCGCGAAGATCATGCCGACGCAACCTAAGGATAAGATCAAAAAGAACTGGAGACTTCGCGGCCAGATTCTCGGTGCACGAATATTTAATAAAAGCAGGAGATCGAAGGCATTTCAGATAGGAGAAAGACATTATAATAGGGGAAATGAACTCTTTAAACATATGCTTGATAAGCGGATGGTATACAGCTGTGCTTACTGGAAACATGCCAAGACACTCGATGACGCACAGGAAGACAAGCTGGAGCTGATCTGCAGGAAATTAGGCCTCAAGGCTGGTGACAGGGTTTTGGATGTGGGTTGCGGATGGGGAAGTTTTGCAAAGTATGCCGCTGAAAACCATAAAGTTGAAGTTGTTGGCATAACGGTCTCGAAAGAGCAGGCGTCGCTGGGGAGGGAATTATGCCGGGGGTTGCCTGTTGATATCCGACTGCAGGACTATAGGGACATAAAGGAAAGATTCGACCATATCGTCTCTGTAGGGATGCTCGAACATGTGGGATACAAAAATTACAGGATCTATATGGAGAAGGTCCACACATGTCTCAGAGATGAGGAGTTGTTCTTGTTACATACCATAGGGGACGGTGTCTCATGTATAAGTGTCGATCCTTGGCTTGCTAAGTATATCTTCCCGAATTCACTTATTCCTTCTTTGAAACAGCTGACTGCCGCCATAGAGGGATTGTTTATTGTCGAAGACCTGCACAACATCGGCTTCAATTATGATGATACTCTAATATCATGGTTTAATAAATTTGATCGCAATTGGAATAAATTGAAAAAAATTTATGACCAGAGGTTCTACCGGATGTGGAAGTATTATCTTTTAAGCTCCGCAGGCACATTCAGGTCCCGGTGTTTGCAAGTCTGGCAGATCCTTCTTTCCAAAAAGGGGATTCCGGGCGGATACGACCCGATTCGCTAGCGTTCTGGACCCAACAACTCTTTGTGGTGTCTCACAATTCTGTCCTGCGTTGCCGGGCTGTTCTTTATCCGTGCCAAGCTTTTGCTGAGTACCAATTGGAATCAGTGCCATCGTGGCAAAGCGTAATTCTGGTTATTCCGGGAAGTAGCCGAGATTCCCGATTCCCGTGGAAACCATTGTCACATTCACCGCGGCTACCACCCGCCATTGTTCACGTCTCAAAAGCTTGCAACGATGCAGATGAAAAAGCGAAAGGGACAATAACCGTTACGAGGCATGTCAAATTGTCCCACAGTATGACCTTGGCGGTGCACAAAAAAACATGCCTGCAAGACCTTTAATGCTAGAAAATCAATGAGCTTATGAACAGGTGGTTCAAAATTGGATACCGATGGTGGATCAATTTGCAACACGGGTCAACAGGCGATATGTTTTGCACCATTACCGCATGCCCTAAGGGGGATATAAACAAAATACGTATCATGAGTGTCTTCATAGTATCCCGGGAAGCACAGCATTACTGCGTAGGAGGACGTTCAAACTCAAGGATATACCTCTCGCGGCCGCGGATGTCATTAAAGGGAACAATCACTTCCGCGTTTAATCCCTGCAGCTCGCCCAAATACTTTCCCCTGACAAAAAGTACCATTTCATTGTGCCCCTGGATGACTTTTTTTAGCTCTTCAAGTGAATGGAGTTCACTGATACACCGATTGGCATAGAAGACGATATCTTCACTGCCATCTTTATAGAAATAGATCGGGCTATTTTCTGAAATTACCTCATGAAGAACGAAGGCATATGCAGGGCTAATCTGCAATCCATGGCCCGCCACGAACAGGTTGAGCAATAACAGTATTGCCAATCCTTTAGCTACAACGAGCGAAAGGGTTCGCTCAAACAGATTTCCTTTTACGACAGCCAGCAGGGAGACAAAAATGACAAGACACCCGGCAAGCAAGACCGGTACGAATGTTGATATCTTCAAATAGGCAACAGTGACAAGAGCCAGGATTTCTATTAACGCAAGGCCGATATAAATATTACGGACTGCTTTCGTGAAAACACGAACCTGACGTATTGCACTGCCGATGAGGAGCGCAAGGGGTGGATAGGCAATAAGGATGTAATTATGCAGCTTGTTGGACGATATGCTGAAGAAAATCAATACAAATGCTGCCCAGAAGACAAAAAACAGCTCATCCGATTTTTCTCTCACTATCCTTTTAAGATGTATCCATAATTCTTGGGAGAAGGGCAACCAGAGATACAGCGAACCTAAGAGAATAGGGATGTAGTAATAAAAGCGGAAGGAATGTTGCCGAGCCTGTCCGGTAAATCTATAGATATTGTGGAAAAGAAAGAATTCTTCAACGTAGCGGTAGCCGTATATTTTGATCATCATGATATACCAGGGTAACCCTATGACGAAAAAGAGGATAATTCCGAGGGGATTAAGCATTTTTTTTGCTGTATGGAACACCCCCTTTGTATAGGAGAAATAGAAAAAGATGACCGCCCAGGGGATCAAGATGCCCACCGGCCCTTTCGTCAGAAACGCAAAGGCTGAGAATATATAGCCGAGATACAGGTGCCCTTTTTTTTCTTTTTCGATACCCTGGTAAAAACTGAATATTGCAGCAACTTCAAAGAAGACCAGCAGCATTTCCGGCGCAACCGATCTGCCCATGACCCATACATGAAGAACAGTAGCGAAGACTAGGACAGAGAGGACAGCGGTCCCGTGGTCAAATCGCTCTTTGCCCGCACGGTACATGAGAAGCATCACCCCAAGAGTTGCAAGAAGTGCGGGGAACCGGGCAGCCCAGTCAGAAATACCGAATATCTTGTAGGAAAGAGCAATAGCCCAATATATCAGTGGCGGCTTATCGAAACGAGGCTGACAGTTAAATGTGGGAGTGACGAAATCACCTGTTTCGATCATTTTTGCTGCTGCGAATGCATACTTGGGTTCATCGGGCGGCATAAGGGGGGTGGCGGAGAAGCCGCTCAGAAAGAAGAGTGCCCAGATCACAATGACGCTGACCGTGAAATAGTCGCGGTAACCGGGCCTGAGGGTATTGTTATCGTCAGAAAAAGACATTAATCCTTATTGATGTGCAGTGCACATCACTATAAATAAAAATACTGCCGGATTCCCGTGGGAATCGTGACCGTTACACTATACAGCAAGGCCGCGAATTACCGAAGAAAGCAACAGACCTCTCAATGACAGTCCTTCCGGACAGCTTAGCCTTATCTGTGGCGCTATTGTTTCTGTCTTTTCATCTCCTCCATCTGCCGCTGCATCTCCTCAGAAGCTTTTTTCATTTCTTCCGTCTGTTCCTGCAGCTGTTGTGGTGGTGCTTTCTGTATCTCCTCAGACTGCTGCTGCGCAGCGCGTGCCGCTTCCTCTGCAGCTTTTCTCGACTGCTCTGTGCTCTTCTGCATCTCCCTGCCGGCATCCTCCATCTCTTTGCGGAGGCGCTCTGCATTGCCTGCCATATTTCGCGCTGCAAACTGTCCGCTTATGCTGAGGAGGATGAAGGCCGCCGCGATCGCGCCGAAGACCGTCCAGGCCTTCTTCTCAGGTATGTGGTGCACTTCGACACTCGCCACGACAAGGTAATAGGTGCCGATGATAATACCGATTGCCGAGCCGAGGTAGGGAATGACTCCGAGCACCGTCGTGATCGGGCTGACCGCGGCGGCATATGCGCAGCACCGGTACGCGGTCTCGTAATTCTCCTGTGAACCCATGATCTTCCAGATCGCAAAGGCTATGCCCGCGGCGATGAAGCCGCCGATGAGAATCACGACCGGCATCACGATCACCGCGGCGATCCCGACCATGGCACCCCCGACGATGTTCACATGAAGCAGGCTGAGAATTGCCTGGATGAGCCCGCTGACCACGCCGATGACGACCATGAATATGAGCGGTTCAACGTATCCGCCGGTCTTCGGCATCTCCCGGAAGAAAGTTGCCGGCTGCGAGACTACTGCGATGGCTGTTGTCGGTATTTCCGAAAAATCAAACCCCTTCTGTTCCATGGTTCCCCCCCGTTGAATATATTTTCAAAAACAGTATCACAGGTGAATTATGATTACAACAGGAATCATGCAATAGCAGGTTTGGCAGGGAGCAGTGTCGCTTCCGACGGCGGTGAGACCCCTGCGGAAGAGAGCGCCTGACGAGGTCAGGTGCCCCGGTGGTATTCCTGCAGCGACCGGATGTTGATCTGTTTCTTCCGCAGCTGTTCGATCGCGGTGACCACGGCCCGGGCCCCTGAAACCGTAGTGGTATACGGCACGCCGTACTGGAGCGCGCTCCTTCTGATGGACAGGGAGTCCTTCTGTGCCTGGGCTCCGCTTACGGTATTGATGACAAAGACGATCTCCTTGTTCTTGATCAGGTCTACGATATGCGGCCTGCCTTCCGCGACCTTATTGATCACTTCGACGTCATGCCCTTTTTCAGTCAGGAACTTTGCGGTCCCCCGCGTGGCGATGACCGTGAATCCTGCAGCATACAGCCTGCGTACGATATCGCAGATGCCGGGCTTGTCCTTGTCCCGGATGCTAATCACAATCTTGCCCGAAAGGGGCAGCTTGTTGTTGCTGGATGCCTGAGCCTTTGCATAGGCGAGGCCAAAGTCCTCATCAATGCCCATGACCTCTCCGGTTGACTTCATCTCGGGACCGAGGATCGTATCAACGCCCGGGAATTTATCGAAGGGAAAGACGGCCTCTTTCACGGCCACATGGCGTATCTCTTTCTCCCCTGCCAGCCCGAGCTCTTTGAGGGTCTTGCCAAGCATTACTTTTGCTGCCATCTTGGCAAGCGGAATGCCCGTTGCCTTGGATACAAAGGGGATAGTCCGGGAGCCGCGCGGGTTCACCTCGAGGATATAGATCTCGTCTTTCTTCACCGCGAACTGGATGTTCATGAGTCCGATCACCCCGAGTTCGAGGGCAAGCGCATTGGACTGCCTCTTGATCTCGTCAATGATCGTGCCGGAGAGGGAATAGGGGGGCAGTGAACATGCAGAATCTCCCGAATGGATACCGGCCTCTTCGATATGCTCCATGA
>DKBO01000078.1 GCA_002448975.1 Nitrospiraceae bacterium UBA6898
ATTGCCTATTATTTTCACTTCTTTGAATTGTTGTGGCTCTTTGAGGCTCACGAAAGGCCCCTAAATGTGCTGTTCTCTGGCCGGGAACGGACACCAGACGGGTATTTTCGTGCAAAATGATGTGCATATTGCCTCACGGTATGAATAGGTGAACTTTTTTCAGGCAGACCGCAGTGGATACCCTGTGCGGTTTTGTTGTATAGCTGCCAGGTATAGAGGGATACAGCGGGGTTATGAAGAACTGCGGAACGTTGTGCCAAAGAATACTGCATGGTGATGCCGCATCCCGTTCCCATTTTGCCCCTATGGCTCGGCGGCTAACCGCTTATAGGCCGATTCAATACACCTGCGAGATTTGTGTCAAACCTGAGTAGAACCTATCTCAAAATGCATTCTTGTTAAAAGGCTGTCATACCCGCNNATGACGAAAAGAGAGCCGGTAGATGAGGAAAAGATATTTTGAGATAGCTTCTCGTGATAAAGATCAAAAAAGAATCAGATTAGCCTTACGATGAACAGTTCATATCACTGCATGCATCTACTGCTGCGGGTAAGCCTTTTTTACATCTGACAGGATATCTTGCTTCAGCTTTTCGAGCTCCTTCTTGAAGGTATCATTGGCCAGCACCCTCCTGGCCAATGCGTCGACCCTTGTGGAGATCGTGTCATACATAAGTTCACCCACCTGTCCTACCTGCTGGTCGATCGCTGCCTGCGTATTGACCGTGGCCTCTATAAGCCGTTCAAGCTGCACATTGTTATCTGCCAATTTTTGATCTATGGCGCTGAGGACGAAAAGCAGCTGATCGATCTTGTCCGCTGTCTGCTTGGTGGAGATCGCCGTGAGTTGGGACACATCCACCATCTGTCCCTCACAGTAGCCGGGCTTGCCTACCTCTGTCGATGGTATCCATCTGCCGAGACAGATTATCGAACCTGTTCCGCCCCGAATGACGGTATATCCCTCGACCTCCATAATTGGGGACTGGGCTGATGAAACACTAAGAAACGCAAACCATATTGCCGCGACATAAATGACCTTCTTCATGATCCCTCCTGTAATGCGATGAGTTAATCCTGTCTTCATCACCTATCTCTGAGTCAGTTATAGCACAGAACAGGCAACATGTCATTATGGTGCCTGAGTTCCGCAGCCTCTCGTCACGGTGTGGGGAGAAAAGGGGTCCCCTCCATCCCTGTTTCTAAGTTACGAAATCAGCGGAATGAGGCGGCAGGATGTGGGACAACCCGCTTTTTTGGTATGATAGAAATACCATAATGACATGATTTTCTTAGACTAAACCAAGAGAGAGAGGTTGAAATGAACAACGAGGGCGAGACCGGGAAGGAAGTTTTCGGTGAATTGGAAGAGGCGATCAAAGGCAATGATTTTCTAGGTGCACTCAGAATGCTGCAAGGGTTGAAGGCGTTCATGTCTGATCGTCCGGAAATCTCGCTTCTCCAGGCAAAGTGTTACATCGGTCTCGGCAGGCCGCTGGACGCATTGTCCATGCTGAAAAACCTGACTGTTGAAGAATCGCAGGAAACGAGCCGTCTGGATCTCCTGAGAATTGCCTATGAAACGCTGTTCCTGGATGAGCTGGCGGGAGAAACTGCCCGCCGTATCATCGAAACCGGTGAAGGAAGTGAAGAGGTTTACTGCTCGCTGTCAGACCTTCTCCTTGCCAGGGGATCAGCAGATGAGGCTGTCGCGGCAGCGAACGAAGGTCTCGATAAGTTTCCGTCCTCTGAGAGGCTGAAGCACTCCCTTGCCCTTTGCTACGTGCATCAGAAAGAGAGAGAAAAGGCTTTTGCGATCCTGAAAGAGCTGGAGACCCAGGGCTCGTCCCTGGCGCCGAATCTCGCTTCCGCACTGGAGTCGGATGACGGCAGGCCCCGGAAGGAGAAGAGGGATCAGCTGCATCAGGAAGCTCAAGAGCACCTTCTCAGGGCTGCGGAGCAGATGAAAAAAGGCGACATTGACGGCGCGGTGCGCGAGCTAGTCAAGGGGCTGCACAAGGACCCGAACCTCGCGATCGCTTACACGCGGCTCGGATACCTTTGTGACAATATTGGTCTTTTTGAGGAGGGTTTCATCCTCCACAGAAGGGCGCTCGAACTCGACCCGAATCTTGCCGAAGCGCATTCCAATATCGGCTATGGCCTTCAGAAAAAAGGAGACGTGAAGGCAGCCATCGTTGCTTTCGAAAAGGCCCTGGAGCTTGATCCCCTGAATGTGGAGGCCCATAACAGCATCGGTGTCATGTATGACAATATCGGGAAATACGACAAGGGCCTTGAACATTTCAAAACAGCGCTGAGCATAAATCCGAAACACACAAGCACCTTGATCAATCTTGGCTTCGCCTACCGCTCCCTGGGGAAATTTGACGAAGCGATCCCTCTCCTTGAAGATGCCGCCTCGCTGAGGCCCGACTTTGCTACCCGGCTCACGCTCGCCTCTGCCTACCGCCAGGGTGGGCGTCTCGAAGATGCCAGGTCTCTTCTCACATCTTTAGCAGACTCTGATCCGGAGTCCCTTCCGGTCGCTCTTGAACTTGTCCTCTGCCACCATGATTCTGGAGACGCCGAGGGTATTCGTGCTGCTGCCGGGAAGGCTGCATCGTTGAAGCCCCGGAAGCCCACCGAGCTTTTCAAGAAGGCCCAGGTGATGGAACTGTTGGACAAGCGATTTGCCGTCGAATGCTGGAAGGAGTTTGTGAACTTCTCAGGACATCCGTCGGTGCAGGGGGGCATGGTGGCATACGCGAGAGACCGCATAGAGGCGATAGAGAATTCGATAAAGGAAGACCATCCCATCTCTCTTGAGTAACAAGAAACACGACGCTTCTGGATGTTCGTTTCGCGCACGCGGCGTCGTAAGGCCAATTGTCGCTAACGTCGAACAATTGCCCTGCGCACATATGCTGAGGTTACAACGCTGCTGTTGTCAGGCGGCGCAAAATGACGCTCGCTCCACCTCAAAGCCCTATTTCCCAGACCCGTAGCTTGTTGAACCGTCCAGCTGCCCCTCACTTCTCGGCTATTGTCCCGGTAGTTTTCATAAGTTCAAGCTGAAGGCTGCCCGTGAAACCGGAAAGAGCGTTCTTGTCAAACTGTAGGGTGAGTAGCACCGGGTCATTCGTTTCACGATCTCTCTTCTTCCTGGCGTCTCTGTGAAGCATCATGATCACATCGGCAGTACGGGCGAAGTTTCCCATTGCAACGATATCGTTGGGTGAAGGTTCTCCCGGGCTTGCTGCCGGTTTTGTGAGTTCAACCGTGCAGAACACGGGTATACGGTATATGTCTGCCAGTTTCCTCATTCGAACGGCCTTGTCCATCTGTTTCGGGGCAGCGCTCCCGTCAGGAAGAACCTGGAGGCCATCCAGGAAGACGGCCAAGTCATCACTCGCTCTCTGCCGGATCTCCAATTCCAGATCGTCCAGGTCGTCTATATCAGAGAAGTCCTTCACCAGGAGCTTTTCCTGCATGGCGTACTTCATGAGCTGGTTATGGGGCTTCTTCTTTTTTGCATACATTACGGATGAGCCCGTGGACTTCTGGATTTCGTCAAGGGGAATTCCAGACGGGATGCTCATGAGGCGTCTCCGCAGGGCTGCCTTATTACTGTCGAAAGCTCCGTATATCGCCCTCGTCACCGGATCACTTTCCAGGAGGTCGAGAAGGAGGTTTGCCATGAGGGCGGTCTTTCCCACACCCATGGGGCCGGCAATCACGTACAGACCAGGTTGCACCCCGTTGATCGCCTTGGTCACCTTCGTAAACTTCTTGAGGGGAAATCCGAAGAAGGGGGCCTCCGGCAGCCTGCTCTGCTCCTCATTGAAGATATCCTCGAGAAACTCTTTGAAGGTCTGTGGAAAGAATAGCGGTTTCTCCCTCTCGTGCTTCACGGACAGATCTTTTGCAATCCTGAACACCGCTTTCAATACTTCTTCCGGATTCCCGCTCCTCCCTCTCCGAATGACCCTGGATATCTCCCGCAACTTCTGGTGCAGCTGCCCTCGATGCCGTAACTCGTTGTACGAGGCCACGCTCTGTTCAAGGACAGCGGTCTTCGGGCCCGCCACCTGACGAATGATATTCAGTACCAGTTCCCTGTCGAGGGGATCGGTCAGCCTGTTCTGAAAGGTCTTGATCTCCTCCAGCGCCAGAAGCTGACCTCCCTCCCCGTATTGCTCGCGGGGATATTTTTCCAGGATCATTCCTGTCTTCCATGCGACGCCGTATCCATTCCTGAGCGCCTTTGTGTACAGGGATGTGACCTCACTGACATCATGTTCTCTCATGAACTCTCCGAGGTCACTGTATGCGCCGGGGAGTTCCATAACATAGGGCAGACCGTTCTGGTCGCTCCTCATGCGGTCAACTTCCCGCGATATTTCATCACGGTTCTTTCCGTCTCCGGCGAGACAGAGTATAAAGTCCATCACCGCGTGAGGTATCGCGCTTTCAAGCTGTACGCTTGAGGGACCACCCCTTCCGGTCGCCACGACCTCTCTGAGCCCTCTCACGGATGCAGTAAGCGCAGTCAGCGGATCTGCCACCACGATCACGCTCAGTTTTTCCCGGGCCTCATGCAGATTGAAGAAGGTATCTCTCGTGTTCGTCCAGAGGTACCTCCTGCCGTCCTGCTGAGCCCCCTCAAGGTCCATAACTGCAAACCCCTTCATGTTTCCGATGGGGTCCCGGTACGGCAGCGTGAGCACATGGGACCTGCCAAACTGCTCGAGGTCAAAGCAGAGCTTCTTTTCGTCCGTCTCTGCGTAAGGTCCGCACTTCTCAAGGTGCTCCCTGAGCCTCTCTTGCGTGGTGAACATACCCAGTCGCATGCCCCTGATCTCATCCTCTGTGAGTTTCCTCGTCTCTGTGAGATGCTTTCTGACCGGCGCTCCGCCATCGCCCCGGAGTTCAGCAGCAAAGAAGTTTTCAGCCTCTTCGAGGAGCCGCATCCCTCTCTCTTCTTCTTCACATCGTTTCAGGGCCTCGGGGTCCATATCGAGAAGGTGGAGACCAGCCTCTGCAAGGGTCTTCAAGGCTTCCTCACCGGCGAGTCCCCTTCTGTCTCTCAGATAAAGATAGAGGGTCATGGACTTCCCGCAGTCGCTTCTCCGCAGGCACGTGATATATCCGAGGTTGTTCTTGTATGCACGCGCTTCGTGGACCCCGCAATGGGGGCAGTCCAAAGTCCAGTCCTCTTCACCCTCAGCGGGGTTGAGTTCCGGCACTACTTCCTTCAGATCCAGCCCTTCGTAGAGTTGGGTCAAGACGGTTGTCAGTTCATACATGGCGATATCCTCCTTCAATGATGATCTCTGGTATATTTCTGCAGTTCGGTGGTATAGGATTGAACGAAAAAGTTTTCATTATGCATCCCTTTTTGAAGCGTAAGGATCGCTCCGGACGATCTCTTTCTTGAGTTCGAAGTTCCATTTCCATATCTCGTAGATTACCGGGTAAACGAGCAGCTCCAGCAGGAATGAGGTGAAGATGCCGCCGATCATCGGTGCGGCGATGCGCTTCATGACATCAGCGCCGGTGCCTGTTGACCACATGATCGGAATGAGCCCGAGGGCCATGACCGAAACGGTCATGAACTTCGGTCTGAGCCGCATCACCGCGCCGTTCAGGATCGCCTCTCGCAGTTCTCCGAGGTTTCCGAGGCGGCCTTCGCGTTTAGCCCGCTCGTAGGAGAGGTCGAGATAGAGGAGCATGAAGACACCGGTCTCTGCATCGACGCCGAGGAGGGCTATGAGGCCGACCCAAACGGCGATGCTCATATTGTAGCCCAGCAGATAGAGAAGCCAGATCGCACCGATCGCCGAGAAGGGCACTGCCAGGGCAACGATCATAGTCTTGGTGAAAGATCTCGTGTTCATGTACAGAAGCAGGAAGATGAGGAAGGCTGTCAGGGGAACGACTACCTTCAGGCGCTCCTTGACCCTCTGCATCGCTTCATACTGGCCTGTCCAGGTAAGAGCGTAACCGACCGGGAGCTCAAGGACATCTCGCAGCATCTCTGACGCTTCCGCAACGTAGCTTCCCGGGTCTCTGTCCGCGATGTCGACGTAGACGTAGCCGGTGAGCAGTCCGTCTTCGTCACGGATCATGGCGGCGCCGTCCGCGGCGCTTACGGTCGCAAGCTGGCTCAGGGGTATCTGCCGCTTGCCTTCCGAGGCCGGTACGAGGACCCTGTTGAGAGAACCGAAATCGGTCCTGAAGTCAGCCAGGTACCGGACGTTGACCGGATACCGCTCGCGGCCCTCGATGGTGGTGGTCACCGTCTCTCCGCCAATGGCATTCTGGACCACTGCCTGGACTTCCCCGATGCTGAGGCCGTAACGCGCAAGCTCCTCCCTGTTCCAGGCAACATCGACGAAGTAGCCCCCTCCGGTGCGCTCGGCAAAGACGCTCCGGGTCCCTTTTACCGAGGAGAGCTGTGCCTCGATCTTCGCACCGATATCTTCGATGATCTTTAGGTCTGCTCCCGAGATCTTGATGCCAACAGGGGTCCTGATGCCGGTGGTGAGCATGTCGATGCGGGCCTTGAT
>DKBO01000046.1 GCA_002448975.1 Nitrospiraceae bacterium UBA6898
TATCAGAAGGAGGTCGATGACTTTGTCCTGAGCATGAACCGCGCTGCGGAGAAGGCCGCTCCCATGGCAACCTCCTTTTTCGCAGATGCGATCAAGGAGATGTCCTTTGACGATGCGCGGAAGATCCTTAACGGAGGGGATACGGCAGCAACCAAATTTTTCAAGCGGAAGACCTCGGATAAGATTGCCGCATCCTTTAAGCCGGTGGTTTCTTCATCCATGAACGAGGTCGGCGTTACGAAAAAATACAAGGATATGATGGCTCGGTATGACTCAGTACCGTTTGTGGACAAGGAGTCGATTGATCTCGACAACTACGTAACGAACAAGGCTATGGACGGACTGTTCTACATGGTGGGCGAGGAGGAGAAGAAGATCAGGACCGATCCTGCTGCACGGGTGACGGACCTGCTGAAGACCGTATTTGCAAAATAGGAACCCCCGGTGAAGATCGTTGAAACGATAACAAGGCGGGTTAACATAAGGAAGGTCCTGAAGAGGATCGCGATCTCCCTGGTGCTTTTTTCTATCACCGGGTTCCTGATCCTACCCCCGATAGTAAAGTCGGTCCTGCTCAAGAGGCTTTCTGAAGCCCTCCATCGCGAAGTGACTATCCAGTCAGTGCGGATCAACCCGTTCATGCTTTCGGTCACCATAAGGGAATTTGTCGTGAAGGAGCCGAAGAGTCAGCAGCATTTTGTCTCATTTGAAGAACTCTATCTCAATTTCCAGACTATGTCTCTTATCCGGAGGGGCCTCATCATTAAAGAGATATTTTTGAAAAAGCCCTATGTCAATGTTGTGCGCAATGAAGACCTGACCTTTAACTTCACGGACCTTCTGCAGATGGCGGACAAGAAGCCGGACGATAAGACCAAAAAAGACGCGAAGGCATCTCCGTTGCGGTTTTCGCTGAACAACATACAGGTCGAGGGGGCAAATATCGATTTTATGGACAGCCCGAAACATACCCGGCATACGGTAAGGGACGCTACGCTAACGGTTCCGTTTGTCTCGAACCTGCCGTATCATTTGGACTCCTATGTGCAGCCCGCGTTTTCGGCAACCGTAAACGGTCATCCTTTCGCGTTCAAGGGCGATACGAAACTCTTTGCCGATTCCCTTGAGACACATATGGATGTGAACATCAAGAACCTTGACATCCCTTACTACCTCGCATATTCGCCTGTCCCGCTGAATTTCAAGCTCGTGTCCGGATCTCTGGATATCCTGTCGAGCATATCCTATGCTCAGTATAAGGACAAGAACCCCATACTTTCTTTCAGCGGGCGTACCAGTCTCAAAGAGATAAAGATCACGGACAGGTCAGATGCGCCGCTGGTAAATTTCCCAAGGATCGATATATCCATCATTTCGGCTGATCTTATGACACCGCATATCCATTTTGCGAAGATCGACGTACAATCCCCGGAGGTTAATGTCGTTTTGAATAAGAACGGACAGCTGAACCTTATGTCGCTTATGCCGGTGCAGAAAAAGCACCCGGCAACGGAAGCTCAACAATCGGGCACGAGTGAGACCCATGAAGCTCTGACGCCGGAGAAAAAGCCGCTGCCAATCATAGAGGCCGATGAGATGCTTATGGCAAGGGGGAGAATCACCTTTGCTGATACCGCCGGAGGCAAAAATTTCAAGACCAGACTTGAAAACATCCAGGCAAAGGTCAACCGGTTCAGCACCATAAAAGACAAAAAGGGAGACGCTGAAATCTCTTTTCAGACAGACACGCAGGAAGCTTTTAAGCTGACGAGCAGTTTTTCCATCGAACCCCGTGAAGCGGAAGGGTCTGCGGAGGTATCCCGGATCGCCTTGAAAAAATACCTTCCCTACTTTGCAAAGTTCGTAAACTTTACGGTCGAGGGCGGGGAGGTTAATATCCAGACGAAATTCCTGTATCAGCAGACTGAGAAAGAACCGGACATCAGGGTTTCCGACTTTGCCGCCACACTGAATTCCTTTCGGCTAAGAAAGATTGACGAAAAGAAGGATTTTCTCAATATTCCGGCCGCCGCCGTGAAAGGCCTCTCTGCAGACCTGACCAAAAGGGAGGTCGTAATCGGAGATGTCTCTACGCAAAAAGGAACAGTTCTTGTGAAACGTTACCGCGTGGGAACCCTTCTCTTTTCAACTCTTGTCAGGGTTTCCGAGCGTCTTGAACCTGCCAAGCTGATACCGCTGCAGAAGAAACAGGCCCCTCAGGAAAAGCCCTGGGCACTTACTGTTACAAAGCTTCTGCTTGACCGGTACACGATCATTTATGAGGACGCGATGCCCGTGGACCCTGTCGTCGTTACTCTGGAAAAGGTAACAGTAAAAGGAGAGAACCTTTCCAATATTAGAAAGACAAAGGGAAGGCTCGCGGTGAACCTCCGGAACGGAGAAAAGGGGTTTGCTGACGCGAACGGCAGTGTCACGATCGAGCCGCCCTCGGCCAATCTGAAGCTTACACTCAGGGACATCCCAGTCCTGACGCTCCAGTCATATTTTGCAGACCTTGTAAAGATCATCGTGACTGACGGAAGCATATCGTCAAAAGGAACGGTCCTTTTCACGTATGCAAAGGACACTGGTCCGGGCGTGAAATACAAGGGAGAGGTTTCACTGAACCATTTTGCCTCCGTTGACAAGGCTGAAGCCGAGGACTTCATGAAATGGGACTCGCTCTATATAGATGCGATGGACATTTCCTCTGACCCGCTCGTTGCGACTATCGGCGAAGTTGCACTCACCGATTTTTATGCGAGGGTCATCATCAATGCCGACGGGTCCATCAATCTCCAGAACATCATGGAAAAGCCTGAGGCTAAGGTTGAAGAACGAGCACCGGCAGAAACAAAGAAAGAACCGGCTGCGGACCTTGCCGAGGGAAAGGATGTCAAGACCGCTGTCGCACTGCCGGAAGCAGAACAGAAGATGGTCAATATTGAAAAGGTGGCGCTCCAGGGCGGAACCATCAACTTCACGGACAATTACATAAAGCCGAACTACACGGCAAATTTGCTTGAGGTCGGCGGCAGAATATCAGGTCTTTCCTCAAAAGAAAGCACGTTAGCAGATGTTGATCTGAAGGGACAGCTCGATAACTACGCGCCACTGGAGATTACGGGCAAGATAAATCCCTTGCGGGACGATCTTTTCGTTGATCTTAAGGTGGATTTCCGAGACGTGGACCTCAGCCCGCTCACACCTTACTCAGGCAGATACCTCGGCTATACCGTAGAAAAGGGAAAAGTTTCCCTCAATCTCCAGTATCTGATCGTGAAGAAGAAGCTTGATTCGAAGAACAATATTTTTCTTGACCAGTTCACCCTTGGTGAACAGGTTGAGAGTCCTGATGCAACTAAACTGCCGGTGCGGCTTGCGATAGCCCTTCTGAAGAACCGGAAGGGAGAGATAAAGCTCGATATCCCAGTCTCAGGCCAGATCGATGATCCGAATTTCCGTATCGGCAAGATCGTCCTGAAGATACTGGTAAATATCCTGGTGAAGGCGGCTACCTCACCCTTCGCCCTTCTTGGTGCTCTCTTCGGCGGGGGCGAGGAGCTAAGCTATGTGGAGTTCGAACCGGGGCTGTATCTGTTAAGTGAGCAGGGTGTCAAGAAACTCGACACCCTGGTAAAGGCACTGTACGACCGGCCTTCACTGAAGGTAGAGATAGAAGGCCATGCTGATCTGGAAAAGGACAGGGAAGGGCTGAGGCAGTATCTTTTTGACAGGAAGGTCAAGGCCCAGAAGCTGAAGGATCTTGCCAAAAAGGGCGACAAGACGGTCTCCATGGATGAGACCAAGGTAGAACCTGCTGAATACCCGAAATATCTCAAGGCAGCATACAAGGCGGAGAAATTTCCCAAGCCGAGGAATATCATCGGCATGGCCAAGGACCTGCCCGTGCCGGAGATGGAAAAGCTCATGCTTACGCATATAGAGGTAAAGGAAGATGATCTCAGGCATCTAGCATCACAACGGGCCCTCGCGGTACAGGATCATATCCTGAAGTCAAAACAGGTGGAACCGGAGAGGATCTTCCTGATCGAGCCAAAAGCGATTCAGCCGAAGGAAAAGGAGAACGTGAAGGACAGCAGGGTTGATTTAAGGCTGAATTAGATAGCAAGGTTATTGTAAAAAAATATGCGACGCCTTCATCTCCCTGCCATAAGAACAACCTAGGGACAGGGGTTGTATATGTTGCGCTATTTGCCTTGCCCTGGAGCATGGTGTTAGGAAAGATTATTGATAATGTCGGCATTAATTCAATCGTGTTCATTTACGCATTCTTGTTGCTCGGGATCTTCTTTAATGCCATAGTGCTGTATTTGATCGTCAACGCTTTTTCACGAAAATTGTCTGCGATAATCAGGAGCCGGTCAGGAAAAGTCTAGAGAGTAATATCCTTCGGCACGCCAGTTCTGATTAAATGCTTCATGAAACTCCAGACCTATGAGGTCTACTTGTTGCGGTTCCGCTTCCAAGAGGAATCACGACTGATGAGGCGTCCCGGGCGAGGATAATCTCCCCACCCGAGACAGTTTGTGCATTAATCCGGTTTTATCTTGGTGAACTTAGCGCCTTTGATGGAAACACCAGCCATCAGGCCTTTCTGGTCAATAACGAAACCAAGGATGGGATGCTGACTCACGATGGTGCTGACCGGCGCGTTAAGGCCGGCATCAATCAGGGTGACCTCGGCGTCGGCCCCTGCTTCCCACCCGTCACTAGCCCGGAACTTTTTCAGTGCCTCATCGGTGGTAAAAATGATGATCAAGTCATATGCTTCAGCGCCGATCTGGAATCCCACCGATCCCGCAGCCAGGCTGTAATAGTCGACCGTCTTGCCACCGACCTGTAATGCGCCCTGGCCATATTGGCCGCCGATTATGAATCCGGCCTTGGTAACGCTGGGCATGACGAGCACACCCTTTGCCACTTTGTGATACTCATTTGCGCCTTTTACATCCTTTTTGAACCTGCTCATCGCTGCTTTTGCACTTGCATTGATCTCTCCCTTTGTCTTGGCATATGAAACAGTTGCCAGCAGGCCAAAGACGAGCGTGAAGCAGACCATTAACCCCAATGTCTTCAACACTACTCTTTGCGTCTTCATCGCGTAATACCTCCTCGTTCAATAAGAATATGGTTTGTCGAAACGGCAGGCCGCCCTCACGGGCAGAGCATAATTCAATCATCGCAAAAAACAACCTTCATTGCAACATAATATTTCCATGATTTGTCTCTACTTCCTAAGGCCGGTGGTTTGCTTGAAAACGTGCCGTTTAATGGCTGAACCCAAATCGCTCCACTACATACAGTCTTGGGATTTATCTTTATTACATATAAGAACTATCATTACTCATTATGGTTATGCTGCTTTGCGCCTTTCCTCTGCAGATAACACCTTTTGTCCTCAATCATTGTTGCGGATTTGTCGGTGGAGCAGGCAGTCGCTCAATGCAAGATACAGGTTAAAACATAGTGGCAAGAATTGCTTGATAGCACCGAGGACTCATGTGAAAACGTTACGCTGGTGTCTACAAGACGGGGTCAGGGTAACATGTCAGTCTGATCAAGTAACGGCAAATCACGGTCTGCGCAGTCGCATCACGTCTGGTATGCCTTAAAACCCATCATCTTCCTCGGCAGACTCTGGGCCCTCCTCTTTTTCCTCCATCACGGTCAGCACTTTTTTCACCTCGTCCTCTGCGGTCCTGAGCTTTTCCTTACAGAACATGATGAGGAACGACGCCCTCTTTATCTTTTCAGCAAGGGCATCTACATCCACTTCTTCAGATTCTATTTCAGCTACGATCTTTTCAAGCTCATTCAAGGCCTGGGAGTAAGTCAGTTCCCTGCTTTTTGCCATGGTCTTTAGCCTCCTTTCCTGACCGCACCATGCTCGCAACAATCCCTTTATGCAATGTTGATTCAATCATCATGCCGTTTCTCAGCGAAGATGCGTCTTTTACGACCTTTCCCGCATGCCGCGTGATACTGTACCCCCTCCTGAGCACCTGCTCAGGGTCAAGGTGCCGCACGGCCTGCTGCATGTTGTCAAGACGATTTTTCCCGGCAGAAAAGATCTGGCGCACATGCCCCTGGATATCTTTCTGAAGCGAAAGGAGTCTGCTCATATGCACGCTTCGCAGCCTGAATGGAACCAGGGAGAGGCGCTGCGCGAGCGAAACCAGCCGGTGTTTCTCATCTTTCAGGAACTCCTCCACGTGGTTCGCGATCCTGGTTTCAAGTCCAAGGACGGTCTCTTCAAATGCTCGTACCCCGGATATGATAAACTCCGCGACAGCCGTAGGCGTCTTCATTCTGGTGTGCGCTACGATATCGACGACCGTATCATCTTTTTCGTGACCGATGCCGCTGATTACCGGCAGGGGAAAGCATGCGACCGCTGCCGAAAGAGTATAGCTGTCGAAACAGCTGAGATCGATCGTTGAACCCCCGCCGCGGATGATGACCGCAAGGTCGAAGCTGGCCCGCTTTTTCTTGATCTGGGCCAATGCCCTGATGATTGACGCTTCCGCCTCATTTCCCTGCATGCGTGCAGGGAACAGGACATGGACAAAGCGGTAACCGTGCGGATTGCCGTCAAGGTGATTGAAAAAATCACCGTATCCCGCGGCAGTGGGGGATGAGATGACCGCGATCCTCTGCGGCACAAGGGGAAGTTCCCGGGACCGGTTTTGCTCGATAATGCCTTCTTTCCTCAGGCGTTCGATCACTTCTTTTTTCTTCCGGGCCATTTCGCCTATCGTATAGGTAGGGTCAATATTTTTTATATTCAGGCTCAGCCCGTAGACCTCGTGAAACGTGACGGCAGTAAGGAAGAGGACCTTCATGCCGCGGGAGAGGGGTTCGTTCGTTGCCTTCTGAAATTTGCTGCTGATGGAGCGATACTCATAGGCCCATATGGCAGCTTTGATCTGCGCTATCGTGGTGTCGCCCTCTTTTTCGACCAGTTCCAGGTAGCAGTGGCCCCTCTGGTTCAGCTTGATCTCTGCGATCTCGGCAACCACCCAGTACAGGTCGGGTAGGGTGTCGGTAATCGCGGCCTTGATAAGACGGTTCAGTTGTGACAGGCTGAGCGCAGTTTTTGCCGAGGGGTTCTCCTGCATGATGTTTTATTATACGTGAATACCCATGCGGGTGCATCCGTGATATGATCTCCCTATGGGGAACGGATCATGAACAGAAGGGAATTCATGATCGGCACGTCGGGGTTATTGCTGTCCATGCTTTCCGGCAGGAGTGAGACCGCGGCATACTCCGGAGAAAGGACATCCGCAGTGGATAGGGTATTCACGTCGAAGACCGCTCTTATAAGGACCTCAGACAGGAACGTCGGCGTCAGGAAAGCCATGGATCTTCTCGGGATCAATCCGGTGAAAGGAAGGCAGGTCCTTCTCAAGCCGAACTTCAATACCGCTGACGCGTATCCCGGTTCCACGCACAACGACACGCTGGTCAATCTCATCAGACAGTTGAAGGAGATGGGAGCAAAGACGATAACGGTCGGCGAGCGGAGCGGACCTTCGGCCACCGCGAAGGTGATGAAGGAAAAAGGCATCTCTGAGATATGCAGGGAACATACCGCCAGGCTCGTCAACTTTGAGGATCTTCCTGCGGATCAGTGGATACGGATCAGGCCGGAGAAGAGCCACTGGAACGATGGCTTTGATGTCGCGAAGCCCGTCCTGGATGCAGAATGCGTCGTCACGACCTGCTGCCTCAAGACGCACGGCTACGGCGGCGTTTTTACCATGTCTTTGAAACTGTCGGTTGGTATGGTCCACAAGCGGAACATGACAGAGCTTCATTCGTCTTTCCGGTCCATGCGCAAGATGATTGCGGAGATTAACCAGGTCTATTCTCCGTCGTTGATCCTGCTCGACGCCATCGAGGCATTTGTCGACGGCGGACCCATGGAGGGCAAACGGAAGAGGGCGGACGTGATCGTCGCTGGAACAGACAGGATCGCGATCGATGCTGTAGGTTGCGCGATCCTCAAGGACCTTGGCAGCAATGACGCGATCATGGGGAGAAAGATCTTCGAACAGGAGCAGATAGCCCGCGCTGTTGAACTCGGCCTCGGCGTGGGCAGGCCAGAAGATATCGAGATTGCCACCGGAGATGATGCAAGCAGAAAGTATGCTGACAAGCTGAAAGAGATACTTGCGCAGGGATAGGCTGCTAAGATGGGAAAGATATCGTCTAGTCCGGCCGCAGATATGCCTGCCAAGATAGAACGTACGCCTGCGACCTCCACCCCGAACACATAAGTTCGGTAATATGCAATCGTAAACTGTTTCTCTTGATTGTCGGTTATCGTTGACACTATTTTAGCAGGTTTCGTAGAACGTATTTCCCGATGAGGGCTCGCCGTGCCAAGCTCTGCGCGTCACTTCGAGTTGGCTGTCAGCCCTTCATCTTCAGCAGAAGGGCTGTATATTCCTCTTCCTTCTCTGTCCAGGCACGCAGCGAGACGACGAGCCCGGACCACTTGCGAAAATCATCCGTGTCTGTGGTCATCTGACCGCTGCGAAGCCTTGCGGAAAAATCTTTCGTGGTGTATCCATACCGGCGTTCAAGACCAGCAAGGGCTCGCTTCACTTTCCGGACCTGACTGCCACAGACCGAAAGCTCCCGCGACAGCGATATGGTGTATTCGTCAGTATACATAGCCCAGTTCGATGAAGCGGGCGCGGGAAGATGTCGATCTTACCGCGCCCGAATGGTCCAGAGAATCAGTGACCTGCCGGGAAAAATGTATAGCTTATCCAGACCAGGAACCCCAGCAGCACCGTACCTAATATAAGACTGTAGCTGATGAGCTTCTTCTCGACGGGAAGAAGCGGTTCGTACTCCATTTTTTTCAGTTCTTCAGCCAATTTGGGTTCTTCTGCCATATATTCCTCCTTGTTTCGTTATGTCGTCATTATCCGGTGACAATCGGCGGCTTCACTCCATGGAAGAATATCCATGAGATAACCAGGCCGATCCAAATGATGAACCCGAAGAGACAGAGTACATAGACGGCTGCGAGTTTGCCAATCCCTTCTTCCCAGAGCTTCTTAAAGTTCGAGACCACTCCGATCGTGAAAAAAGTGAGCACGAAGAACATTACCCGGAAGGAGTTGCTCGCACTGGTGGCTGTCTTGGCATCCGCAATGGTCTTCTTCGGCATCTTGATCTGGTCAGACAGGCCCTTGACCTTTTCCTTGCTTGCTGCAATCTTTTCGTTCAAGGCCGCAAGGGCAGCCGGGTCCGTGGCCGACGGCAGCTGTTTTTCGGCCATGGTTATCTCATCCTTCAGTATGCCAATTTCCTTTTCGACCGGCTGGACAGCCTTGCTTGCCGGCAGGCAGATCACCAGGAGCAGGAAGAAGGTGATCGCATAGCCAAGCACGAACTTCGGGAACCTGTTCCAGATCTCTCCTGCGCCGACCTTCTGGCCGGGCTTGCACTCTATCTTCGCGCACCAGATGTAGGCCAGGATGAAGGCCCAGACGCCGATGAAGATATCGATGAAGAGCTTCACCGTAGTTGCGGTCATCGTGATCCAGCCATCCTTGTAATTGATGCCTTCCATGGCCATGGCCTTTGCCCGTACCAGCGCGTCAGTGACCGCGCCGCTTGCCACTGCAGCGCCGTCAGTCTTAACGGCCAGCCCCATCCATGCACCTGCTACGAGCGGCTCTTTCCAGAGTGCTGTCTGGGCCATGAACGGCAGGACGATCAGTTCGATGACCGCGAAGATGACGACCAGGGAGGAGACCATGATCGGGACGATCGGCCTTGCCCTGATGGCACCGCCCGTAGCGATGGCAGCCGAAACTCCGCAGATGGATATGCCCGAGGCGAGGGGGGCCGCCCATTCCCTGCTGAACTTGAAGTATTTTCTTGCGATGAAGTAGACGAGCGCCCAGTAGATGAGATAGGCCTCCACAATGGCACAGAGACCCCGGAACATTACCGCTGTAGCAAGACCAAGGGATTCAGCCGCCTTAACCCCGAGTAGACCTCCCATCAGTACGATTGCGGTCTTGATGTAGAGTTCAGGCCTGATCGCCTCCTTCAGGGATTCGGCAAACTTGGGGAAGAAGTTCCCTACTGCAAGTCCCGCCAGAAGCGCGACGATGAACCCTGCCTCGCCGGTCAGTTTCAGGGACCATGGCACCCCTGACTTAGCCGCATTCGTGGCTGCGATATAGGCGTAATGGCCAACCAGCCAGCAGCCGTAGCTGATCCAGAAGACGATTGTAAAGCCTATGACGAATCTGCCGATATTGGCCCGCATGGCAGCGGCCCCCACGGTCATGACGAGCAGCATGAAGAGGTAGGTCATCACAAGGGACATGAACCCCGAGACCCCCTTCTTCTCGTAGGTGTCGCCTACCTTAACTGTTGTTATGTCTTCCGTGACCGTGATCTCTTCTTCCTTGCCGTCCGCCTTCTTGAGGGTCAGTTTCTTGCCGTCGATCTTCGTAATCTCGCCCTTTACGCCCACATAACTCTTGGAAACCGGCGACATTGCTTTCGAAACGTCTTTCCACTCCTTGGTCGAGATGCCCCAGCCAAGGATGTCCCCTCCTGCAAACACGAAAAGCGAGAGGATAAAGATGAAACTCCCCAGCCATAAGGACAACCAGTCCTCGCTAATCCCTAGTTTTTTTTCCTCCATGCTGCATACCTCCCGGACATACAAAGCCATCCATTATTATGAGCCTGTCAGAAGCGGCAGGCCGCCCTTTGATGCGTGCAGACTGTACAGAGGCGGTTAATCTCGTTCTCACCCCCTTTGCGAATTCATCTGTAATTCTTATAGGACATTTTGAGGAGATTTGCAATGGATTTCTTGGAGATAAACTTAGAATGTGAAATATTCCTGATAAACAAGGCTATCACGGTCTGGTATCGACACAATTAATGTAACGTATGAAATGGCTCCCTCTGGTGTTGCCGCTCTTCTCAGATAGTGACGAGGGCCCGATAGACACCTTTGATAAGTTCATCGAGCCGGTCATAATCAAGGGTCTCGGGGGTGTCACCGGAATCATGGTAATTGGGGTTCCGGTAAAATGCCGTGTCGGTGATCATGAACGCGGGATATCCGAACTTCCAGTAGTTCCGGTGGTCCGAGAAATCAACGCCGGGGATGATCGAAAAGCCGTTCAGGGACTCGACAGGGATCGTGGAGATCGTTGAATACGCGGCCTTCACCCTGCTGGAGAAATGGCGTGAAGAGAAATTGCCGACAAAGGCGATGAAATGCCCCTGGTTCGGATAGGCGAGTTTGAAGAGCGACGACGGATAGTACTGGCAACCTTTTTCGTCACAGTAGTAGCCGAGCATCTCGAGCGAGATCATGCCTTGCACCTTTACACCCTGATCGTGCAGGCTCTTTGCATGGATATAGCTGCCCATATGTTTAGTCATATAGGCAGGCGGCTCTTCAAGGCAGAAGGCAGCAAACCGGACCGTCCGCAGCAGCGGTGTCCTGCGGGTCAGCCGGGCAAGCTCAAGGAGGCCTGCAACGCCGCTTGCGTTGTCATCTGCCCCCGGAGTTCCCTCTGCACTGTCGTAATGTGCTCCGATGATGAGGATGTCCTCCCGGGACGGATCCGTCCCCTTCACCTCGGTCAGGATGTTGCAGTAGGCATTGCCCCGGTAGGTGAAACCCTGCCGTCCTGTCGCACATCCGGAGGACCTCAGGCGGTGTTCAATAAAGGCGGCAGCCAGAGCGAGCTTGTCGAGATCTTTATAGCAGCGCTGCCCGAGCTCACGGGCCAGATAATTGACCGTTTCGATGATATTCTGCTTTATGTCATCCATGGATCAGCTTTTTTCGGAGCGTCAGCCTGCTGATACCGAGCAGCCGCGCCGCTTCTGACTGATTTTCCCTGGCATGCGCCAGCACAGAGGAGAAAAGGGCTTTATCAACTTCCTGATGGACTCTGTCATAAATGTTCCGCTCTCGTATTTCGAGCGCATGCTTCACATAGGAGATGACCGAAGGAGCGAGAGAATCAGCTGTATCAGCACGCTCTGCAGAAACAGCATGACTGCCGAGTTCCCTGAGCTCATGCGATGTCAGATACGGTGTCTTGGTGAGGGCGAGTGCAGAGCGGATCGTGTTTTCCAGTTCGCGGATATTTCCGGGCCAGACATGAGAGACGAGCCGCATCAGGAACTGCTGCGTAAACCCATGTATCTGCCGCGGGGAGGTATGCTTGTATCGGTTCAGGAAGAACTGAACGAGCGGCAGGATGTCCTTCCTGCGTTCCCGCAGCGGCGGGATATGGATCGTCGTTACGCTGAGCCGGTGGTAGAGGTCTTCCCGGAAGGCGCCCTGTTTGACCATCAACGCAAGGTCCCGGTTCGTTGCCGAGAGAACACGCACATTGACCTGAATCTCCCGCGTGCTTCCCAGCGGATAGAATGCCTGTGTCTGGAGAAAGCGGAGAAGCTTTGCCTGGAGCGGCAACGGGAGTTCGCCGATCTCATCAAAGAAAACAGACCCCTCATCAGCTATCCTGAGCATGCCTTCTTTTGCAGCCACTGCGCCGGTAAACGATCCCTTTTCAAACCCGAACAGCTCAGACTCCAGAAGTGTCTCGGGCACGGCGGCACAGTTGACCACGACAAAGGGTTTGCCGAAGCGCGACGACAGCTGTGCTATGGACTCGGCAATGAGTTCCTTGCCCGTGCCGGTCTCACCGGTGATCAGCACCGGAGCGTCCACCTGCGAGAGGCGTGCCAGTTTCTTACAGACGTCCATGATGATGGGCGAGTGGCCGACGATCGCACAGGTCGGCGTCGGGGGCAATGGCGAGATCGGGATGTTGTCCCTGATCTCCTCGCTGAACTCCTGCAGTTCCTGAAGGACGCTGCNNGCCTCCATGACCGGGCCGGTGCGTTTCTGCCGGGTGACCGCGATTACGAGATGACGTTCGCTCAGGTCCCTGATCAAGCCGGGCCGGAGCGAATCGATATCGAAAAAGATGAATGATCCTTGCTTTTTGGGATCGGAATCACTCAGTGTTACCTGCTTCGGAAGCAGACCGGCAAGCTCGTTGCCGAGCGTCGGGTCTTCCGTTCGTATATAGATCGTCCTTGTCATGATGTATATAAAATATACAATATGATAATAATATAATCAATGGCAGGTGTAGGGGTTTCGGCAATCCCATTGATAGAAAAGGATTTATATTCTGGCATGGCCGTTGCATCATACCATCCGAATATCAACTGACAGGAGAACTGAAATGGATGAAGCGAAAATATACAATGTATGCCTGCAGCGGGTAAAGTTCCAGATCACCAACGCAAAGCAGAAGCCGAACAGCGGTGCAGATGTGGAAGGGAGAAAGATCCTGGAATCCTACTGCACCGGCGATGTCAACGAGATCATCGATATCCTGGAGCTCTATGACCTCGACAGTCTTGACCGGAATGCGCTGCACGAGAAGCTCGAAGACTTGGCCTATACCATATCGATCCTGGTAAGGGAGTCCATAATGTTTGATTACGATGAGAACGGTTGCCTCGGACTCTATCTGGATCAGAAGAGGCGCCCGGGGGAGGAATGCGAAGGAGCAGATGCCGCACTGGCGGCCTCAGCGCAGGGGTAGCAGAGGAGTCAGAACGGCCAGATCCTGCTTATCTTGCGGGTGTCGATGCCGCTATATCTGCCTTTTTTCAGGAGCTCTATGAAGTTCTCATAGGTGACCCTGTCCAGGAATTCCGTATAGCAGGAACCGATTTCCCCGGCAGCATGCGCATCTGAGCCTCCGGTAAAAGGGAGGCTCAGTGCCTGTGCTGTCTCCACTGCACGTTTGTTGAAGGAGTGCATGTTGCAGCCATTGTAACCTTCAACAGCACACAGCCCTGCGAGACCCTTAACCCTGTCCCCGAGGCTGTTCACGCCGCGATAGGGATGCGAGGGTATCGTTACCCCGCCTTGTTCGTTCACGATCCTGACCAGGTCGGCAACAGGAGCATATTTGATCGAAAGTCGGTCCGTGTCCGTGCCGAAAACCAGGCAATGGCCTTCAGCTGCGGAGAATTCGACACCCCGGAAGATCATGATCTCATTGCCGTATTTTTCCCTCAGGATCTCCACTCCTTCGGATGCCCCGTAGAAATAATGTTCCGTAAAGGCTATGCCGTCAATCCCCCGTTCGATTGCAGCTATGATCACATCTTCGGGGTCCGTCGGGTTATCACCGCTGTTTGCGGAATGTACATGCAGGTCTATCCGGCAGCTCATACTTTAGCATAACCTTGAAAGGAGTACCGGCACAACCGTTTCGACCCTCAGCGGCCTACTGCCTATGCTAACGGCAATGAAGCCCGTGGAAGCGAGCTTGGCAATCTCGTAGGGGATAAAACCTCCTTCCGGCCCTATGGCAAGTGTGATCTGGCGGTTCACCTCCCTCGGGCAGGGCTGCTCTGCCGCTGGGTGTGCCACCAGGGCGAGCGTGCCCTTCGAGATGCCCGGCAGTTCGTCTTCGACAAAGGGTTTGAACAGCGGCCTGAGAAAGATCTCCGGCATGCGCGTATCTCCTGCCTGCTCCATCCCGAGCACGAGCTGTTCCTGAAGACGTTCCACGCGGAGCAGCGGGCTTTTCCAGAAGCTCTTTTCCACGCGGGCAGCGTTTATGAGATAAAGTTTCTTTACCCCCATGGACGCAGCAGAAAAAAGTACGCGGCGCAGCATTTTAGGACGGGGCAGTGCCAGGATAAGAGTCAGCGGAAGCGGGGCCGGGGCATGCCGCTCAAGGACTACTGTCATCTCAAGGTCATCAGCCGTAAGGCGGGTTATTGTTCCGCGTCCGATTGGACCGTTCAGCAGTCCGACGATCAGTTCGTCGCCCACGGCTGAACGGAGGACATGGGCAACATGCTGCAATCTTCTGTCATGGATGCGGACCGTGTCTGCCGCAATATAGTCGTGCACAAAAAGCAGGATGAGGTTCACGCAGCGCGATGCTCACCCGCCCCAGGTTTCGTGAAAGACGATCTCGCTGAGCGGTTTCCGAGGCGGCCCTCCTGCCTTTTCCTCTAGGGGGTAGCCGATCGGGAAGAGCCCCACAACCCGAATGTTCTGCGGTATGCCGAGAAGCTCCCGCAGCTTCCGTTCTTCGAACACGCCCACAAAGACCGTGCCGAGGCCGAGGCCGCGAGCTGCGAGCCAGAGGTTCTGGCTGGCGATGCCAAGGTCGGTCATATAGTAGGGCTGATCCCACAATACGCCCGATTTTTCCGGGTCAGCACAGGCCACGATCACGAGCGGTGCTTCGGCAAGGGCCTTTTTTGCAGGATTGACCTTATAGCCCCTTGGCGCGAAGAACGACTCAACATAGGACAGCTCGCTGATCGTCTCTTTTTTTGATTTTTCCTTCACTACGATGAAGCTCCAGCACTGCATGTTGGCCCATGACGGTGCCATGCGAACAGCCTCGAGCAGCTGCAGAAGCTTATCGTCCTCGACCGGCCTCTCCTGAAATTTCCGTACGCTTCTTCTTGTCTGAATCGCCTCGAACAGTTCCATGGCCATGCCTCCTTTTTTATGACGCAGATGCTGTTATCGGTCCTACAATCACCCTATGACGACCGGCAACGCTGACTTGCCTGCCAGTGCCTTCAGAGCTTCTTCCCGGATATCGTCCTTTCCCAGGTCCTCTTTGCCGGTCATCTCTTCGATGTCTATCCTGACCACACCCGTGATCTTCAGTTTCTCCTCCGGGAAGTCACCATAGCCGCCTTCCGGCTGGTACTTCTGCATGAGGCAAGTGAGGCCGAAAACCTGCTCATCTCTCTCTTCAACAATATGCGCCCTCCCCTTGATGATTACGCTCCGGTAAAGATATTCCGCCCTGCAGGGACGTTCACTCCCCCTGACGAATGCTATCGGCAGGTCTGCCTCGAAGCATACCCTGCTGTCCCTCCTGATATCCTCCATCTTCTCGCCCTCTTTTGCCGTATGGAAATAGATTCTTCCTGTTGCATAGG
>DKBO01000220.1:0-5581 GCA_002448975.1 Nitrospiraceae bacterium UBA6898
GCAGGGTGGTAAAAGGCGTGAGCTTCGTTAACCTGCGCGACGCGGGCGATCCCGTGGAGATCGCCAAAATCTACGACGATCAGGGGGCCGACGAACGTACGTTCCTGGACATCACCGCGTCCCACGAGGAACGCGGCATCATCTTCGACGTGGTGCGCCGCACGGCAGAGCAGGTGTTCATGCCCCTCACCGTGGGCGGAGGCATCAAGGTCCTCGACGATATCCGCAACCTCCTGCTCGCCGGATGCGACAAGGTCTCGATCAACACCACCGCAGTTAAGGACCCGTTCTTCATCAGCCGGGCAGCAGAGAAGTTCGGAAGCCAGTGCATTGTCGTTGCTGTCGACGCAAAGAGGGTTGCGGACAACATGGCGAGCGCCACCGGGGAAGCCTGGTTCGGTGACACATCGCTCAGTGATGTCGTCCTCAAACTGCCTGCCGATGGGCTCACCTGGGCCATTTCAACACACGGCGGCCGTCAGATGAAGTTGATCAATGCAGTGTCATGGGCGAAGAAGATGGAGGAACTTGGCGCCGGTGAGATCATGCTCACCTCCATGGACAAGGACGGCACAAAAGACGGCTATGATATTGAGCTCACCCGCACGATCTCCGAAACCGTATCGATACCGGTCATCGCATCCGGTGGTGCCGGGACCCTTGAGCATCTCTATGACGGGCTGGTTGCCGGCAAGGCGGATGCAGCACTCGCTGCTTCGATCTTTCACTTCAGGGAGTATACGGTGCGGGAAGCAAAGGAATTCCTGAAAGAGCGGGGTGTACCGGTAAGGCTCTGAGGCCCGAACGTTACACCTTCAGCAGTACCCTTCCCGCATCTTTCCGTTCAATCTTGTGCTTTTCGATAAGGGTCTTGTCAGCAGGTGTGACCGTCCGCATTGAAACCTGATCACCGTTCCAGACCCTTACGGTTACTTCAGAGAGAAGTTTTGCATCCGAATATCGTGCACACAAAGCTGCCGCAGTCCCGATCGCCCGGTCATCAACGTCACCCCGTATCACCGTGAGCGGACCCGCATGGCCCTCTACACGCAGGAAGAACCCCCGGGTTCCAAGGGAAGCCTCTATCGCATTGTTTTCCCGTTCATCTCTTCCGACAATGACTTTACAGCTCTCAGTAAGCCGGAAATGCCTGCCCAGACGCAGCAGATTCAGGTCTTCCAGAGAAGGGTCTCTTTCACATGAGAGCAGTTCCCTCAGACGGTAGGAATAGTTCGGCTCGGTCAGAAGGCATCCGCTGGCCGGCGCAGGATAATCAATTAGGCCGAACTCCGCGGCAAGTGCCATCTGCGGCTTCCGCGTACGGCCGCCGAACCCGTAGAGCAGATCCCGGTTCACCAGCCCCTTCATTTCCGGGATCGTCGGCTTCAGCAGTTTTGCACTCAACGGCCTGAGGACATATCCCCGCAACCCCGTCTCCCGGTCAATAATATCAAGGGCATCCCTGCGCTGGCTCATCGGCCTCTGGCCGATAACCTCTCCGGTGACAATAAAGTCGGCACCGGTCATCTCCATAAACTCCCTCGCCTCCCTGATCATGAGGATCCGGCAGTCCATACAGGGGTTCATGTTCTTGCCATGGCCGAACTTGGGGCTTTTAACGATAGTGATGAACTTCTCGGAAAGGTGGCTGAGCTTCACCTCGAAGCCGAACTTCGCCGCAGCGGAAAAGGGGTCTTTCGAGCAGGACGACTTGTCCGAAATGTCACAACCGAAATGGTTCAGGAATGTGACCGCCTTCACTTCGATCCCCTGCTTCATGACCGCAAGGATCGCCAGTGTGCTGTCAAGTCCGCCTGAGTAGAGTGCAATTGCCTTTGTCATATCTCTCCGTATATCGTCAGGCCTGAGTCTTCAGGAGAAAGCTGCTCATGCTCGTTCTGTGTTACGCTGTTCGCACCGCAGGCCTTGCTTCTCACGCGCGACGTGTCAGGTAAATGATTCATTCAACTGTTCAGGCGTTGCTACGGCAGTGCCCACCTCTGCCACAACAATACCGGCGGCATGGTTGGCTATTACCGCAGCATTTTCCAGGCTTGCGCCGGATGCATACGCAAGGGTTAAGGCTGAGATGACCGTATCTCCTGCTCCGGTGACATCATAGACTTTGCGTGCGACCGTAGGGATATGGGTGATCCGGTGCTTCTCGAAAAGGCTCATGCCCTGCTCCCCCCGGGTGATGAGCACTGCCGCAAGGGAAAGCTTCTTCATGAGCGCACGCCCTGCTTTTTCCAGCGAGGCATCATCCCGTATCTCTATGCCTGACCCCAGAGACGCCTCGGTAAGGTTCGGCGTGATGAGGGAGACCCCTTTATAAAAATCAAAGTGTCCCACCTTCGGGTCAAGGGCCACAAAAACATGTTCAGGTCGCGCCTTCTGCAGGATACCCTTGACAAGCCCTCCGGTCACCATTCCCTTCCGGTAGTCGGAGATGATCACCGCATCATATCCTTTGAGAACCGACCGGATATGGGAAAGGATGCCCTTCAGTATCCTTCCGTCAACATACTTGCTGTCCTCGCGGTCGAACCGCACAACCTGCTGGTTATGCGCAATGACCCGCGTCTTGACCGTGGTCGGCCGATTCTCGGTGAACAGGCCGCTGCAGTCGACACCTTTTTGCCCGAGGATGCCCTTCACTGCCTCACCGGCAATATCTTCGCCAATGATGCCGATCACCGAAGCATGCGCACCGAGGGAGACGATATTATGGGCAACGTTTGCAGCGCCGCCAAGAAGAAAACTCTCCCGCGTAACCTCCACAACGGGAACCGGCGCTTCAGGCGAGATCCTGTTTACCTTTCCCCAGATGTAGTGGTCAAGGATGACATCGCCGATTACCAGGATCTTTTTTTTCCGGAAGGCCCGTATGATCTTCTCAAAATCCATGAAGTTATCATACCCTACGGCCGCTGGAAAAATGAACCTGCCGGCTTTTGGCTGATATCAGTTCTTCAGCTTTGCAAGAAGTGTTGCCGGAAGCTCGAACCGGGGGAACTCTTCTTTTTTCACTGTCTGGTAAAAAGCGCTTCCGTTCCGTCATCAGATATTCCGCGCGCCCAGCAGGCCGATGGCCCTTTTGGCATGTAGTGCATCTGCTTGCGTCCCCCGGCCTTTATGGTAGTATACCTGCAGGAAACTCATGCAGGACCAGAGCCTTACAATCATCGAAAATGCACTGCAGCTTGCTGACGCAACGGCAAGCCAGAAGCTGTTCCTCTTTCTCAGCTCCCGGTCCCATGTTCTGTGGTTCCTGAAAACACGGCAACTGCATCACGACCCCATCGTGCTGGTGATCCCGAGGCATCTCGATATCAGCGCCGCTGAAGTGAAACAGGCCCGGGTCCCCGTGATTCGCAACTGGTCGGGGAACCAAACGCGCTTCTCGCGGATCAAATATGCCTTCCTCCACGGCGTCCTGCAGAACGTCATCAGCATTGACTGCAAGGTTGTCTGTGTTCTCGGCCCGTCGGGGAAACGTCATCTGGACACGATAACGATCCACGACCTTACGCATTCCTGGAGCGAGGACTTTCCCTTTGATGCCCATTCCCTCATCAAGAACCCGGCCTTTCCGGTCATCATGGCCACTATCGATATTGCCCTTGATATCGGCGCGCTCGGGAGGGAGGGAAAATCCATCGGTACGGCATTTGTGATCGGCGATGAGAAAAATGTCCTTGAAACATCCCATCAGCTTGTCTTCAACCCTTTCAAGGGCTATCCCAAACGGGAGCGCAACATCACCCGTCCCGAGGTCGTCGAGAGCATCAAGGAACTGTGCCAGCTTGACGGCGCTATCATTATTGCCGCAGACGGGACCGTGGAGGCCGCCGGCAGGCACCTTGATGCCGAACGTGTGAGCGCAAAGAAGCTGCGGGGCCTGGGATCACGTCACCGGTCGGCTGCGGGCATTACCCGCAGGACTGCAGCAGTGGCTGTTCTCGTATCGGAAAGTACCGGCACGGTAACGATCTTCGAAAAAGGAGCCGTAGCCGCCACCCTGGAACCGCTGATCAGCAGGAGGGTTATCTGATCAGAAGGAGCAGGCAGAAAGAAAACTCCGCCTTCAGCTGCTCTTCGGGAACATGAGATACAAGAAATTTAAAATGCTTTACCGCGGCGGCTCTGAGCCCTGGCGGGAGGCTGCGGACGAAGTCATGCATCCGGACTGCCGACCAGCTCCTTGGGCCTTATAGGTGTTAGGCAGTTTAGCAATAATCGTCGGTTGTTGCATGCCGGCCAAAGCCACCAAGCTTCAACATACTGAATGACCATCACCTTCACCATGTTTGAGTAGCAGAGTCGATGGTAACAGCCAAGGTGGCTCGCAGCCAACTGAACTTTGCCTTCATGAAGTCAAAATCAGGTCCGGATGTTATAAAGGTCGCCTTTCCCTTGATCAGGAAGCCGGNNTTGACCATATGAGGCCCATCCTTTCCCAAGGTCGCAATGGCCACAACCCCATCCTGCTTCATAATCTCCAATAGTTTTTCCGGGATCATCGTGACTACCTCCTATTGCTCAGATTGTTGTTTTGCCTAACGACTTAAATGAGGCGCCGGGCCGACCGACTTTGAAAAAAGCCACAAGCTTATGCACGGTCGCCTCGATTTTTTTGGGCCTTGCTGCTCATTTCCCATTGTTTGCCTAACTTTGATTTCGGTACTTTTTCCAAAAAAATGCTCATGACGCGGGATATTTCGGTAGCTATTTGAATAAAAGGCCATGGTTTGGTCTCAAGAGTGACTTCCAGACGAGCATAAGTCAGATGAGCCACTTCTTTTCCTGCCCTCTTCTTTGCTGTTTTCAATAGTGCAGTTAGTTTGGGACGTATGAGTGGCCATTTATCAGATGATTCAAAATAATCTTCTGCAATTACGTCGTCTGGTTTTGGATTGTCGCTATATAAAAAATCCATTATCCCACGCACATGGATTACGAATGACTCTAATAATGCATTTGCGATAGGGCCTTGCCCCGCAATTTCAGAACCGATGCCGTTCGCAAGAGAAGTGAGCATCCATACTTCATAATACAAATGTTCGGAGGCTTCGCGCAGGGTATCGTCTGTACGTTGTTTTCTATTCATTTATATCTTTATGCGGCCCACTGCGGCGGGAACGATGAGACCGTCCCCACACAACATTATTTTTCATGTCGCATGCGCCTTTTTCGTGATTATAGAGGCTCAAAAGGGCATCGTCAAGGAAAACTTTAGAAGTGTGAACGGCTATCTGCCCGAAAAGAAAAGAAATTAAGTTTCTCTTTAAGGTCATCTGAGCAGGACCGCAGGATGTTTCTCAGCCATTGAAAAAACCCCGGAGACATGTTCGGATGAACGCAAACAGAAGACAGCGGTTTAATGAAAAAGGGAAGGCGATACAGCCTTCCCTTTTTTTGGCAATATTGCGATTTCGGCTTAGATATCGTAATAGAGGAAGAACTCATAAGGATGGGGTCTCAGCCGCAAAGCATCAACCTCATTTTTCCTCTTGTATCTGATCCATGTCTCGATGGCGTCTTCGGTGAAGACGTTGCCCTTGAGCAGGAACTCATGGTC
>DKBO01000220.1:5591-8630 GCA_002448975.1 Nitrospiraceae bacterium UBA6898
GTCGCCGAAGAGCGGCTTGGGCATAAAGGTGACGGTCTTCCCGTGCCTGCGTGCGACGTTCTTGATGATGTACTTGAAGAGCATGTTCTTGTCCGCCATCTTCACGAGCGAATCGAACCGCATGTCGATCTCTGCCTGTCCTGCCGTCGCGACCTCATGATGCTCGCGTTCGACATAGATGCCGCATTTCAGCATCTCCATCACCATCTCGGTCCTCAGGTTTACCTGGCTGTCGGTCGGCGGAACCGGGAAATAGCCTTCCTTGTGGCGCGGTTTGTACCCGAGGTTCGGGTTCTCCTCGCGGCCGGAGTTCCAGATGCCCTCGGTCGACTCGATGTAATAGTACCCGCTGTGCGAATTCTGGTCGAAGCGAATGCCGTCGAAGATGAAGAACTCAGCCTCAGGACCGAAGTATGCGGCATCGCCGATGCCGGTGGACTTCAGGTACGCCTCAGCCTTCTGCGCAATGAAGCGCGGGTCGCGGGAATAGTACTCCTTGGTGATCGGGTCAACGATATTACAGACAAGGCTGATGGTCGGGTATTCCATGAACGGGTCCATGAACGCGGTCTCGGCATCGGGGATGATAAGCATGTCCGAGGTGTTGATCGCCTGCCAGCCCCTGATCGACGAGCCGTCGAAGCCGAGGCCTTCTTCAAATACTTCTTCCTTCAGTTCGGCGATCGGGACGGCAAAGTGCTGCCAGATCCCGGGAAAATCAAGGAACTTGAAGTTCGCCATTACGGCCTTGTTTTCCTGAGCCATCTTGATTACGTCTTTTGGTGTCATGTACTTCCTCCTTATGTGAGTTGATATAATAATGTGTTCACACGTGCATGGGTGTTATCGTTCTTTACACTGCCGTCTCTCCCTGCTCGCCGGTTCTGATCCGGATAACCTCTTCCACCGAAGAGACGAAGATCTTGCCGTCCCCGATCTTGCCGGTCTTGGCTACCTTCTCGATGGTACTGACGACCTGCGCTGCAAGCTTGTCCCCCGTAACGATCTCAAGCTTGATCTTCGGAATGAAATCCACGATGTACTCTGCGCCGCGGTACAATTCGGTATGGCCCTTCTGCCTCCCGAAGCCCTTGACCTCGGTCACGGTCATCCCCTGGATGCCGATCTCGTTCAGCGCGTCCTTGACCTCGTCAAGCTTGAACGGCTTTATGATTGCTTCAATCTTTTTCATATCTCACCTCCTGTTCCTCAGTATCGTGCAAATGCGGATACGCGAGAATTACCCACCTGTTTCGGCATAGCGGATGCCATGCAGCTATACCCCGTCTGCCATAAAGAACGCCCTATAGAAATCCTTCGCCCGCCGGGCATAATCCGCATAGAACACCTCCGTATCACGACCGATACGGTCCAGATCCACCGCCTCATTCCTGAGCCACTCAAAGATCATGCGCTCAGTCACCTCGATATGGAACTGGAAGGCATAGGCATTCCTGCCGAAGCGAAACGCCTGGTTGGGGTACAGCGGCGACTGGGCCAGGCGCACAGCTCCCTGCGGTATGTCGAAGGTTTCGCCATGCCAGTGAAATACCCTGAACGTCTTCCCGGCAGTTCCCTTCCCGTCGCCCGCAAGCAGCTTCATGCCTTGATCGGCCAGCCCGCCGTCCACCAGTTCGATGTCATACCACCCGATCTCTTTTTCTGCTCCGGGGTATACCCGCGCGCCCAGCGCCTTGGCCATGATCTGTGCACCGAGGCAGACACCGAGGACCTTCTTGCCCTGCGCCATGAACGTCCGTGCAAGTTCGGTCTCCCGCTCGATATAGGGATAACGGTCCGACTCGTTCACGCTCATCGGACCTCCCATCATAACCAGCGTATCATATGCCGAAGCGTCGGGGAATTCCCCGCTCGTCAGGTCAGCAAGCACATACGGGATTCCGCTCCGGACGAGAAAATCCTCAATCGTCCCCGGTCCCTCGCTGCTGATGTTCTTGAGAATCAGGACTGCCATGCATAAAATGATAGAGCAATAGCGCTGCCACATTGAAAATCACATTAAATCAGCACGTTGCCGATCAGGAGCAGGAATATTCTGCCTCATTATTAGGCAGCCCTGTCTGTTTCTTGGGCAGCAGCACCGGTCATTCCGCTGCGGCACTTCCTCTGGCCGTCCGGTTCAGCAGCCGCATGCGCATCGCACTCCTTATGATCATTTTGAAATAGTCATGACAAAAGTGTACTATAGAGTCATTAATGCAGAAAAACTACAACAGGACCATCGAGCTGACCGCATTGTACGAGATAAGCAAACTTCTCGGATCTTCGCTCAATCTCCGTCAGAACCTGAGAGGGGTCATGCGTGTGCTTGCGGAATATCTCGACATGAACCGCGGAACCGTATCTCTCCGGAGCAATAACGAGGTGTCGATACTGGCCGCGCACGGCATGTCCGAAGAGGAGATAAAACGCGGCAGATACCGGCTCGGCGAGGGCATCATCGGACGCGTTGCCAAGCTCGGCACCCCCATCGTCATACCGAACATCGGCGACGAGCCGCTCTTCCTGAACAAGACCGGCGCCCGGGAGATGATCAGGAAAGAGAACATCGCGTTCCTCTGCGTTCCCATCAAGTTCAAGAACGAGGTGCTCGGAGTCCTGAGCGTCGATCGGCTGTTCGGTGCGAAAAATGTTTCGTTCGAGGAAGACCTCAGGCTGCTCAAGATCATCTCCTCGCTCATAGCCCAGTCTGTGAAGCTTCACCTCGACGTGGAAAAAGAGCGTGAGGCAATGCAGGAGGAGAAAGAGCGGCTCCGCCAGCAGCTCAAAAGCAAATATAAGGTCGAAAATATCATCGGGCAGTCCGACAGCATGCAGGAGGTCTTCGGGGCAATCCATAGGGTAGCACCCTCGAAGGCGAATGTACTGCTGCGCGGTGAAAGCGGTACGGGAAAGGAACTCGTTGCCAAGGCGATCCATTTCATGAGCCAGCGGGCAAAGGGTCCGTTCATCAAATTCAACTGTGCGTCCATTCCGGAAGGCCTCCTCGAGTCAGAGCTGTTCGGCCATGAGAAGGGC
>DKBO01000224.1 GCA_002448975.1 Nitrospiraceae bacterium UBA6898
GCGGACAAGATCGGCATCCCGCGGGAAAACATCTTCAATCTCGAAAACGGTGATGTGCTGGAGATTTCTCCTGATGAGGCGCGCAGGGCGGGTACCGTTACCAGCGGCAGGATATTCGTTGACGGCAAGGGAGTAGGCGATGTCGAGGGAATGGTATTGCGGGACAGAAAAAGACTTGCCCACGACGGCATCGTCATCGTGATCATCTCCATCGAAAAGCTCTCCGGCAGCATCGTCTCCGGGCCGGAGATCATTTCCCGGGGATTCATTTTCGAGGACGCCTCACAGGATGTACTCAATGACGTCAAGGAACTTGTTTCACGAACCCTCGGGGAAATGTCTGCAGAGATCCTTGCCGACAAAACCTTGGTGCAGGCAAAAATCAGAAGCGTGCTCAAGAAATACCTGAGAAATACCATGGACCGCAAGCCCATGATCATGCCGCTGATCTTTGAGGTCTAGGAAGCCGTTTCAGGATAGTTACACGGCAAATCTGCTATAATCAAAAACATGATAGAAGCCTTGATTTTAGGGATTGTGCAGGGATTGACTGAGTTCCTGCCGGTAAGCAGTACTGCGCATCTCATCCTGTTCCCCTGGTTCTTCCACTGGTCCGGAGAACTGGATTCGCTCACCTTTGACGTTGCGCTCCACGCCGGGACGCTGCTCGCGCTTTTTATCTGTTTCTGGAAAGACTGGATAGAACTCATCCTCAAAAAACAGAAGCTCTTCCTGTTGATCGTGATCGCCTCCGTTCCGGCGGGAATAGCCGGGGTACTACTGAACGATCTTGCCGAGCATACGCTGAGAAGTCCCTCCGTTATCGCCATATCACTGATCGTGTTCGGCTTCGTCATGCTTCTTGCCGAGAAGCTGAACCGGAACAGGGCATTTGAAAAGATCGCCCTTGGTGATGCGCTGACCATCGGGATCGCGCAGGCGGTTGCCATCATTCCGGGCGTCTCCCGCTCGGGCATTACCATATCCGCGGGACTCTTCCGGGGCATCGGCCGTGAGTCATCGGCACGTTTCTCCTTTCTCCTCTCCACGCCGATCATCGCGGGTGCAACCCTGCTCCATGCGAGAAAGCTGCTGATCGGCCAGGGAGATCATGACATGAGCCTGTTCCTGACCGGTTTCATCGCGTCGGCGCTCACCGGCTTCGCTGCAATACGCTTTCTCATGAGCTTCTTCAGGAAACACCCGATGAATGCATTTGCCTATTACCGGTTCGGACTTGCAGCTATCATCCTTGCGGGACTATGGCTAAGAAGATAATCAGGATCAAGGAAGAGATCGCCGGGATTGTCTCGGTCCTTTTCAGCGTCTACCTCGGACTCAGCCTCGCCAGCTATTCTAAATGGGACGCCTCGTTCTTCACCTATTCCGTATCCCCGGCTCGGAACTACGGCGGCGTGATCGGCGCATATGCCTCTGACCTGCTCATGTCATGTATCGGCTTCGCTGCGTACCTGGTGCCTGCAGTACTCATGGCATATGGCATACGAAGGCTTCTCGGCAAAGAAAAGAAAAAGGTATACCTTCTCGGCACACTGCTTCTCCTGTTTGCGGTCTCGTTGCTTTCGGCGCTCCTGCTCAAGACCTTCCATCTGTCCTCGGGATATAACCCGGGAGGCATTGCCGGTTCAGTCACTGCAGGTGTCCTTGTGCGGTATCTCTCGGTCCCCGGCGCGTATCTTCTTGCGTTGTCATGCTTTTTTTCCTCCCTCGTCCTCCTGATCCCCGTTGCCATCACCCCTTCCCTCTTCGCGCGGAGAAAAAAAGAGGAGCCGAAGAAGGTGGGCATACTCAAGGATGATGTCCTGGTTATGGAACCTGAGGAATTGTTCGAACCGGAGATCATTGACCCCGTGCATTCCATTGAACCGGATTCCGAGCCCGAACCTGAACCACGACAGAAGGCTCGGCCTCCGCAGGGGCTGGCCCGTTCAAGAGACGGCTATGTTTTGCCCTCCTTCGAACTGCTTTCTGATTACGATACGGCGGCTGCGCGCCCTTCCAATGAAGAGATAAAACAGAACCGGGAGTTGATCAGGAATACGCTCGCGAATTTTGACGTTGAGGGAGAGATAACCACGGTCCAGCCGGGCCCGGTCATCACGCTCTACAAGTTCGAGCCGGCACCGGGTATCAAGATAAACAAGGTCGTTTCTCTTGCCGATGACCTTGCGCTTGCGCTCAAGGCCCAGAGTATCAGGATATCGCCGCTGGCCGGGGAGAACACAATCGGCATAGAAGTGCCGAACAAGAAGCGCGAGATCGTCTCGCTGAGAGGCATGGTCTCATCGGAACGTTTTCTGAAGAGCTCTTCGAGGCTGACGCTGGGGCTGGGGAGGGACATCTCGGGAGAGCCGGTGATAGCCGATCTCACCAAGATGCCGCACCTGCTTGTTGCAGGCCAGACCGGGGCGGGCAAGAGCGTCTCGGTCAACTCCATGATCATGAGCATCCTTTTCAAGGCATCCCCGCGGGAGGTGAAGATGCTCATGATCGATCCCAAGCTCATTGAACTTTCGATGTATGATGATATCCCGCACCTCATCTCGCCGGTCATCACCAATCCCAAGCAGGCTGCCGAGGCACTGCGTAAGATGGTATTTGAAATGGAGCGCCGCTACCGGCTGCTCGCCGAAAAAGGTGCGAGAAACATCGAAGGCTATAACCGGATCGCACCCGAAGACGAACAGATACCCTATATCGTCATCTTCATCGATGAGCTTGCCGACCTCATGTTCGCTTCATCACGAGAGGTTGAAGATTCGATCACCCGGCTTGCGCAGATGGCACGGGCTGCCGGCATTCATCTCATCATCGGCACCCAGCGGCCCTCTGTCGATGTCATTACCGGCATCATTAAGGCAAACCTTCCTTCGCGGATATCCTTCAAGGTGACGTCGAAGATCGATTCACGCACCATCCTTGATACGCAGGGAGCGGAACAGCTTCTCGATAAGGGCGATATGCTCCTCATGCTCTCCGGCCAGGGCATCAAGCGCGTGCATGGCGCACTGGTCACCGAGGATGAGATACACGCGATCACCGACTTCGTCAAGCCGCAGGGCACGCCTGATTATTCGATCTTTGAGCAGATACCGGTCGAGGCGCCTCCCTCTGCTGATGACGGACCGGACGAGCATGATGAGATGTATTACAAGGCCATGGAATTCGCAGAGTCTGTGGGTGAGATATCGATATCCTCGCTGCAGCGAAGATTCAAGATCGGCTATAACCGGGCGGCCCGCATCATGGAGATTCTGGAAGATGACGGACTTGTAGGTCCCCCAAAAGGTGCGGGCAAGCCGCGGGATTTCCTGAGGAGGTCGCATTGAGCAGGCGAACGGGCATACAGACAGTGTTTGCATTCCTTGTGATCATACTGCCAGCGGTGTTCCCTTCACCCGTCCGGGGAGAGGAAGTTGACGAGGCGGTCTCGCGGATCCAGAAGGCATATGAGGGGATCACGGATATGAAGGGGGGCTTCGTCCAGAAAAATATCATCAAGGATCTGAACAAGAGCGACACCTACAACGGAGAGTTCTTCGTCAAAAGGCCGCTCAAGATGAAATGGGCTTATAAAGGCAAGGCAGCGCAGGACCTGCTTATCAATAATGAAACGGTTCTTATCTATAAAAAAGGCGACAATCAGGCATATCGCTCCGCGTTCACAAAAGAGGCCTATGGCCAGACACCGGTCGTGCTTCTGACGGGCATGGGGAACCTGCGCGAAGAGTTCATAGTCACGGGGAAGAATCATATACTGCAGCTGAAGCCCCGGAAGGCTATGGCTGGCATCGTATCGATCACGGTCTTCCTGGCCGAGACGGGATTTCCCATTAAAGGATTTACCATACAGGACGGACGCTCCAACACCGTAGAGATCCGGTTGAACAACATCACGATAAATCCCGGTCTTAACGATTCACTTTTCGACCTGAACCTGCCCAAAGGGGTGAATGTCTATGAGCAGCCCTCCCCATAAGAAACCGGATGCTCTGTGCAGACCCTCGATGACGCATCGGTAGTGTCCGCTCATGCTGATCCTCGGGATAGATACTTCATGTGACGACACCTCTGCTGCGGTCGTGGAGGATGGCAGAAAAATCGTCTCAAATATCGTATCAAGCCAGTCTGAAATCCATACGAAATACGGCGGCATTGTGCCGGAGCTTGCCTCCAGAAGGCATATTGAGATGATTCTTCCGGTGGTTGAAGAGGCTCTTCGGCNNTCTGCTATTCCCGGGATATCCCCCTGGTAGCCGTAAACCATCTGGAAGGGCATCTCCTTTCGCCTTTTCTCGAAGAACATGCCCCTGACTTCCCGTTCATATCGCTCATCGTATCGGGCGGTCACACCAGCCTTTACGTCGCAGAAGATTACGGCAACTATACCCTGCTCGGCAGAACCCGTGATGACGCGGCAGGAGAGGCCTATGACAAGGTCTCAAAGCTCATCGG
>DKBO01000265.1 GCA_002448975.1 Nitrospiraceae bacterium UBA6898
GTCCATGGTGGAGCAGGTTGCGGTCCTCTTTGCTGCAACACAGGGCTATATCGATGATATCCCGGTCGAGTCGGTAAGGAAATTCGAAGAGGAATTCCTCCGGTTCATGAAGGACCGCAAGGCTGATGTGCTTAAGGAACTCGGTGATAAGAAAGCGCTGGACGATGACCTTAAGGCCAAGATGACCAAGGCCATTGAGGACTTCAAAAAAGGGTTCCAGGCGTAAGGTAGACGATGGCAACACTTCGCGATATAAAAAGGCGCATAAAGGCTGTTCAGAGTACCAGCAAGATCACGAANNATCACGAAGGCCATGAAGATGGTCGCTGCCGCCAAGTTCAGGAAGGCACAGCAGAGGATGTTCGAGCTGCGTCCGTACGCGGAACGCATGAGCGAGGGGCTCTCGCGGCTTGCGGCCAACCTCGAAGCTGAGATCCACCCTCTCCTGGCTGTCAGACCGCGGAAGAACGTTGAAGTCCTTGTCATTACCAGCGACAGGGGACTCTGCGGCGCCTTCAATACCAACATCCTGAAAGCCGGGGCAAAGCATGTTGCTGACCTCAAGAGTGATGGATTTAATGTCTCCATCAGTTCAGTCGGCAGGAAGGCCAAAGACTACTTCAAGAGAAGGAGCGTCGAACTCAGGAATTCCTGGACCGGCATCTCGGGCAAGATCTCCTATGCCAACGCACAGGAAATAGCTGCTGACATCATCGAAAGCTATACCAATGAGACGGTCGACGAAGTGATCATTGTCTATAATGAGTTCAAGTCTGTGATTGCCCAGAAAGTTGTGGTTGCGCGGCTTCTCCCGCTTGCTCCCATTGAGGCGGCGACGCCGGATACGCTGCCGGTCTTTAACTTTATTTACGAACCGTCAAAGGAAGAGATCTTCAGCAGTCTTGTTCCGAAGAACGTTGAGATACAGATCTTCAGGGCCCTGCTTGAGTCCCAGGCGTCGGAAGAGGCCGCAAGAATGTCTGCCATGGAAAATGCGACCAAGAGCGCGAACGAAATGATCTCGAAACTTTCTCTCCAGTATAACAAGGCACGCCAGGCCTCGATCACCAAGGAACTCATGGATATCGTGGGCGGCGTAGAGGCCATGAAAGGATAAACGTAAGATACATGATAATGAATATATTCCCGGGGGTACAAGCATGAGCAATACAGGAAAGGTCTCACAGGTTATCGGTGCAGTTGTCGATGTGGAGTTCGAGGGCCACATGCCGGATATTCTCAATGCCCTCAAGGTGGTGCAGAAGGGGGATGCGGCCAAAGGCATACCCGATTTCGACCTCACGCTTGAGGTCGCTGCCCATATGGGCGACAACAAGGTCAGGACCGTAGCGATGCAGCCGACCGACGGCCTTGTCAGGGGTATGGCAGCGGTGGATACGGGTTTGCCCATCACCGTTCCCGTTGGCAAGGGAGCCCTCGGACGGATCCTGAACGTCGTTGGTGACCCTGTCGACAAGCTTGGGCCGGTCAAGTCCGAGACGAGACTCCCCATCCACCGGCCTGCTCCGGATTTTGCATCCCAGGAGCCGGTAACGCAGGTGTTCGAGACAGGCGTTAAGGTCTTCGATCTGCTGGTCCCGTTCGTCAGGGGCGGCAAGATGGGCATGTTCGGCGGTGCCGGTGTCGGAAAGACCGTTGTCATTATGGAGATGATTCATAACATCGCGATGAAACACGGTGGCGTGTCTGTCTTTGCCGGTGTTGGAGAACGGACCAGGGAAGGGAATGACCTGTATGGCGAGATGAAGCATTCAGGCGTTCTGGAAAAGGTTTCCCTCATCTACGGTCAGATGAACGAGCCTCCCGGAGCACGGGCCCGGGTTGCACTCACCGCACTCACTGCTGCGGAATATTTTCGCGATGAGGGTCAGGACGTTCTTATCTTTATCGATAACATCTTCCGGTATACCCTTGCAGGCGCCGAGCTTTCAGCCCTGCTCGGCAGAATGCCCTCTGCCGTCGGATACCAGCCCACGCTCGGTACTGACATGGGCATACTTCAGGAGAGGATCACGACGACCAAGAAGGGCGCTATCACCTCCATGCAGGCCATTTATGTACCTGCAGACGATCTGACCGACCCTGCTGTTGCAACGGCGTTTACGCATCTTGACGGCACGGTCGTTCTTTCACGGCAGATCTCAGAGCTCGGTATTTATCCCGCTGTTGACCCGCTGGATTCAACGTCACGAATCCTTGACCCCAAGGTCATCGGTGATGACCACTATGCGGTTGCCCGGAGCGTGCAGAAGGTCCTTCAGCGTTACAAGGAGCTTCAGGACATTATCGCAATCCTCGGCATGGAAGAGCTCTCCGAGGATGACAAGCTTATCGTTTCCCGCGCCCGGAAGATCCAGCGGTTCCTGAGCCAGCCCTTCCATGTTGCCGAGGTATTCACCGGCAGGCCGGGTAAATATGTCAAGGTGGCGGATACGATCAGAGGGTTCAAGGCGGTTGTCGAAGGGCAGTATGACGACGTGCCGGAACAGGCATTCTATATGTGCGGGGGCATCGAAGAGGTTGAGGAGAACGCCCGAAAGCTTGGCTGGTCGAGGTAGGAATGGCAGAAGGAAAATTTCTTCTTGAGATAGTTACGCCTCATGGTCTCGTCTTCAGCGAAGAGGTCGAAGAGGTAACAGCGAACGGCAGCGAAGGCGAGTTTGGCGTGCTGCCCGAACACGTCCCCTTCGTGACGACCCTCAAGGTGGGCATGCTCACCTGCAGAACGGGGAACCAGACCGTGATCTTCTTTGTCAGCTGGTCCTATTGCGGGATAGGTCCAAGAGGCATGCTGATCCTTGCCGATAGCGCTGAACGGTCCGATGAGATCGATGTCGAGCGTGCAAAGGCTGCCATGAAGCGTGCAGAAGAACGGTTGAAGAAGGCAGAAGAGATCGATTTCAAAAGAGCTGAGACCGCGCTTGAACGCGCCGTAACCAGAATTCAGATCGCGGAGATCAAAAGAATAAAATAGGAGAGATACTGTTGGATAATCTCTGCAAGGGCTGGCCGTAGGGTCAGCCCTTTTTGTTTTTTGAAAGTACAGCCGCAAGAGCCGGATGGAGTATCTCTCCATCGTGGGTATTCAGCGCGGTTTTCAGGATAGTGTCCGTAACCGCTTTTTCGATACCCCTGTCGGCAAGCATAGTTACATAGCGTAAGGTCGCGTTTGTCAGCGCCATCGTCGATGTGCGGGGGAATGCCCCCGGCATATTGGCAACCGTGTAATGAATGATGCCGTCAACTGCATAGACCGGGTCGTCATGGGTGGTCGGTCGCGAGGTTTCTGCACATCCTCCCTGGTCGATGGAGACATCAACAATGACCGAGCCTTTCTTCATTGACCGTATCATGTCCCGTGATATTAACAATGGTGTTTTTCCTCCCGGAACCAGAACGGCCCCGATAATCACATCCGCCTCGGCGATCTCCCTGGTGATGTTGTTCTGCGTGAGGGGAAGCGTCTTTATGCTTCCCCGGTAGATCTCATCGATTTTCTGAAGTTTTTCGCTGCCTCTGTTCAGGACAATGACATCCATACCGATACCGAAGGCAACACGGGCAGCGTTCATCCCTACGACGCCCGCACCCAGGATTACAGCTCTGCCGGGCCCGACCCCTGGTACGCCCGAGGGAAGGATTCCCGTACCTCCGTGAATCTTCTGCAGATACCATGAACCGACAAGCGGGGCCATTCTCCCGGCAACTTCGCTCATCGGCGCGAGAAGGGGCAATACCCCGTCCTTTTGGAGCGTTTCATAGCCGAAGGCAGAGATGCGTTTCTTGAGAAGGATGTCCGTCAGTTCGCGGTTCGGTGCCAGGTGAAGATAGGTGAAGAGTGCCTGCCGTTTCCGGAGGAGGTCATACTCCTGAGGAAGGGGCTCCTTGACCTTGACAATCAGCTCAGCCTTGCTGAAGAGCGTTGCCCTGTCAATAATGTCGGCATCCGCTTCGAGATACTCCTCATCAGAAAAGCCGCTGCCCACACCTGCTCCTGTCTCCACCAGCACGGTATGCGTATGTCTTTTCAGTTCTGCTGCTCCCGCAGGCGTAATACCCACGCGGTATTCTTCTTTTTTTATCTCTTTTGGCATTCCAATGATCATGACATTCCTTCAGGGGAAGATTTTCTCACATTGTATCACATATCAGGGCTGCCCGTACGCGAATGATAGCTGCATAAAGCAGGGAGGGGATGACGTGGCAAGACGGAGGCATCCGATACGGACAGAGCCGTACCGGATGCCACGGGAGTCAGTTCTTCCAGTTGCCGTCCAGGCCGCAGAGTACGGAGCTCTTGTCGCCAAGTCCTATATTCTTATGGCAGTCAACGCAGACGGAAACCGGTTTGCCGATGATCTTTTTTGCATCAAAATCATAGAGCTGCAGGGTGCCGTCCGTGATGGTCTTTCCCGGGATCGCCCTGCTGTCAGCGTCGCACCCCTCGGTGTTGGTCCTGAGCGTAAGGACTGCATATTTACCGTCAGGAGTGGGCATTGCATCGTGGTTCTGTCCGGCGGTCATTTTTTCGTCCACAAGCTTGAGGGTCTTGGCATCGATCAGCCAGAAGCGGTCGCCGGCTGACTCGAAGATATAGTTGTCGTCCATGCTGAAGAACTGCCGGAACGTTATCGTCTTGCCCGGTTCGCCGGTGAGGGTATTTTTCTTTAAGACCTTCCATTTACCCTTCTCCAGCGACGGCAGATCGACGAGGATGAAGTCGACCTTTCCGTTTGCCTTTCCATCATCACCCTTCTGGTTCATGGATATGACGAATGTCTTCATGTCATTGGAGTTGATGCCATGCACGAAAACATAGGATCCTTCCTTGTAGCCGATATCGCTGACGAACAGTCGGTGTTTATGTTCCAGGGTCTTTTTGTCGAACACGTCAATGAAGCCCTCAACGCCCATAAAAACCGGCATATAGTAATCTTTGGACTGCCCCGAGGCGCAGTACAGCGGCGGTTTTTCACCGGGCGCCCGCTTGTCCGGATCAAGGGCCAGATCCGTGATCACCTTCCCGGTCTTCAGGTCTGATTTCCCGACATGCATCTTCTTGTTGGGGTCAAGTTTATAGGTTGACCAGAAGAGCGTTGTGGTATCGTTGACGTCGATTCTGGCATCATGGGTGGGATGCGTGTCCTTATCGCCGATAACCACCCGGTCAAGGTTGCTCACCGTTATCGGCGCTTCGGCAATGTTCGGGTCGATAAGGATTTCTGCCTTTGCAAAATGGCCGCCCATGCCGGCTACATACATGGTTGCTCCATAGGTCTTCTTTGCAGCATTGACAGAAGACGTCTGCGATACCCCTGATACGGTAAATGCAAGGTAGACAGCGGCAATGCCTGATAAGCCAAGAACAACGAGAAGACTTCTTTTCATAGGATCCCCCTTTTTCGTATCTGTATTCATGCCTGATCGTTTAACCGGGTTTATGCAGGGTAGTTTTTCTCCATCACCTCCCTTCCCAAAGCAGGATAACTGACGTGCTTACGGAAACAATTCCGGACATAGTACCATAGCCATAGCTATGCTTATCTAATTAATTAAATCTATAGCTTCATAGTTACGTTGTAGTGAAACAGGGCAATAACGTTTTACGCCATGTCCGTATTCCGGTATAATGCAGTGTCATGATGAGGCTCATTATCTTTGACCTTGACGGAACGCTTGTCGATTCAAGTGTCGATCTGACGAATGCCCTCAATTACGCAATCGAACCTTATGATATTGAGCGAATAACTGTGCAGCGGACCAAAGGCCTTGTTGGTGAAGGCATAACCCGGCTGATCGAAAAGCTGCTCGGACAGGAAATGATCGCTCTTCGGCAGTCTGTCATGGACCGGTTCATGGAACACTACACAGCGCATCTCGTCGATTTTACCAGACCCTATGCCGGCGTAGTGGAAACGCTCGCAGTCCTGCATCAGTATAAGAAAGCGGTGATTTCAAACAAGCGGGAAACCCTCACCCGGCAAGTGCTTTGGAAACTCGGACTCTTGCCCTATTTTGATGCGGTGCTTGGGAGCGACAGTGTTGATGAGAAAAAACCTTCTCCAAAACCTCTCCTGACGGTCATGGAAATGTTCTCCTGTTCTGCCGGAGAGACGGTGATCGTCGGTGACAGCAACTTTGACATCGAAGCAGGGAAGGCCGCAGGAATCCCTACCATAGCGGTATCCTACGGATTCCGCGAGGCCGGGCTTCTGCAGCAGGCTGATCGTATCATTGCGCGTTTTCCTGAGCTTCCGCGTGTCCTGGAAAAACTGGGTGAACATGGAAACAACCCTTGACGGCATACGTGACATCAAAGTCTATCAGAACAAGCAGGGCTACCGCTTTTCTGTAGACGCGGTCCTCCTGTGCAGCTTTGCAGATATGCGATACGCAAGAAAGATCGCGGATCTCGGAGCAGGCTCAGGAATCATCGGACTGCTCCTGGCGAGGAAATATCCGAAGTCTGCAGTCACGCTGGTTGAGCTCCAGGAATCTCTTTACCGCCTTGCCGTCAGGAATATCAACATCAATGGGCTTGATGACAGGGTCACTGCAGTGCTCTCTGATGTGGCGCATCTTCAGCAGACATTGAACGGCATGTCCTATGACCTCGTTGTCTCCAATCCGCCGTTCAGAAAACCGACGACCGGCAGGCTCAGTGCAGGTGAGGAGCGTGCGATTGCCCGCCACGAACTCGCACTGAAGTTCACCGACCTGGCAGGCGCTGCGGCGTACCTTCTCAAGAGCAAAGGCCGATTTTTCATGATATACCACCCGGGACGGCTCATCGAAGTATTCGATTCGCTCAGAACATACCGGCTTGAGCCCAAGCGGATACGTTTTGTACACAACGATGTCGGGTCGGAATCGAAGATCGTCCTGATCGAGGCGGTGAGAGACGGAAAGCCCGGGGTGAAGATCGAGAAGCCGCTCGCTATCTATCATGAGGATGGTTCCTACACGAACGAGGTGAGCGCAATGTACGGAGACGGAAGGTGAACGTCCATATCACGGCAGTTTTATCATGGTGTGTGGAGAATGTATGGCAATATCAGCAGGCCTTTCAGTATAATAAAAAAACTTTTTGATCAGGAGGAAGGCTATGGTATCTCGGAGGGTTTTGGGGGTTGTCTTGCTTGCGCTTCTTCTTCCGGCATTTGCTTTTGCAGCGGGAGCGCATGACGGTCTTAACTGCGTCGGCTGTCATAGTATCCATGCAGCCAAGGGAGAGATCATCTTTGGTTTGGAGCCGAATACAAAAGCTGTCAGCCCCTGGACAAAACAGCCCTTTATTGGGGTTACCGCGTTATGCCTCGGCTGCCATGAAACCGTTGAGCGGGGCGGCATGGGCATTGCAGCAGTTACCGCTACGCACAGCCATCCCTACGGCGTGTCGCCGGATCCGAAGGTTGCCAATGTCCCGTCTGCATTGCTCAGGGACGGCAAGCTCGAGTGTGTCGGTTGCCATGACCCGCATCCGTCGAACCCCAACTATAAGTATCTCAGGGTTGACACTGCCAAAGGAGGCAAGATGGGAGATTTCTGCGCAGTGTGCCATAGCGCCAAGGCAGACCCCGGATCTCCGAAGAACATGAAGATCTTCAGCAGCATGAACGAAAATGCAGCTCCGGCCTCCACAGCGCCGGCCCCTGCTGCTCCCGCAAAGAAGTAATGGATGATACAAAACAGCTTCTGCATCCTTGACGGCATCGGCGAAAAAAAGGAGCGCAAGCTCTGGCAGGAAGGTGTCCTGACATGGACCGACTTCCTGCATGCAGATAAGCTGCTGACGTTCAGCGACGAAAGAAAGAGGCTCTATAACGAGAGCCTCTTTCTTTTTCAGAGGGAGCTGAGCGCGCGCAATGCCGGCTATTTCAGCCGGATGGTCAAGAGGAGGGAGCAGTGGCGTCTGTTCGAACGGTTCAGGGACGGCGCGGTATGCCTGGACATCGAGACCAGCGGCCTGCAGCCGAACAGCGGCGGCTATGTCACGGTTGTGGGGCTGTATGACGGATGTGACTACAAATGCTTCCTGCAGGGCAGAAATCTCACAACGGAGATCCTCAACAAGGAGCTGCGAAATTACCAATGCCTCATTACGTTTTACGGGGCTGCCTTCGATATCCCTTTTCTCCAGCGCACATTCCGCGGCATAGAGTTCCCCATGCCGCATTTCGATCTCTGTTTTGCGGCGAAAAGGCTGAAGATAGCGGGAGGCCTGAAGAAGATCGAGCATGACTTCGGCATCGAGCGGGATGAGTCAGTGCAGGGACTTGACGGATATGATGCCGTAAAGCTGTGGGAACATGCCAGGGCCGGCTCATCTCATGCCCTGGACCGCCTGATCCGGTACAACCGGGAAGATACGGTCAACCTCATGCAGATCGCACCGGTACTGTATGAACGCTTGAAACAGTCAACAGGGATCGAGGAATANNGCCACGGATCTGAAGAAGTATCTCCAGTTTTTGAAGAAAAACAGCAGAGATGCGCAGACAGCACGGAAGGAAGACATCATCGATTTTCTGGAGCTCCTGAGAAGCGGCCCCTATGCGATTCCCACGGTCTGCAGGTACATATCTTCCATCAAGGCGTTCTATAAATTTCTGCTCGTAGAGAACCGCATACCGGAAGACCCTACGGAAAACCTTCAGATGCCGAGGAAATGGGAGCGTGTTCCCAAGGCGCTGACCATAGCAGACGTGAAGAGTCTGCTCGCGGCGAAGTTCAATGACAGGACAGCGCTGCGGGACTCTTCCATGCTCGAACTGCTCTACTCATCAGGACTGCGGGTGAGCGAACTGGTGAATATCAAGCTTGGCGATATTCATGCTGAGGCCGGCTTCATCAGGGTGATCGGCAAGGGATCCAAGGAGCGTATCGTTCCGGTGAACGGAAGGGCGCTTGGAAGGATCAAGAGATTTATCTCTGAAGAACGCCCTGTGATACTGAAAAAAAGAGAGTCCCTGTACCTGTTCGTGACGCGCACCGGCAGGCCTATGACGCGGCAGCGCTTCTGGCAGATGCTGAAGGCGGTGGGCAAACAGGCAGGGATAGAACTTTCTCCGCATACCATACGGCACTGTTTTGCGACCCACCTGCTGGAAGGCGGGGCTGACCTCAGATCAGTGCAGAAGATGCTGGGGCACGCTGACATTTCCACGACGCAGATCTACACGAAGGTTACAACAGACAGAATCAAAAAAGTCTTCAAGACCTATCATCCGAGAGCGTGAGGTCCGGTGCAGCAGCTGTCTGCCTCTTCCCGGAGTCGACGGCTCAGGGCCTGAGAATACGGTCCTGACAAAAGCGAGATCATGGTATCATTGAAGTATCCTGACACGGGGCTTGTCGCTGGAGAAATATTTGAATTGCATGAGGTGTTCTTTTTTCCTGTCCTTATGCCTATCATTGGCGAGCAGGATAGAGCACAGAGCTATGGACGCGGAATATGTGCCCTGTCAGGCTGGTGAAAAGTACTTCACTGCCGGTCGGAAATCATGTCGGTGTGGCAGGTCATGAAGATATGCCGGCAGCAAGAAGAAGCTCCGTACGGCCATGATTGCACGGACCGAGGTTTTTGCAGGGTGAAAGGATCTGCATGCTGACAGTTGATAATGTGCCCGGCGACGGACGCATGAGCAGAGCAAAAAAAATCGCGCGCTCCCTTGGTATAGTACTGGGAGTTGTCCTTGTTGCGGCAGCTGCACTGGTACTGTTCCTTCCGCGCCTCATAGACCTGGAGAGCGTGAAGGCAAAGGCTATGGCGGTCATTTCAGAGAAGACCGGTGCTGCTGTTCACTTTGATCAGGTGGGCCTCTCCTATTTCCCCCGTCTTGGTGTCACCATTTCAGGTATAAAGGCTGAACTGGCGGGAGATGCGGCACTCCAGGCGGAATCGCTGAGGCTCTATCCCTCGCTCCTGCGCCTGCTTTCCGGAAAAGTCGAGATCGCAGCCGTGAAGTTACAATCACCCGTCATCGCCGTCAGGACGGATAAAAAGAAATCCCGCGATGAAGAGGATATTGATGCAAAGCTGGCGGGGCTGCTCGGTTCCATTGCCTCGGGCGCTCCGGCCCTTCAGGTGAGCGTCAGGGACGGGATGCTGAACCTTGCGGCTGAAGGCAATGCGTCGCTGCGCGTAACAGACATTGATATGGATGCTGATTTCGGCCGTGACTCGCTGGCGATCACCGCCAGCGGGCATACCGGCTTCCTGAAGCGTATTGCCCTTGAAATCACCGTGAAAACAAGAGAGCGCTCCATAACGGGCGTTTCCTTTGCGGGCAAAGCAAAAGAGATTGACGTGATACGCATGCGCGAGGCTATTCTGCCGCTTGCAGGAGATGTCCCTGTTGTCAGGACGATCTTCTCCTATCTCAAGGGTGGGACTGTCCCGGCGCTTTCTGTCTCTAGCGACTCTGCCTCAGTCAAAGACCTGGGAGGCACGGACAATATCATTGTCAGGGGCGATATCCGGGGAGGCGGGGTATATGTTCCCGGCACAGTGCTTGAATTCAGCAAGGTCAGCGGAAGATGCAGTGTGGCGAAGGGAATTCTCGAAGCTGAGAACGTGGCCGCTGTGATGAGCCGTACTGAACTGCGGAATGCCCGGCTCAAGGTCGGCGTGCGCCGGGGGGATCAGCCGTTTCATCTCGAAACGGACTTACGCTCGACGATAGGTGACGTAACGGGCATCACCGGAAAAATTCTGAAAGAGCCGCCCACCATCCTTTCACGTCTCGGGAGTATCAACGGTCCCTTCGAAGGACGACTGGTTCTCGGGGAGAGCACCGCGATATTCCGCGCGGGATCGGACTTCCGGAACGGGATGTTCAAGCTCTCTGCAAAGATGAAGACTGACTTTGCACAAAGGGTCGCGCTCGATCTGGAATACCGGCAGGGGAGAGGGCCGGAAGGAGTGAAGCTCAATGCCGAGGCACGCGATCTTGATCTCAAGAAGGCCGAATCCGGCCTCAGGGGTATTTCGCAGGAAGTTCCCGCCCTGGGGACGGTTTTTCGTTATGTTACTTCCGGTCTCATGCCGGCGATTACCTTTTCTGCAAAAGGAGCTACGTTTGGAGATATTGGAGAACCTGATCATTTTGCCATTCGCGGGCAGTTGGGAGGGGGTACGGTCATCATTCCCGATACCGGCCTTGCCTTTGAAAAGGTGAACGGCACGTACAGCGTTGAAATGGGCGTTCTGGATGCCTCGGGTATTAAGGCCGGGCTGAACAACGGCAACCTGACCAATGGTGCCCTGAAGATAGCCCTCGGGAAAGATGGCGGTCCCTTTCATGTTGATGCAGATGCAGCTCTGACTGCAGAGGCTGCTCAGCAGATCCTCCGGCGCTTTATAAAAGAGCCGACGTTTCCCCTCGACCGGCTGCAGGACCTGAAGGGCATGGTTACGGGCAAGGTCACCCTCGGTGAACATACCGCTGCTCTTGCGTCCTGGGGGGAGCATGGAACGTTCGGCTTTGACGGACGGATCGACCTTGCCGGCGGGCCGGGTGTCGATCTCGCGCTGAAGGTGATGCCCGGGGGAGTGGATGTCAGAAAACTGCATTTCCAGGACGCACAATCGAATGCTACGATCAGTCTGCATCACGCAGAGAAGCATCTCAACGGACAATTCGACGGGACCCTCACCGCAGAAACGCTTGCCAGGGTGATCAGGATGCCGGAGATGCAGAAGGGCCAGGTCAGCGGGAGCATCACTGCTGCCATTGACCTTGAAGCCGTCACGAAATCCAAGGTCCGGGGCAGACTCTCCGTAGCAGGGATGCCCCTGCTTCTGCGGGAAGGACTACAGCTGGACATAAAGACCATGGACCTGCGGGCTGAACCGGGGGTCTTCTTTATCGACACTGCTGCCGTGAACATTGGAGATACGGACATTGCGCTGCGCGGAACCATCAAGCCCGGGCCGAAGGACCTCGTTGTCAACGCTGATCTTTCTGCCAAGCGCATCAACTGGGAAACGGTCAAACAGCTCAGCTCGAAGCAGAAAGGAGATGCCCGAAAGGAAGAGAAGGCTGCTGAGCCCCTGGCGGTCAGCGGTGTGATCAGGGTCTCTGTAGAGAACTTTGTCTCAGGCAGGTACACCATCAGTCCTCTCAGGGCAGAGATCGACCTGGCAGAGGAGAAGACGGCGATCAACGTGCATGAGGCAGCTCTCTGTGGTATATCCGCACCGGGAAGAATTGTTCTGGAGAAGAAAGTGGTCGAAGTGTCCTTCAAGCCTTCTGCCAAAGACCGGGAACTGCTTCCTGTTGTCACCTGCCTCAGCGATCAGAAGAGCCAGATCAGAGGGACTTTCAGCCTCGAAGGAAACTTGAAGGCCAAAGGCAAGGCCGATGAGCTTGTCAGAACCCTGAATGGAGACCTCAGATTTTCCGCCCGCAACGGAAGCATCGACAAATCACCTACTCTCGCGAGAGTGCTCGCCTTTATCGACGTGTCAGAGATCTTTTCCGGCAGCATCCCTGATATCGGTAAAGAGCAGTTTCCCTACCACTCCATAACAGCTACGGGTGACATAAGGAACGGAAAATTCCAGATCCAGGATGCAGTGATGGATGCACCGTCCTTTAATATGGTGGCAACAGGAGAGATCGATTATGTGGCCAAGAGCGTGGATCTCAATCTTCTGGCCGCTCCGTTACGAACGATCGACAGTATACTCAAAAGGATTCCGATTGTGAAGGACATTACCGGTGGTTCCCTGGTTGCCGTGCCGGTGAAGGTCACGGGAAGCTTCAGTGATATAAAGACCGAGTATATCCCTCTATCTGCTGTCGGGACAGGGCTCCTTGGTATTATGGAGCGGACCATAAAGCTTCCTATCAGCATTTTTCAGCCTTCCGCACCTGCAAAACAATGATATGATAGTTCAGTTTGTGTCGAACCATGCNNGGGTGACGTCCGATATGGAAGAACGGGCCCGGGAGTTTGCGGTCAATGCCCATACCCGCATCGGCCATCTCCGCAAGTATCATAAGCTTCCTTATGCAACACACCTTCATAATGTGTCTGCCCTTGTGGCGTCGGTTACCGACGACCCGGAAACGCTTGCTGCAGCCTGGCTGCATGACGTAGTTGAGGACACCCCTGCTACCCTAGAGGATGTCGAGAAGTCCTTTGGCAGATCAATAGCCTCGCTCGTGGAGTCACTCACGGATGTGAGCAGGCCGCGCGACGGCAACAGATCAGTGCGCAAGGAGATAGACCGTCGGCATCTGGCAAGGGCCGGCAGGCAGGCAAAGACAATCAAGCTTGCCGATCTCATCGACAACTGCCGGGACATCTGCCAGAACGATGCGCGCTTTGCCCGGGTATATCTGGGTGAGATGACGAAACTTCTGGAGGTCCTGCAGGAGGGCGATGCCAACCTCTACCGTCAGGCCATCGAGTTCCACCATGACTGTTCCCGAAGGCTCGGCGTAGCTCCGGTCCAGGATGATATGCCCGAAATTCCCCAGCCCGGGCTCTGGAACAGTGAGATCATACCCATGCATGTGATCCGG
>DKBO01000068.1 GCA_002448975.1 Nitrospiraceae bacterium UBA6898
GAGCTTCTTGCTGCCTCATCGAAAAGAAGCTGCTTTGCCATATAGTATTTCCTCCTGATAAGTTTTATTGGTTTTTGAGTTATTCGACGATGCCGAGAATGTCTTCTTCTTTGACGATCAGGTAATCAGTGCCGTCCATGTTCACTTTGGAGCCCGAGTATTTGTCAAAGAGGATGGTGTTGCCGACCTTTACATCCTTTACTTCAGAACCTATTGCCTCAACCTTGCCCTTCTGGGGCTTTTCCTTTGCAGAATCGGGAATATAAATCCCACCTGCTGTTTTTTCTCCTTCTTCAGAGTATGATACGAATACTCTGTCCTTGAGTGGCCTGAATTTCATAAGCATTTCTCCTTTCTGCGTATTTTGATAAGTAGTTGTTAGCACTCACCGTAAGCGAGTGCTAATATACAGGGAAAATAGATAAGAAGGCAAGTTTTTATTATGCTGAAAAAATGAGAAAAAGCTATTTTATCTCGCTTTCTCTCTTATAATCTTGTTTTTTCTATATTTTTTAGGAAAGAGCTTTTTTCTTTGCTGCCAAGAAGTTATCTATGGCTTCCTTGTAGAAATCGGCCTTGTCTCTGGTCTCCTGGGGGATCCTGTTATCATAAAGCTTCTTGCCTTCTTTAACCTCGGCAGCAAAAACAGCATAGAACTTGTCCTGCCGGACAGCTTCATCAACCTTTGCTGAATTATAGAGGTAGATATCATTGATAATGGTTCGGGCCAGCCGTCTGGCTTTTTCCGTCATCTCGTCTCCCTTTACCTCTGCAGATATCTTTGCCGCGGGAGCTTCAGGCTGACCGAAGGCGTGTTGCGACTTTTTTTCATCCGCTGATATGTCAGGAGCGCTCGGGACCGGGGACTTTTGCTGAGGGGCTTCTGCTTCGGCAGGTGCACCGCTTTGTATCCTGTTGACAGCGTCGATGAGCCTTGTGGAAAGATCATGTTCCTCGATATAGTTGTCAGCGCCATACAGCGACACAGGCTCTCTCCGGTACTTTGTCTTATCATAGATGGAAGGCACAAGGATGAACTTCATCTCTTTCGTCTCAGGTCGTGACTTGAGGCGCTTACATACTTCGAAGCCATAAATTTTCGGCAGAGCGACTTCGATGATCCCCAACCAGGGAAGTTCCTTCAATGCCTTGACCATGGCGTCAATGCCGTCGGCAGAAGTCAACGTGGCATATCCCTGTCCCGCAAGAAGTGTCCTGATGTTCTCGACAACCGAAGGGTTCGAATGGGCAATAAGAGCCTTCTTTCCGTCAAGGGCCTTTTTCTCCTGTGCCGCCGGCTTCTTTATGACGAGGACCGTACTGCATCTCGGACATTTGAAGCGCGATCCCTGCGGTGAGAGCTTGGCATCATCCACCTTCAGCTTCGTCCTGCACTTGGGACATACAACTACCACGATTTAGACCTCCTCGGCTGCCACAATTTTATGGTGATAAGACCGGCGATGAATCCCCCGACATGGGCAAACCACGCAATACCTCCCTGATTCCGGATCCCCTGCGCGGTCAAGCCGCTCACGACCTGTATAATAGCCCAAAATCCTATAACTATCAAGGCAGGGATCTGGATGGTCTGGACGAAAAATCCGAGGAATATGAGCGTATGGATACGGGCGTAGGGAAAGAGCAGAAGGTAGGCGCCAAGAACGCCCGATATGGCCCCGCTTGCACCGATCATCGGCACGGTAGAGGAAGGCGCGATCAATGCGTGGGATACCGCAGCCGCGATCCCGCAGAAGAGGTAAAAAAGGATAAATCTGAAATGGCCGAGCCTGTCCTCGATATTGTTGCCGAAGATCCAGAGGTAGAGCATATTGCCGAAGATATGGAAAAGGCCGCCATGCATGAACATGGAGGTGAAGAGCGTTAACGCCGGATGAATAGGCTGTGTGGGTGAGGTCTGCATAGTGATAATATTGTATGGTATAGCACCATAGGCGTAGACGATCTGCCGGCCGTCTGTACCGCTCAGCATCTGGAGAATAAAGACCACAATGTTCAGCACGATTATCGCAATGGTGACAAGCGGGAACGTATTTGAGGGATTATCGTCCTTATAAGGGAACATTTCCTGTTTCCTTTGGTGGTCTCAGGCGAGGGCGCTGATCAAAAAAGCCCTGCAGCGCCTCAAGCAGATCATTTCGGATCGCAGACAGGACCTCTGAAGAGTTTATCGGGACCTCCTCGAGGGCAGAGCGTATTTCGCGTGTATCAAGACGGTAGCGCATGCCATCACAAGCACAATGGAGGAGGATGTCGACGCGCGGGTTCCCTGCGATCAGCGTCGTGACCGTGTCAGCGATATTGCCGAGTGGCTTCATGTCAATATGGCTTGGCCTGAAATCAGCAGTAACGACGGTACCCTTGCCCACAATAGAGCGGACCACGATGTCACCGCCCGTTTCCCTTGCCGACTGCGCCAGCAGGGAAAGTCCTAATCCTATCTTACGCGTTGTCCGGGTGGTGCAGAAAGGATCGAGGACCTTCTGAAGGAATGCATCCGTCATACCTTTGCCGTTATCTTCAATCTCTACGGTGAAAAGGTCTTTCACGGTCTCTTCGACGATGCTGATCCGGATGAATGTTGCTGCAGCATTGATCGAGTTCTCGACGATGTCGAGGATGTGGAGGGACAGGTCTTCCATATCCGTTCATTGTATCAGAAACCATAGTAACAGAGCGTAGCATTTCCGCAGTGAAACAGGCGTCGGAGAGCGGTGCGCATAATCCCGGGAGTCCAAGCTTCCACGCTGGCCAGCGCTGAAATAGCTACTAAACCTGCTGGCAATATGAGATAATAAATCATATGGTGAGTATATCTCTTCTGCAAAAAGCTCTTTCTCTCTTTCTCATGCTTGCTTCGGCGGCGCTCTCTTTTCCGCTCCTCGTTCATGCCAAGGAAACGGGTATAGCGCTCGCGCCATATGCATCAGGCTTCTCATCGCCCGTCTTTATTACGCACGCCAGCGATGGCAGCCAAAGAATCTTTGTTGTTGGGCAGATAGGAGTCATCAGGATTGTCAGAAACGGGGTGCCGAATGCCGCGCCCTTCCTCGATATATCCGACCGGGTTCTTTTCGGGGGGGAACAGGGTCTTCTGAGCATGGCCTTTCCGCCTGGCTATGCAGAGAAGGGATATTTTTATGTCAACTATACGAGGAGGCCTGATGGGGCTACGGTCATTTCACGTTTCAGGACAACAGCCGACACTGACATTGCCGATCCCTCTGGTGAGGAGGTCATCATCGCAGTCGAGCAGCCCTTCGCGAATCATAACGGCGGACAGATTGCTTTTGGACCTGCGGACGGGTTTCTCTATATCGGCATGGGCGACGGCGGGTCAGGAGGTGACCCGCAGAATTTTGCACAGAACCTCTCAGATCTCCCGGGAAACAAGCGGCTCCTTGGCAAGCTCCTGCGGATTGACGTGGAATCAGGGCTCCAGCAGCCGTACGCAATTCCGCAGACCAATCCGGTCATCGAAGGACGCAGCACCGAGGTATGGGCGCTGGGTTTGCGGAATCCCTGGCGTTTTTCGTTCGACCGGGACACGGGAGATCTCTACATCGGAGATGTCGGCCAGGGACTGCGAGAGGAGATCGACTTTCAACCTGCATCGAGTGCTGGCGGAGAAAACTATGGCTGGAACATCTTGGAGGGTTCTCTCTGCTTTTTCCCCGCATCAGGCTGCTCGCCTCCGTCGAACTACACGCCACCGGTTACAGAGTATGATCATGGCTTAGGATGCTCTGTCACCGGAGGCAACGTATACCGGGGAGTTGAATTCCCTCTGCTCAATGGCCTCTATTTCTTTGGGGACTTCTGTTCCGGCAGGATCTGGAGCCTGAGGCGCGTCGCTAACACGTGGCAGCAGGTCCTCCTTCTTGATACGGGAATGAACATCTCTACTTTTGGTGAAGACGAGCGGGGCGGACTGTACGTGGCTGATTATGCTACCGGAGGCATCTCAAGGATTGTTCCATCCATAACTCTCATCGCTCCGAATGGCGGGGAGGTCATCCCATCAGGGTCCGTCTTCCCGGTCAGCTGGACAGCGCCGGCAGAAGCAACCTCCTTCAGGGTGAAGTACTCCTTAGACAAAGGAATTACCTGGAGGGTTGCTGATGGCAACTTTTCGGGAAACAGTTTTGCCTGGAACGTACCGATGCCGAAAAAAAACAGGAAGAGTTCACGCGTCAAGGTGATAGGATTTGACGCTCAGGACAACAGGATTGGCGGAGACATCTCGGATGCGGCGTTTACCGTCGAATCTGTCAGCATAACGTCTCCGGTGCGTGCTGACGTACTCGTGCAGGGGACCTCTCATGTCATTACATGGAGAACAAACGGGACAAAGGAACCTGTGGATAGCTTCAGACTCTTCTATACGAAGAACAGGGGCAGGTCATGGGCGAGGATCGTTCGCACTGAACCGGGAACAGGCAATCCCGGAAGCTTTGCCTGGGATGAAGCTTCAGAAAATCCAATACCGAATGTTCGTACGGCAAAGTCGGGGAGCAGGTTAAAGCTTGTGCTGAAAGACGCGCAGGGCAGGACAACAGGCATAGCTCTCAGTGATTTTTTCACCATAGGACCGTGAATGTCAGCCGGCTACCATCTGAGTATGAGTGTCGGCATTTTTTGAGAAGGGGTTCATCGCCTGTGGGTGATGTACCTTATTCAGTTCTGCCGACTCATAATTTTATTGCCGCGGTCACTAGCCTTAAAAAGTGGTCCATTGCGGGGGATATCATGCAGAAAGATGTCGTGATGGTGATTGCTGCATGAGGACGAACTGCTCTCTTCTCAGAGGATTACTGTTCTGTTGTCTTTTCCGCCAAGCGCGAGGCTGAGTTCTTCAAACGAAGCGTGGTTCATATACAGGCCAATCGTTTTTTTCCCAATGTCCTCAAGCTGGTGGGCATCAGAGGATGTGATCCAGGGGAGGGTACGGTACCCGCCGAATTTCTCAATGGCTTCTTCCATGCCGGTTCTTGATGAGATCTCAAGCGCGTCGAAGCCGGCCTCCGGCGGTATGAAGCCGAGTTGGCCGATAATACCGAAGACTTCACGGTCGATGTGGCTGGCCACGGCTATACCCTGAAACAAGTGAATAAGCTCAATAATCCTGTTGACCGAGAGGTCCGTTGCCCCGATCAGGAGTCTTCTATTGAATCCGAGAACCTCATCTTCTTCATTCACGATGACCTGCATGCCGAATGCATCCTCGTCATTGTCTCCTGGCTGAAGATGCTCGTAAACCAATTCCTGCATAGCAAGGGCGAGCTTTAGGTTTTCGAAGAAGCCAAGCACATGGACCTCCTCGGACGACGTGATCTCCATGCCCGGGATCACCGCAATTCCCCGTTTTTTGCCGATTTCCTGCGTTACTGCAATATTTTCGGCAGAGTTATGGTCACAAAGAGCTATGATGTTGATTCCGCGGGATGCAGCCGTTTCAATGATATTGCGCGGAGTCATGAAAAGGTCTGCGCATGGGGAGAGGCATGAATGTATGTGGAGATCTGCCCTGAATTCTACCGGCATCTCAGTCCGAGGGCATAGAGCCTCCCGACGAGTTCAAACGTAGGCAATGCGCTGGTCATGACAGGAATATTCTCCGCAACAGCACGCTTAAGCGTGTCTTCATCTGGCCTTCTGTTGTTCACCAGGATAATGCCGGCCAGTCCTTTGAGAGATGCTACGGCGACAATATTAAGGTGGATCTGGAGGGTGATCCATATGTTGCCACCGGAAGAGTTACCCATCACGTCTGATAGGAGGTCGCTCACGTAGCCGCCTGTCACCTCTCTGTTCAGATCGAGCCCAGGGGTTTTCACGTCAAGAGAAAGTCTGTTTACGATCTCCTGCAGGTTCATGCACGCTCCTTATCGCCATTCGCCAGACGGATGGTGAACTCCAGGGTAGTGCCTTCGCCTACCATGGAATTGATGACGAAGTGGTCGGTGCTCTTTTTGATGTTCGGCAGTCCCATTCCTGATCCAAATCCCATCTCGCGGATATAGTCCGGCGCAGTAGAATACCCCTCGGTCATGGCGAGGTCAATATTCGGAATTCCCTGCCCCATGTCCTGGATCGTGACAGAGATTTCAGTATTCGATATCCGGTATTTCATCATTCCTGCTACGGCGTAAATGATTACGTTCATTTCTGCCTCAAAGGCAGCGATAGCCGTTCTCCGTATGATATCCTGCGGGACACCTCTCTTTTCGAGCACCCCTTTCAGGCTGCTCGACGCCGCGCCTGCGTTGGTAAAGTCCTTGCCGGTGAGAAAAAAAACACCTTCCTCGGCGTTGATCATCCGCGGCTATCCCGGGTCACAGTCATTAAGCAAAGAGCGTACCGCATGATTGTTCCTGTTATAGAGATTGTGCACGCACAGTTATGATCGGCGCCTGATTTAGATGGTGAAATTGACTCCGGAGACCTCGTTCATAGAGTTTGCCGCAGGTATCGAACATCGAGAGATCTGTTACGAGGAGGGGAATGCGCTTTTCCTCGGCGAGCTTGATCGTCTGGCTGTCCGGGCTCTTGCCCTGGATAAAAATGATCACCTCGATAGCTGCCATCTCGGCAGTGCGAATTACCTGCGCGTTGGTTAATCCCGTGACCAGGAGGGAGTTCGTTACTGAAAAGGAGAGAACATCGCTCATCAGATCTGCGCAGTATGCGCTTTCAACAGCTTTCTGAAGCGGCACGTGATCGGTGAGCATGCGTGCATTCAGTATGGAAAGAATTTCAGCGAGATTCATCCCTTAGCACTCTCCACTTTTACTGCGCAGGTACTTGCGGCACCGTTCTCCGGGTAGTAGAGAAGTGCGTTGACGCGGCCATGCGGGAAATGGGTCGAGGTGAAAACGGAACCTGCAGGGACAGCATCTGTTACCCGTGCCTTGAGATAGATGGTACCTCTCCGGGAGGATACCTTCACATGCGTGTTATCCGTTACCGCCAACTTTACCGCGTCCTCATCATTGATTTCGAGGTAGGCCTCGGAGACGACCAGATCGAGTGATTTGGACCGGGTCGACATGGTGCCCGAATGCTGAAGAACGTCCCTGATCACCAGGGAAAAGGGATACTCAATCGATGGCGTCTCGCCAGTTACAACAGCCACAGCATGAAACACCCTCCTGTCAGAGGGCGAGTTTGTTTCGCGCACTGTCTCCTTGATCTCTTCGGAAAGACCTTCAACACTTCGCGTTCCGATCTCCTTACCCAGAGCAAGGGAAAGGTTTCTCAGGATCTGCCAGTCAGGCAACGACTGGCCCGGCGTCTCCACGATCCTCTGGAGCTTCTGTGTTACTCCTTCTGCATTCACAAACGTGCCGTCTTTTTCCGCCCAGCCGGCAGCAGGCAGAACAATATGCGCGAGTTTTGCCGTTTCGGTGAGTGCTATGTCCTGGACTATGAGCAGGTCGAGAGACTTCAACACAGATTGTATCTTCGAGCTGAAGGGATACCGGGAGACCGGGTCCTCACCCAGAATGATGAGGCTCCGTACCGCGCCCTGTTCGTAGAGCATTTCAGCGAGACCTTTCAAGCCGGAGACGGGCTGAATCCCCATCTTGACCATGCCAAAGGTGTTTGCGTACTCTGCAGGGATCTGTAGGGTTTCCGGATCATCGCCGAGGAGCAGTACAAGATTTGCAGCTGCAAGTACCGTATCTCTGCCCTTGGTGTTCTCGGAGATATTCACGGTAAGGGTGATCATGCGGTTCTTCGCTCTTGCCAGGTCCTCGGCGGAAGCGATCAGCCCAGCCTCAGGAATGCCGGTGATCTTTGACACCTTTTCCGGCGTATAATCAGCAAGACTTTTCTCAAATGCATCGAAGCCTTCCGTCCTTGAGACGATCTGCCGGTTGAAAAGGTCCCTATCGATGATGATCTTCATAAGACCATTCAGTAATGCCACCGAGGTGCCGCTCTGCAGCTTCAGGTGTGAGGTGCTGTGGCGGGTGAGCTTCGTCTGCCGCGCATCTGCAACGATCAGTCTGGCCCCCTCCTTTTTTGCCTGGAGGATATTCAGGGCAAAGACGGGATGGGTCGCGCTGATATCGGATTCAATGACCAGGATGACATCCTTGCCCAGGGGGGCCTTCATGCTTATGGTGTGGGACTTCGTGCCGAATGCCATGCCAAGCGCCTTCTGGACAGCGGCATAACCGAAGGCTGCAGATGAATCGATGTTCCCTGAGCCAATGACGTTGCTCATGAACTTCCTGAGCATGTAGTTATCCTCNNGCCTCGTCCCATGTTGCAGGAACAAGCTCACCGCCTTTTCTCACGAGAGGGGTCTTCAGCCGGTTTTCACTGTAAATGTAGTCAATGCCGAACCGTCCCCTTCCGCAGAGGTTCCCTTCGCTCCGCCCATTATCTTCCTTTGCGCGGGACCTGAGGATCTTACCCTCCCGGGTCCCTATGGTGAGGGTGCAGCCGCATCCACAGAAAGGACAGATCGTGTCCTTTTCCTCGAGGAACCATGCCCGTGCCTGGAACTTCATGGGTTTGCTGAGAAGAGCTCCCGTGGGGCAGATGTCAATGCACTGGCCGCAATAGTCGCACTCAAGAATTTCTCCGAAGGCCGGTTGAACGACCGTGGGGAATCCTCTGCCAATAAACCCGAGGGCGCCGCGCCCTTGGTGTTCTGCGCATATGCGGACACACTTGCCGCAGAGGATGCAGCGGTTTGCCGTGAGTTCGACAAGTGGCCCCCGTACATCCGGCGGCATCGCCTTTCGGTGCCTGATAAATCTTCCTTCAGGCTTTCCATATTCATAGGCAATGTCCTGAAGGTCACATTCCCCTGCCTTGTCGCATACTGGGCAGTCGAGTGGGTGATGGATAAGCAGGAGTTCAAGAACCGTCTGCCGCGCCTTTTTCAGTTTTGGGGTGTCGGTCTTGATCACCATTCCGGGAGCAACAGGAGTGGAACACGATGCAAGGAGCCTCGGATTCCCTTCCTGCTCAACAACACAGAGCCTGCATCCCCCGTAGGGCCTGAGTCTTTTGTCATAGCACATGTTCGGTATATTAATGCCGATCTTTTTTGCAGCAGCGAGGATGGTTGCGCCTTCCTCGACCGTGACTTTTTTTTCGTCAATGATGAGTTCAACCATCTATTTTTCCTCCTTTGCCCCGACCGCAGTCTTCGCGAGGAACTCATTCGGGTCGCCATCAAAGCCCGCAGGGAGAATCCGGATCGAGTTGAACTTGCAGGTGTCGAAACATGTCCTGCAGTGGACGCAGAGTTCCTGGATGATCTTGTGGGGGACCTTCTTTTCACCGACAACGGCTTTTGATGGGCAGGCTCTGAGGCATGCGCCGCAGGCCTTACAGAGGTTCTCATCGATCCAGAAGGTGGTAAGGTTGCGGCAGACGCCTGCCCTGCACCATTTTTCGTGAATGTGTGATTCATATTCATGCTTAAAATACCTGAGCGTTGAAAGGACCGGGTTGGGAGCCGTCTGTCCAAGGCCGCAGAGGGATGTGGTGATGATGTCCCTGCTCAGGTCTTCAAGGGTAGCGATGTCACTCTCCCTCCCTTTTCCCTCAGTGATGTCCGTGAGCATGTCGAGAAGGATCTTCGTGCCTACCCGGCAGGGGGTACATTTTCCGCAGGACTCGTCGGCAGTGAACTCAAGGAAGAACTTCGCCGTACCCACCATGCAGGTACCGTCATCCATGACGACCATGCCTCCGGAGCCTACTATGGCTCCGGTTGCCACGATATCCTCGTAGGTTACCGGTATGTCAAGAAGATGTTCGGGTATGCAGCCCCCTGATGGGCCGCCAAGCTGAACAGACTTGAATTTTTTCCCTTTCTTGATGCCCCCGCCGATATCGTAGATGATGGTCCTCAGTGGTATGCCCATCGGGACCTC
>DKBO01000240.1:0-5964 GCA_002448975.1 Nitrospiraceae bacterium UBA6898
CGCATCTTTGGGCATGCCGAGCTTTGCCGCAATGGTGTCAGCTGTCCTGAACCCAACGCCGAAGATGTCGGTCGCCAACCGAAAGGGATCTTCCTTGACGACGGTAATGGAATCCCTTCCGTACTGCCGGTAGATCTTGACTGCGTAGGCTGAACTTACATCATGACTCTGAAGAAAGAGCATAACATCGCGCACCTCTTTCTGCTCCTGCCAGGCATCCCTGATCATTTCGATCCTCTTGTGACCGATGCCCTCTACTTCCGACAGGCGGTGCGCATGCTTCTCGATCACCTCAAGCGTCTCAGTGCCGAATTTCCCGACAAGGCGTTTTGCCATGACCGGGCCAATGCCTTTTATCAGCCCCGACCCCAGATAGCGTTCAATTCCGTGCAACGTGGCAGGAACTACGGTCTCACAGGACGTGAACCTGAACTGCTCGCCGTACTTAGGATGCCGGTCCCATGTACCGGTAAGTCTGAGGATCTCGCCGGGTGATACCGGCAGGAGATTGCCAAGTACTGTGACAAGGCTCTTATGGCCTTTCACCTTTATCTTAGCGATTGTGAAGTGGTTTTCGTCGCTGCGGAAGGTGATGCGTTCGAGCTGCCCCTGGATCTCCGTCTGCATGGTCTATTCTACATGAACAGGAAGGAGATGAACATGAAGGTTGCAGTCCCGCAGGGCAGGTCACGCAGGAAGCAGCAGCTCCAGCTGAAGGCAAATGGAAAAATGAAGGGTGCTCCATGAAACTTTCTCACAAAAACAGACGATCTTAGCTGTTGGAGAAAGCAGCGGCTTTCTCTTCGAAATGCCCTCTTCTTGTGCCGCTATCGGGGCTGTCCTTCCCTTCCGTTTCCGCAGAGGCACGACCATTACCGGATTGGACACATCCTGTTGAACCCGCGAAGGGGGTTACCACCGCGCCGATCGCCCACAGAGCATTGTGCCGCAGGCAGGACGGGGTCAGTGCATATGAGACCCCGGGTTTTCTTATCCGGGACCCGCTGCTCCCTCACTCCGCGTATCTCCCAGCGCCGCTTCCTTGCCGCAATCTCGACCCGTTGACTTGCAATGCTCTTCAGCGAGCTCTCGTGCCAGCGAGTCCTTGCCGTCCGGAGAGGTCTTCTTAAAGCGGGTAAATCCCGGCTTGTCCTGCAGGCTGATATCCAGCGTCGTCACCCTCTCAGAATGCGAGTAGCCCCGTCCGCCGGCATTCACCTTGAAGACGTCTATTTTTCCTTCTGACTTACCACATAGGCAATGAATGGTTCCTGCAGCGTTGAACCAGACTTGTGCAGGACCGTTGATCGTTGTCACATATGATTGTATCGCTTGCGTATCCGTGCCTCCTGTCCGCCTGACAGCTCGTTCCACATCGAGGATTGCGGTCCTGTCCTCGCCGCATACTGCCCACCCACAATTCTTTGCGTTCCTCGTGAAGGTGGGCTCATGCGGCTTACGACCCACGAGAATGCCGCTGGAAAGACGTTCCGCATTCGTGGTCACCGAGGCAAAAAGGGATTGGGTGCATTTCCGATTACCTTCCTGTTTACGCTGCCGATAAGATATACGTTGCTCAAACCGCGGCCACTCGTGGTGAGCATCCTCCCGTCCGGTGACGGCACGACGACGTGGGCGTCAATGCAGCCGTGATAGAGCGGCTTATGAATCATCGCCGCACAGGTCGGCATAAGCCCGCCAATCGCGAGCCGGAACGGAGGCTTGGGATCCTCGTCAAAACTGGTAAGGTTTATGGTCGTTTCCACGGTGTTGCTACCCCGGACGATCACGGTGACGGACTTGTTATCTTCCTACCTATAATGAGATGCAAGACATCGGGGACATAGCGCTGTGCTTGCCGTGACATAGCGCAACGGTATTAAAGCTGCCATCCCTAGTCATGAACTTGAGGTGAAGACTCGGTAATATCTGAGTGTTCCCTCCTGTTGCGCAGTTCCTTAACCTTCGGACCGGATGCCGCTTACTTGTCGTGGCATACGTGATGCCAAAGGATATTACGAAGCAGGACTTGCCCCGCACATACAGAACGCTACTGAACCGGCTTTGTGTGACATCTCTGGCAATCGTTGAGCGGGAAAGCGACCGAGGTGTGGCAGACTCCACAGTACTCACCGCTGGATATCTGCAGCATCGAGAATTTGATCGCGCCTTTTTTCGTGATCGGAAATATCTCAGGATGGCAGACCTCGCATCCGTTCCAGACGGCGTGCTTCTTATGGGAGAAGAGGACATCGGACATCCACGCAACCCCTGATTCTATCGAGACATCCTTATCCATTTTCATGGGGGTCCTTTTAATGGATATGCCTTCAAGAAAATCGACGGGCTTGATGAGTCCCTTGGTCTCTGCTTCCTCCCAGTCTATGCTGTTCCCGAGCGCGTTCTTGGGCAATCTGTTAATAAATGTATTGAATTCGTATTCCTTTTTAACGTCCTTCCCAAGAGAATGGCACCGTTCACATCTTTCGGCTTCCTCCTGCATAACGCTGCCGGAACACGAACCAAATATCTTTCTTCCTTCAAAGGCCCTGTTTCCATTATGACAGGACCCGCAATGAAAGCCTCTCATGTTCGTAGCAGCACTAATCTTCGTAGCGCCCGCCTCCATGGCAAACCCTACGTCGACGTGGCAAAGCCTGCAGGTAAACTTCGCCCGGTGAAGCCAATGGTCGAAGACGACGGGAACAAGCCCTGATCGAGAAGAATAATTGTTAATGACTACCCTGCCGTATATTTCAGGTGAAACTACGGTCATCGCCGACACTGCCCCTGCAGAAAAGAGGAGAAAAAAGAAGAACGTAAACAACTGGGTGAAGGGATGCATCGGTTACTCCTTTTCCTTTGATTCGAGTGCAAAGGAGAAAAGGTCTCGGCAGAGCTGGAGTCTCTTCAGAAAAACTTTCCGCTGCGTCTCATCGAGCTTTTCTATGAGCGGTTTCAGTTTGTCGCATCTCGCTATAAGATTTCTCAATTCATCAGGAGAGAATATCACTGCATCCTGCGTCTTGGAACAGACATCATCAAATTCAATCTTCCAGTCATCCTGTGCATGGACAACGCCGCACCACGAGAATGTCTTTTTCTCTATATCCTGTGTGCCGGAACACAGGATCGCCGCGGCGGCAATGCAGATGAGACAAGTTTTCAGTTTCGTCATTTTATCCTTTTCTTCGTCAATCAATATAACGGTTTCGCATGCATCTCTTGATTAACGGGCCGGTTGCCGATGTGTGACAGGCTCGGCAATATTTCCCCTCACATATCTCTGTCATGGAGTACTTTGTCGCGCCCTTTCTTAACCAACAAATATTTCCCACGGGCAAAATCCTTCTGTGCGGTGAGCGACTGCCGTATATATACGGTAAAGGTCTCATTTTCACTTCGGCTTGAGCAGACGTCACACCGGCGAAGACACGAGCGATTAACGCAATAAAAAGTGTCCTTCTATAGGACTTCCTCCCCCACTTTCCTTATTGATCGAATGCACGTTTCCCTGTCGCGCAACGGCTTGACCGTATTACGAAGCATCTCTTCGTGTATGAATATTTTAGCGGGTAAACGACAAAAAGTTCAATGGCCTATCTCATGTAAGAGGCGGCGATAGAGAAGTATCTGGACTGAATGATAAAGAGGGTATGGTTATGGATGCTTTTGTCGAGGAGCAGACTTCTTCTATCGTGAAAGTTGCTGCGTATTTCACGCTGAAAACAAGCGGATAGACCTTTCTGCCGAGTTCTCGAAATTCAGGAAATTCGGAGACGCTGTACTCTCTCCAAGAATCACTACGCGAAGATTGTAGGTAGCCCGGACAGTTGTTGAGGAATATTCTCTGAACTCTTACGTCGCAGATTTCTTTTTTATGTCTTCAACTATTCAATTGCTGTCGCTATCCACTGACAAGCCCGTGGGTATTGACGGTTGCAACGTCAAGAAGACAGTTCTGGGCAAGACGGTGTCTGTTTCCCAATGAAATTTACATCGGTGCAGCCAGGATTACATGAGTTATGTATCGGGAGTACTTGAGAAAAATGAGGTAGTAATGAAAGCGTTTAGTTGGTGGGCCTTAAAGGTGTTAACACAGGTATGAATTTCAGCAGAAGCATGGTAAAATGCAAGAAAAATAATGGAATAAAAGCAGAAAAAGAGGTTTAACTGATATGGCTAATGTCAAAGGAACAGCTTTTGTAACCATTCGCGCAGAGCTGAAAAAAACAGGTCCTCAGTCCGAAGAAAAAATGCGCGCTTTGCTTTCCGAAAAAGAGTGGAATATTTTTCAAAGCATCATGCCGGTTTCCTGGATTCCCGTTGATATTGGAGGCCGCATTGCGGAAGCAGCAGCAAAGGCGCTCTTCCCCGGAGATCCAAAGGGTATATGGAAGATGGCAAAGATCTGCGGTAAAGATAATATTAAAGGGATTTATCGACCACTTATACGCATTCTTTCCGTGCCGTACATAGGGAGTAAGGCAGCCGGCCTTTGGAAAATTTATTATGATCAGGGTGAAAACAAGGTATTGGAAGTCAATGAAAACGAAAAATATATTGTATTTGGTGTTACGGGAAATCCTACAATTCCAGCTTCCTTGCGTGAATTTATCGGAGGCTTTGTCGCCGGGATGTTCGAACTGACCGGAGCGAGAAATGTGAGCTCTCAGATCATAGATATAGATCCCGAGCATTGGAAATGGCGGATTTATTGGAATTAATTGCCTTCCTGCCTTCAGAACGAATTCCCTTTCGCCATATAGGCCAAACCAAGACTTCTTCTCTTCGCCTATGCTTTGCCGCCAGTTATCAAATACAGGTGAAATATCGTTTACAAACGCCGACGAAGATGTCAGCATCTCCCTCATATCTTCTTGATGCAGTCATTCCCGGTTAGTGAGAGTTTCTTCTTGGCGTACAGTCCGATACGCCAATGATCTCTATGCTTCCAACCGGACAGGGTTCATCCCCGGGCCAGTGCATGCACAGTTTCAGCCGCATCCCTCTTATAGTGGGTGGAGTACCATCCCTGGTCATGCTACATCTCAGAGGACTTTTCGGAATGTGCTGGGTAACGTTTTCACATTTCGTGTAATCGTCTCTTGGGACACTTGCGGCATATGTACCTGAAAGCGAAATGACTTCAACCTATCAGGATCTGTCCCTGCTTTGCGTGACGACAGGGGAAATCGGGTGTCATATTCATGGTGCGTCCCGCATTCTCCTCGGGTATGGTTATCGTGTATGATAAAGCTGCAAGGCTGAGCGATGAATGTCCTTATCATAAACACGAATCGTAACCATTTCCCCATGCCGGTCATCCCTATAGGTGCATGTATGGTTGCTGAATCTGCCGAGCGCGCAGGACATGCTGTGCAGTTCCTGGACCTGGCGTTTTGTAAAGATCCCTTGCTGGGGGTGCGGACCGCATTATTAAAAAATAATCCGGATGTCGTGGGGCTTTCGGTGAGAAATATTGATAATAACGACATCCAGTCCCCGGAATTTTTTATTAAAGACGTTGCTGGTATCGTTGATGTTATTCGTTTAGTGACGTCTGCGCCCATTGTCGTGGGGGGTGCTGCGGTCTCTGTGATGCCCGAGGAACTGCTCCGTTACGCGGGCGCGTCCGTGGCGGTGCTCGGCGACGGCGAAACCGTTTTCCCCCGGCTTCTTGCGGAATTGTCCCGGGGGCGACCGCCTGATACAGTTCCGGGGGCCGCGTGGTTCGAACAGGGTGAATTCAGGGTCAATGCCTGCCTCTCATCAGATAACGGATTCTCCTGTGCCTCGCCTGACTTTTCGCGCTGGATTCATCTGAAGGCATATCTCTCACGCCTGTCTACTATTCCGGTCCAGACCAAGTTGGGATGTCAGTTTGCCTGTGTTTACTGCACATACCGGAAAATAGAAGGCAGCAGGTATCGGCTGAGCCATCCCGATGAGGCCGCTGAGAAC
>DKBO01000240.1:6036-8678 GCA_002448975.1 Nitrospiraceae bacterium UBA6898
GCGTACTGGAAGGGCTGAAAAAAGGGTTTACTGCTGCGCATGTGTATAAGGCTGCCGAAGTGATCCGCCGTCATGCGCTCCCCTGCGTCTGGATATTTATGATGGGAGGCCCAAACGAAACAGAGGAGACGGTTATGGAAACGATGCGGTTTGCGGAGACTGCTATCCGGCCGCAGGATGTTGCGTTTTTCGGACTCGGTATACGTATATATCCCGGGACGGATCTGGATTTGATGGCACGGGAGCAGGGGCTTCTCGCGCTCCCGCAGAGCGGGATGCTCGAGCCGGTCTTTTATGTTTCCCCGGCCGTTGCCTACGGCTGGATGCTGAAACAGGTGCAGACGGCCATGAACGGACACATGAACTTTATGAATTCCGCATCACTGAGTCTGCCGGTGCTTTTGCCTATCCAGCGCATGGCGTACAGGCTGGGGGTGACTTCTCCTCTCTGGAAGCATACCCGTTTCATACGGCGGGGGCTGCGATTACTCGGTATGGATGCGTGAACATGCGGGACGGCGAAGAGATTGCGGACAATGCGCATATCGCGGCGGTAGCGGTGGCAACCCCCTCTCTCAGCCTTCAGCAGGCTGAGGCCGGAAGGTATTTGACCGAACGCTACTCCCGTGCGCTGACCTCAAGGAATCTCTCGCTCATGCAGGACCTCTTCTCCAATACGGCTATTCGCCGGCGAAGCTTCGCTCTTGAAAAACCGGACGACCTCTTTACGGAAGACCTCGACGGACGCATCCGGCGGTTTACCCGCTGGGCGGTTGACCTTTCGGCAGAGGCGATAGAGAAGGCACTGGTGCAGACCGGAGCAGCGTGCAGTGATGTCTCGGGGCTTGTGGTAAACACCTGTACCGGGTACATCTGTCCCGGGATATCGACCTACCTCATAGAAAGGCTTGGACTCGATCGCAGCATACGGGTCTATGATCTTGTGGGGAGCGGGTGCGGGGGAGCGCTTCCGAACCTGGAGGTTGCTGAAACCCTGCTGGGGCGGGCACCGGGCCGGGTGGTGGTGAGCGCCTCTGTAGAGGTCTGCACTGCCACGTTTCAGATGGGAAATGACCTGAGCCTACTTGTCTCCAACGCCCTTTTTGCTGACGGCGCAGCAGCAGCGGTTCTCTGGCGGAGCAAGCAGGGGCTTCAGCTCATTGCTTCGTCGAGCCGGTATGCGCCCGAGGACCGGGATGCCATTCGGTATGTACATAAGGACGGTCAACTGCATAATCAGCTCTCAACGAGACTCCCGCATCTTGTCAAGAAAGCGGTTGCGCGGGTACTGAGGGACCTGCTCGGACCGCGGGACCTGCGTGTCGCTGATATCAAGCACTGGGCGCTGCATACGGGCGGTGAGAAGATCATCAACTGCATCCGTGATGAGATAGGCTTGTCAGAGGAGCAACTGCTCCCGACACGCGCCATATTGTCCGCCTATGGTAACATGTCGTCACCCACGGTCTGGTTCGTATTGAATAATATTTTGGATAATGGAATGGACCATGGCGATTTCTGCGTCATGGTGGCATTCGGCGCAGGCCTCTCCGCACACGCTGTTCTTCTCAAAAAAGCATAACTGACGGGTCACAAAAGGGGAGGTCTTTCAAAAATACGCTGCCATCGGTATGATGGTACATTACAGCATTGAAAGGACTCCTCCTGAAAATATCCCTGTTCAACCCTCGGCGGGCAGACACCGTATCACTGCCACTCAAAAAGACGCAGGCCGTACTGCACAGTCTGCTGATATGCTGCATCACGCTGGCAATATACATGCCGCTCATTGGCGATAACCCATGGAACGGCAATGAGCCTACCCGCGTTGCCGTTGCCCAGGATATGCTTCGGACCGGCAACTGGATCGTGCCCGTGCTGCACGGCAAACAGTACCTGACAAAACCGCCGTTGATGAACTGGCTTATCGCAGCGAGCGGCATGATCTTCGGCGGGATCACGGAATGGGCGTCGCGATTGCCTTCCGTGCTGGCCATGATGGCAACCGGTCTGGTCGTTTATTTCATGACGCGGGCGTGGCTCGATCAGGACAGCAGATTCTTTGCCGCGCTTGCCGCTATCAGCATGACCGGCCTGGTGAAAAAGGGCATGTCCGCAGAGATCGATGCCCTGTTTATCCTGTGTGTTACAGTCATCCTGCTGGTCTGGCTGAATGGGTATACAAAAGGATGGCGGCCGGTCGTTTTGTGGGGGATATCGCTGTTCCTGGTCGGAGTTGCATTTCTTACCAAAGGGCCGCATGCTGCCGTATTTTTTTATTTCACCGTGGCTACCTATCTGCTTTTGCGGAAGCGGTTTTCTTATTTCTTTTCCGGAGCCCATGTTGTCGGTATTCTTGTAGCCGCCGCCGTTCTGCTTGTATACCTGAGCGCCGTTCNNCTTTCTTCCTGCAGGACCGTTCATTGCCATAGTTCTTGCTGCGCTTGCGGCATCCTATGTTTCTCTGCTCAGGGATCGGCCGCAGGAAAACGGTTTCGTGATGAAGGGGATGAGGGGTGCGGCCATGCTGGTATGCTGTGCAGCGCCTGCCATCGTCGGAGTCGCCTTGGCGAAAGGTTTGCAGCTTTCCCTTCCCCTTGTGGTAGCGGTTATTCTGATCGTTCTGAGCTCCGGCGTTATTG
>DKBO01000169.1 GCA_002448975.1 Nitrospiraceae bacterium UBA6898
TTCATCATAGAGTTCCTTGCCGAGTCTAAAGAGCAGAAGGCTGCTGAAAGCCGAAAGGACCACGGCGAACGATCTGACCCCCAGTACTGTATTGCCGAAGATCTCGGTTCCGATGCGGATAAGAAAGGCGATCATAGGTCCTTTAGAATAGTAGCTCCAGTCAAGACGGCGGGACCATTCCCAATAGTGCGCTTCATCCGGTGTAAGGTCAAAGGGGCCGGTCAAGATGAATAATATGCGAAAGACACTGAGAAGGAGGAGGATCAGAAAGAGTCCCTGTTCGTACCATCTGTTTTCTGCTATCTTCGTAGCCCGGAGATACAGCATTGCCGTGACATAGGCGATGACGGTACCGATAAGGGCTCCGGCAATCACGTCAGAGGGGTAATGGACGCCCACGAATATCCGGGAAAAACCGATCAATGCGGCCATTGCGACGAACACTATATATGCTTTCTCTTTCAGCATGAACCATATGGTCATGGCAAAGGCAAAGGCATTTGCCGCATGGTTCGAGGGCATGGCGTATGACTTTCCGCAGCCCACAAGAAGATGGACATTGCTGAAGGTGGTGCACGGCCGCGGCCGCATGAACACCTCTTTCAGCGCATGGCTGGTTGCATCGGCGAGGGTGACGGCGAAGAGTGCCGCAAGCAGAACAGGTATGGCCCTCTTTTTTTCTTTCCAGACTAGAAGCAGGAGAAAAGGAAGGAAGGCAAGGAACGTATGGGAAGTGACAAAGGGCATGAGCCTGTCAAAGAGCGTATTCTGCAGGTCCCGGTTTACGAAAAAAAACAGCGCAGCGTCTCTCTCAGGAAGGCTCATGCAGAAAAGACCTGACTTTTTCTCTCAGCTCAACAAGTTTGAAAGGCTTCTCGATGAAATTGTCAGCATCGGTCTGGTTGGCGGTACCGCTCATAAAGAGCACCTTGATCGTGGGTGAGGTCTGCTTCACCCGGCGGATGATATCCTCTGCCGAGTCGTCTTCCATGTGCAGGTCAGATATCATGAGATCATAGGGTGCATTCCTGAGCGCGGTCTTGAGCTCCTGCCTGTTCTGAGCAACGGTGACATGGTATCCCACTTTTGTGAGTGCTTTTTTGACCGCATGAAGGATCAGAATTTCGTCATCGACAACAAGGATTTTGCGGGACATGGTATCACTACTTTACCATTTTTCCGGGGTGGAGGGAAAATCGGGGCAGCTGTATGTATCAGGCTGTCTTGAGTTCAATCAGATTTCGCGAAAGGGAAATCCTTCCTTTTCGCTCGTAATCTTTTAGCAGCCTGCTCACAACCTCACGAGACGTGCCGAGATCATCGGCTATTTTCTGGTGGGTAGCCGCAAGCTGGTTGTGGTCGGCTTTTTCAACAAGATAGTCCAGCAGGCGCATGTCCATGCGACCGAATGCAATTTCCTCTACGAGCGCCATCACTTCTGCAAGCCGCTGGCTCAGGACGGTGAAGACGAAATTCCGCATATCCCCGTATGTTGCGACCAGCCTTCTGAAATCACGTGCGAGGATGAGGAGCATATCACCGGGTCCTGTAGAAACAGCGTTGGCAGGATAGGTAAGGCTTGAAAGGATGCAGGAGGCATTCAGGATGCAGGTCTCCCCTTTCCCTATTTCGTAAAGCGTGATTTCCCTTCCGGCCTCTCCTGATTTAAAGACCCTGATTTCACCGGAAAGAAGAAAGGCTATCCCGTTGCAGGCGTCCCCCTCGGTGTATACCCTCAGGTTTTTCGGGAATTTTTGGAACAGGGAAACAGAAAGGAGATCTGAGATAAGTTTGTCCGCTGCGTTTGAAAATATCGGAAAGGTCTCAATGAATTCTTTTTTCGAGATTGCCTCCATGACTATCGTTCCTCCTCATATTACTGGTTACGGGGTAATGCATCTCAATCAAGCAGACAGGATAGCGAGCCTTCTCCGGCGCTGAGGGAAGGCAGCATTCTCTCATCAGACAGAGGAAAGACGCTCGCTCCAATGCAAAAAGTATTCTTTACTTGTCCTGGCCCTACAGACTGCGCGGGACTGAGATAGCTACCATACGGCACTAGGGTCAATTGCTCGGTCCACCAGCCGTGAGACCCCTCCGTCATAAACGGGAGTCTTTCGGGTGACGCAGTAGCGGTCATGACTGGCTTAGAACCTTGATCGTCTTCTTGTCGTCCTCCGTTTTGATCACGCAGGTTGCAGTTTTTCCGGAGCTGGTCGTGGAGTAAAAATAGTAGATGTTTATGCCGGCATTTGCAATGATCGTGGATATCCTTTCCAGCGCTCCCACTTTGTTTGCCATCTCTACCATGATGACTGACGAATCCTGGACATCATCCGCGCCGATCTTTTCGAGCGCTTTCTTTGCCCTGACAAGATCGTCTACGATGAGGGTAAAGGTTGCCTTACGCTGCATGCCGCTGGCGGAGTACCCAGCCCCGGCAAGGATGTTCACATTCCCCGCAGCGAGGGCGGCAGCTACTTCAGCGGTCAATCCCACCGTATCATCAAAGGTTGCCGTGATCTCTTTCCCTGTCTTAGCAGTAAAAGCCGGTCCCGCGGACTTCTTTGCTGCAGGGGCCTTTCTTGCCGATGGTCTGACGGCGGCTTCGGTTACGTTCTTTGCGGGCACTTTCGTCGCTGCGTTAACCATGCTTTTGCCTCCCTTATCTCCGTAGAATATACTCCCGGCTCCCGTAGATGGCAGGTGACTCATGTTTTTCATCAAAAGGCCATATTAATTTACTATATCACATGGTTGCGGTACAAGCACCTCGTAACCAGTTACGAAGGTCGACCGATCTCTTTTCAGGCATCAGCACATGTGCGGCTGCGCGGGCATGTCGTGCTTAAGGCATGGGTTCTGCTTCGGTAAAGTTTCCGTTAGTTCTGCGGAGATGTGACCACAAAAAAGACACGTGACCTGACAGGCGACCTTTTCTCTTCAACTCTGCCGCAGGTGACATTTTGTCGTGTATGCTGTGATGAGATTCAAAATATGGTGCCGGTGGGGAGAATCGAACTCCCACTGGGTTGCCCCAACCGGATTTTGAGTCCGGCGCGTCTGCCAGTTCCACCACACCGGCCTCCTTGACTTTAAAGGATTTTCCGGGCTTCTGTCAAACAGCAATTGGATGATCCTACGCAACCATACGGCTGCGGGTACGTCGGATTTACAGAGTGGGGAAAGGAGGTATGGAGTCTGAGGTGATTTTCAGGGTTATGATCAATGCCAGTACCATTATGAATAAGGAGGATCAATAAGTATGCAGCGCGTAACATTGCTAAGGTATCAGCGCTGGTCGTATGTCTTGCAGTCGCATTTTCTTTTTTTGCCACAGGTCCTTATGCGGCGACGAAGGGAGAGACCAATCTCAGCGTCAACGCCGCTGGCCTCGTGGCGCCCTAAAGCGTGCAGCAGCAGGGTCACTGCACTCGAGTGACCCTATGTGATTACCTGATATATCGGGGCGGCAGTAAACAACTACGGCCCCTCATGAGTTAAGCGGGTCCGAAACGCAGAGCAGCGGGACGCGAAAATACGAGTAGCGTATTGTCATTGGCCTTCACTGGCGCATCCGCGTGAAACCATCCGTGTGTCGGACAGGGGGTCTGCGATCCGCTTGCGGCAGAACGCCTCACCGTGCAACGCCGTGAGCTATCTCACAGGTTTCGCACGGAAACAAGCCACCCCGTTCATTATTCCACCTTTCGGGTATTTGCCCCCATCACGCACATGACTCCATTTCAACAGCCTCTGAAAATTAAGAGGAGATACATTGCTGCATGCACTTTTTCTTTGAAAAACTATT
>DKBO01000196.1 GCA_002448975.1 Nitrospiraceae bacterium UBA6898
CATTCTCGGTCTTCGACCTGCGAGGTATCCGGCCTCTTTCTTTGCAGCTATGCAGACTGGCTGAGTATCGGCCCGATACAGCCGCTCAAATGCCCTGCCCTTTCCATAGTCGAGAACATTGTAAATAAAGCAGGATGAGCCATGAGCCATTTTTCGATCATCTGCAGGAAATGCGGTAAAGAGCTGGCAGGCACCTATTGCGCCTTTTGCGAGCACTGCGCAAACGCTCTGCTGATAACACGTTACCGGGACGCGTTCAGGGATGACTGCGGAAAAGGGATATGGAAATTCAACTGGCTGCCGGTGCATACCCCGGCCTTTGAACAGCCCGGAACAGTCGTTTACCGGTCCCAGTGGCTTGCACGCCATCTTGATATGCAAAGCCTGTACATAGCGTTCAACGGATACTGGCCGGAGAGGGGGGCGTTTCTTGAGGCCTGCACGTTCAAGGAGTTTGAGGCCGCGATCGTGCTCCAGAATGCGATCGAAAACGGCGTGAATGGTCTGGTCGTAGCATCGGCAGGGAATACGGCCCGGGCCTTTGCCCATCTCTCGACCGTCTCCGGATTCCCGGTCATTATCGTCGTCCCCAGGATGTGCCTGATGGAGATGTGGTATCTCGAGAGCTCTTCCATGGTCCCGACACTGGCAATAGGAGATGGGGACTACTCTGATTCCATCGATGTCGCACGAAGGATCGCAGTCATATCGGGCTTTCCCTTTGAGGGCGGAGTCAAGAATATCGCCAAGCGTGACGGTCTCGGTTCGACGATCCTTGAAGCCGTATCCGTCATGGGGAGGCTGCCTGACCACTATGTTCAGGCAGTAGGCAGCGGTACGGGAGGTATCGGCGTTTGGGAGATGTCAGAGCGTTTTTTGTGTGACGGGAGGTTCGGATCGGCGTTGCCGAGGCTCCACCTTGCGCAGAATCTGCCCTTTGCGCCGATGGTGAAGGCTTGGGAAAAGAAAAGCCGGGAGCTTTTTGAGGAGGACCTGAGGCCGGAACTCATCGGGCAGATATCAACGCGCGTGCTTTCGACCAGATACCCTGCATACACGGTACAGGGCGGTGTTTTCGATGCCATGCAGGCAACGCAGGGGAGCATGTACGGGGTGACGAACCGGGAGGTTTTTGAATCCATGGAGCTTTTCAGCAATCTGGAGGGCGTTGACATTGTGCCTGCTGCAGGCGTCGCCGTCGGCGCACTGAAACAGGCAGTGGACAAAAAGACTATAGGAAGAGATGATAGTGTCCTGCTGAATATTACCGGCGGCGGCGAGGTGATGCTCGGCAGGGAAAAGAAGACATACAATGTTGAGCCGGCGTTTATATCAAAGAAAATCACGGACAGGGAGATCGAGGATCTGGTATGTACAGTCCTGAAGAAGAGCTCATAACGATAGTGAAGAATGCGGCAGTGGATATGACCGCTTCCCTGCCCTGCGAAAAGATCAAGACGCTCCTCGAGATGGTCGAAGAGCGCTTCTTCCATGTCCCGCTTACGCGGGAGGAGGAGGGTGTCGGCATCTGCGCCGGCGCTGCGCTGGGAGGCAGGCGATCTGCCATGTTCGTTCAGAGCTCGGGTATCGGTAATATGGTAAATGCCCTCCTGTCGCTCATGCAGTTCTACGAGCTGCCGCTTGCTGTCTTTGTGAGCCAGCGGGGGATATATAAGGAGAAGATCGCAGCGCAATTCCCTATGGGGCAGCGGCTGCCCGCGATCCTGAACGGAGCCGGCATCCCCTTTTCCGTAATAAGCTCGCCTGCCGATCTTATCGTCGTGGCGCAGAAACTGCCGGAAGTGTATGCGGACAGCCGCGTTCATGCTTTTTTGCTCAATCCGGCCATCTGGGAAGGATCTCCGGCGCAGCGCGCCCGCCAGCTTGATCAGCGCCCCATTGCCTGCATGATCCCGGAACAGCGCAGAGAGGTCTCGCCTCCGGCCTGTTCCCGCTATGAGATCATCGAGACCATTGCTCCCTATCTTTCCGGCAAGGCTGTGGTGAGCAATCTCGGCTGGCCTTCCAAGGAACTCCATGCAATCAAGCATCAAGAATCGAACTTCTATATGCTGGGCAGTATGGGCATGGCATCTCCCATAGGTCTGGGCATGAGCATTTCTTCAGGGAAGGACGTGGTCGTGATCGACGGCGACGGCAGCCTGCTCATGAACCCCGGCGTGCTTGCCACGGCAGCACATCTCGCGCCGGATAACCTGACGATACTTGCCATCGACAACAGTTCCTACGGTTCGACAGGCAGCCAGGAGACCCTGACCGGCTCCTGTGTTGACCTTGAGCTTGTTGCCCGGGGCTTCGGCATAGGAAATACGCTCAAGACATCCACGAAGGAGCAGCTTACAGAGGCGATGAGATCAGGCAGCAAGGGCCTGAAATTCATCCACGCCCTTGCAGTTCCCGGCAACAGGGACGTACCGAACATCCCCATCGACCATATTACGATTAAGAACCAGGTCCTGAGTTTCCTGACAACCTAGGAGGATTTCCTACCGGGTGTGGAGCGGAGCGCCATCGAGAAGCCGCTTCATGCCTGCAGGCGACAGGCCGAGGCTGTCAATCTCCTTCTCAAGCTGTGCAGCTGTGCCGAAACCGCCGAGATAACCGTTCACCCTGCTGACCGCGGTAGAATTCACAAAATCCTTCATGTCAGGGTAGATGGCATCATATTCTGCGGTGAGCACCGGGTCCTGCTGAAGATGGAACTTCTGGTGGTAATCTTCCGCAGGATAGAAGGTCGAGGCAGGGACAATCTCTGTCCGTACCTGACGGCCCAGCTGTGCGGCTATACGGTCCCGGGTCTTCTCCGCAATTCTCTTCTGCTCGTCATTATGGTAAAAGATGACATTCCGGTACTGCTTTGACCACGAACGTTCGGTCGGGTCGTGGCTTTCCCAGAAGACATTCAGCAGCAGCTCGTAGGTTACTCTTGCCGGGTCGTAATCGATCTGGACCGTTTCGGTATGATCGCCGAGGCTGCGGTATGTCGGAGAGG
>DKBO01000202.1 GCA_002448975.1 Nitrospiraceae bacterium UBA6898
CGAGGCTGCGGTATGTCGGAGAGGGTTTGGTGCCGCCGCTGTAGCCGACGCGTGTTCTGATAACGCCCTCCATGCTCCCGAACCGGGAGTCAGGTCCCCAGAATCAGCCTAGCCCGAAGGTGGCGGTTTCGAGGTGAGAGGGTATTTCAATATCCAGGAGCGGTAATGCTGTCGTATGTGCGGTTGCTGGCATGGCTGTTTTCTTCCTTTCTGAAAATGTTGCAGCAGGAGACGGACAGGAAGCTGATCCCCTAACTGCCGGCCTGCTGTCCCTGCCGAGCGCAGAGAGGACTATCCCTGCCAATCCGATCATATTCAGGGCGGTCATCAGGACCGCGAACAGCACCCCTCTCAAGACCTGCGTTCTCATGGCTACCATTATCTTATCTCCGTTGTTTGAAGAAAGTATGAAGATACCGGCCGGAAAATGGGGATGTCTGCAGTTATGCTGCTGGAAGTACGCTGACGGGAGCAAGGATTATAGCAACTGGATATGGCTGTTAATCGGCATGACAATTTGACCCATTTTTGGCTTAATCGGCACTCAAGATTGCCCCGGAGTTAGATATCGTAACCGATTGGTATGTAAGCAGTTAGCCCCCACATAGGCGGGTTAAAATTGGACGCCGATGATGGGTCAATTTTCAATGCCAATTAACAGGAGCATGGCGAACGCGCCCACGAGTCTGCTCGCTGCGCTGAAGGAGAGGCTGTAGTATGCGAATTCGGATTCCCGTTACATCAGGTCTTTTTCCCGTTCCGGAAAATGTCCTTGACTCCTGCGCCCCGTTGGGCAGATAATAAACAATCGTTCACGTGAACAGCTGTTCATATGAATGGCCAGGGAAGGGGCAACATGGCACTTTTGAAAAGAAAAAGCGCAAAGCGGCGTACGGGAGACGAATCGCGGCAGCGCATCCTCGCGGCGGCGAGCGACGTCTTCGCGGCGTACGGTTTTGAGAAGGCCTCCGTCCGCGAGGTGGCCGGCAGGGCAGGGATCAGCGTCGGCGGCATCTATCTCTATTTCCGCACCAAGGAAGAGCTCTATACGGGCCTCATGCGCAGCCAGATGGATGAATTCCTCGGCCGCATTGAGCTGCTGCGGACCGAGATCCCGCTGACCGCACTCCGTAAGCTCATCGATCTGTACATGGAGATCGCCGTTACCAAGACCCGGATGCTCTCCACGAGCATCAAGGAGTATGACCTGGAGTTCAAGCGGCCGATCCGGGACGTCTTTTTCCGGGCGCAGCATCGCATCATTGCCGCTGTCCTGAAGCGGGGAATGCGCGACGGAAGCCTCCGGCCCATGGACTGCAGCGCCACGGCCCTGATGATCCTCGTGACCCTGCGCGGGGCGATCCTCGGCTATCTCACCGGAGATATCCGGCGGCCGAAGGAATATGGCAAGGCACTTTACGAATTCTTTATGAACGGGATAAGGAGCGACAAATATGCGTGATCGTTTCAGCATCATCTCCTATGCAGGGATCATTGCCGTGGCATGCACGGCGCTTGTCATGACGACGTCCTGCAAGGGCAAGGAAAAGAAACAGGGCGGGATGCCCCCGGCTCCGGTGAGTGCCGCCGTTGCTGAGAAGAAGGATGTGCCGGTGCAGATCACCATTATCGGTACGGTCGAGCCGTCATCCACCGTGGCGGTAAAGGCGCAGGTGGGCGGTACCCTGATGAAGGTCCATTTTATTGAGGGACAGGATGTCCGGAAAAGTGACCTGCTCTTTACGATCGACCCGCGCCCGTTCGAGGCTGCGCTCAGNNTCGCAGACCCAGTACGATCAGGTGCGGACGAACGCAGAGTCACTTGACGCTACCGTGCAGGCGGACAGGGCGCTTTTCGAGAACGCGAAGCTGAATCTCGCCTATTGCACGATCCGTTCGCCGCTGGACGGCAGAACCGGCAGCCTTGACGTACATGAAGGGAATATTGTGAAGGCGAACGCCGATACCCCCATGGTCACGATCAACCGGATACAGCCGGTTAATGTGGGTTTTTCGCTGCCGGAGAACCGCCTCGCAGAGATCCGGCGGTATATGCTGTCAGGAGCGCTTATGGTCAATGCCTTTGCCTCCAAGGACGACCCGGAGCCGATCCGGGGAAGGCTCTCCTTTATCGAAAATACCGTGGATACGGCGACTGGAACCATCAAGTTAAAGGCCTCTTTTGACAACCGTGACCGGAAGCTCTGGCCGGGCCAGTTCGTGAATGTGGTCATCACCCTGACGGTCAGAAAGGATGCGACGGTTGTGCCGACTGCTGCAGTGCAGACCGGACAGCAGGGACTGTATGTCTTTGTGCTGAAAGGCGATGTCGCCGAACTCCGCCCCGTGATTGCCGGGACCGAACATAACGGCATGACCATAATAGAAAAGGGTGTTGAACCGGGAGAGCAGGTGGTTACCGACGGCCAGGTCCGCATTATTCCGGGCGGAAAGGTGGTCTTGAGGGACGGCAAGGCAGAAGAGGAAAAGGCAAACGGCGCGGTAAAGGCAGAGGAGACGAATACGGCAGAAGCAGGGGGAAAAGGCGCAGGGCTGAAGGCCGAAGAAAAGGGCACGGCGAGATGAATATCTCCCATATCTTTATCAAACGCCCTATTATGACCAGCCTGGTCATGGCCGCTATCATGATCTTCGGGATCTTCGCCTACCGTATCCTGCCGGTCAATGACCTGCCGAATATTGATTTTCCGACGATCCAGGTGAGTGCGAACCTGCCGGGGGCAAGCCCGGAGACTATGGCGAGCGCCGTCGCCACGCCGCTTGAGCGCCAGTTCTCGACCATAGCGGGCGTCGAGTCCATGACCTCGACGAACGGGCAGGGCATTTCGATTATCACGCTGAAGTTCTCTCTCGAACGCAATATCGATGCGGCTGCGCAGGACGTCCAGGCCGCCATATCCAAGGCCGCCCGCCAGCTCCCGGATGACATGCCGAACCCGCCCTCGTACCAGAAGGTGAACCCGGCAGACTCGCCGGTGCTCTACCTTGCGCTCAGCTCACCGACGCTGCCGCTTTCCGCGGTGAACGAGTATGCGGATACCATCATCGCTCCGCGCATATCCATGATCAATGGCGTTGCCCAGGTGCTCATCTACGGCCCGCAGAAATATGCGGTGCGGGTGCAGATAGACCCGAAGGCCGTAGCAAACAGGAAGATCGGGCTTGACGAGGTATCGGCCGCGCTGACGCGGTGGAACGTCAATCTGCCGACGGGCGGGCTCCAGGGAGACCGTCAGGCCTTTACCATCCAGGCGACGGGCCAGCTCTACAACGCAGAGGCCTACAGACCGATGATCGTCGCCTACCGCGACAATGCCCCGGTACGGCTGCAGGATATCGCCGCGGTGACCGACAGCGTCGAGAACGACAAGGTGGCTGCCTGGTACAACACGGGAGGAAAGTCGGTACGGGCGATCGTGCTGGCGATCCAGCGCCAGCCGGGCACCAACACCATACAGGTGGTGGACAGCATCAAGAAGCAGATCCCGAGCTTCCGCAGCCAGATGCCGGCGGGCATCCAGCTGAATATGCTCTTCGACCGGTCCGACTCCATTCGCGAATCGGTGAAGGACGTGAAGTTCACCCTGCTGCTCACGATCTCCCTTGTCATCATGGTGATCTTCCTCTTCCTGCGAAATCTTTCGGCTACGGTCATCCCGAGCCTTGCGGTGCCGCTCTCGATCATCGGTACCTTTGCCGCCATGTACCTGCTGGGGTTTTCGGTCAACAACATCACCCTGATGGCGCTGACCCTCTCGGTCGGGTTCGTGGTGGATGATGCCATTGTCATGCTCGAAAACATTGTCCGCCATATGGAGCACGGCGAGAAGCCCATGGATGCGGCGTTCAACGGCTCGCGGGAGATCGGTTTCACCATTCTCTCGATGACCCTTTCGCTGGTGGCGGTCTTTATCCCCGTCCTTTTCATGGCCGGCATGCTCGGGAGGATGCTGCATGAATTTGCCGTGACCATAACCGTTGCCATCCTCATCTCGGGTTTCGTCTCGCTCACGCTGACCCCGATGCTCTCCAGCCGTTTTCTCAAGGCGCAGGGGGAGCAGAAGCACGGCAGACTCTATAATTTCATGGAACGCTTTTTTGACGGCATGCGCAATCTGTATGAGCGGACCCTCAAACGGGTCCTTCTTTACCGGCGCACCACCATGGCAATAACAATTATCATGACGATTGTCGTGGTCGGGCTCTTCAGGATCATGCCCCTGGGCCTGCTTCCCTCGGACGACATCGGCGGCATCTTCGCCATCACCGAGGGCGCGCAGGGCGTCTCCTTCGAAGAGATGAAACGGCACCAGATGCAGCTCGTGGATATCGTCTTTCAGGAGCCGGACGTAGAGGCCTTCATGTCGTTCGTGGGCCAGGGGGGGACGCGGGTCGCTTCGAACGGCGGGTTCATGTTCCTGAAGCTCAGGCCGCGTTCGGAGCGGAAGCGCAACCCCGATCAGATCATCCAGGGTCTTTTCCCGAAAGTGATGAGCGTGCCGGGCATCATGATGTTCATGCAGAACCCGCCGCCGATACGGCTGGAGGCGACCTTATCCAAGGGACAATACCAGTTCGTGATTCAGAGCCCGGATACGGAGGAACTCTATATCCAGGCGGCAGCCTTTGAGGCAAAGCTGCGCGAACTGCCGATGCTGCAGGGCGTGACCAGCGACCTGCAGATCAAGAACCCGCAGGTGAACCTCGATATCGACCGTGACCGGGCGGCAAGCCTCGGCATCACTGCCCAGCAAATCGAGGACACCCTCTATTCCGCGTATGGTTCCCGGCAGGTCTCGACCATCTATTCGCCGAACAATCAATATAAGGTGGTCCTGGAGCTTGATCCGCGCTACCAGCTTGACCCTGCCGCCCTCGGCATGCTCTATGTGCGGGCCACCAGCGGGCAGCTCGTGCCGCTTTCGTCCCTTGCGAAGCTCACCAAGGGACTTGGACCGCTGTCCGTGAACCATCTGGGACAGATCAACGCCGTCACGATATCCTTTAACCTCAAGCCTGACGTGCCGCTCGGAGATGCAGTTGCGGCCATTCAGAAGGAGGCGCGGTCGCTCCCAGCTTCGATTACGACCGGTTTCCAGGGAACGGCACAGGTATTTCAGGAGGCCACGAAGGGNNAGAAGAACGCGATCATGATGATCGACTTCGCGCTCGAGGCGCAGCGGCATGAGGGCAGGACGCCGATCGATGCCATCTATCAGGGGGCCATTGTCCGTTTCCGGCCTATCATGATGACGACGATGGCGGCCCTGCTCGGCACGCTCCCCATCGCGATAGGGTTCGGCGCGGGCGCAGCCTCACGCCGTTCGCTCGGCCTGGCAGTCGTCGGCGGACTGCTGGTTTCCCAACTGCTTACCCTGTACATCACGCCGGTCGTCTATTACTACATGGACCGGATGCAGGAATGGGTGAAGGCAAGCTTCGGCATCGGTCTGCACCGGCAGAAGCAGGGTAGCCTGGAGGCGTAGATGAGCGTGTATAATGGATATGATCTTTTTACAAACCTGACAATCCGGAGGAATACCCTATGAAGAAATTTCTTTTTGCCCTGATGATGGCTCTGGCCCTTCCCCCCGCGGTCTTTGCTGAGGATGTCATCCAGAAGGGGGAACTCCTGACCCTTGAACGTTCTGTCGAGATCGCCCTGATGAAGCACCCGACTGTTCTTGCCAGCCAGGGAGCCGTCGATGTGAACCGCGCCAGAAAAGGCCAGGCCGAATCAGCCTATTACCCGCAGATCGACGCAAATGCCGGTTACTCGCGGTTTCAGCCTTCAACCCTATCCACAGGCACAACAACGGTAGGCGTGAGAAGAATCCAGACATCCCATTCGTTCGAGCAGTACAATACGAACCTGTCTGCCCAACAGACGCTTTTTGATTTCGGCAAGACATGGACCAATGTGAAGATACAGAAGCTCAATATCGAGGCTTCGCAGGCAGATCTCGAAAATACGACCGATCAGGTCGTCCTGAATGTGAAGCAGGCATACTATAACCTGCTGAGGGCGCATCGGACCGAGACGGTCGCCATGGACACGGTGAAGCAGTTCGAGCAGCACCTCGAACAGGCAAAGGCCTTTTACGAGGTGGGCACAAAGCCGAAGTTCGACGTGACCAAGGCGGAGGTCGACCTGAGCAATGCCCGGCTGGCTCTTATCAGCGCGCAGAACTCAGTACGTATTGCCGTGGTATCCCTGAACAATGCCATGGGGGTTCCCGAAGCCCCTGAGTATAGTATTGAGGACAACCTCTCTTTTCGGCAGTATGCCATAACCGCTGAAGCAGCGATGGAGCAGGCCTATGCGAACAGGCCTGAGCTCAAGTCGATCATGGCAAAGCGAAAGGCTTCGGAGGAGGCGGTCTCGCTTGCGCGCAAGGGCTATTATCCTTTTTTCACCGGTGAGGCCGGCTGGACATGGGCAGGTAAAGGAGGGGATTTTGCCACAGGTGACGGCTGGAACGCAGGGGTGACCCTGTCGATCCCCATCTTCAGCGGGTTCCTTACCAGGCATCAGGTGTCAGAGGCAAAGGCAAACCTGGTGATACTCACGGCGAACGAAGAGGCGCTGCGGCAGAACGTTTTCCTTGAAGTTCAGCAGAATGTGCTAAGCCTCAACGAGGCTGAGGAGCGGATAACCACTGCTGAACTGACCGAGCGGCAGGCAAGGGAAAATTACGACATCGCCAGCGGAAGGTATGCAGCCGGTGTCGGCAACCCCATTGAGGTGACCGATGCGGAGGTTACCCTTGCCAATGCGAAGACATCCTATATCCAGGCCTTATATGATTACAAGATCGCGCGCGCGAACCTCGAAAAGGCCATGGGTGTCAGATAGGCAGCCGAGGCCATGAAGAAACGCCTTCTCATAGCTCTTGCAGTCCTCATCGTGAGTCTTGTGGTGTATCTGGTATACGGCAGAAACAGCAAGGTTGACGGCATCATACGGGCCTCGGGCATCGTTGAGGGCATAGAGGTTAATCTTTCATCAAAGGTCTCCGGCAGGATCAGGTCCATCTGCTGCCGGGAAGGGGATATGATCAGGAAAGGCCAGTCCGTGATAACGCTCGAAAGCGATGACATCCAGGCCTCGGTGGAACAGGCAGCTGCCGCCATTGAACGGTCAAAGGCCGACATCGCGTCTGCGGAATCCGCTGTCGAGGGCGCAAAGGCCCAGGTTCTGAGCGCGGATGCAGCGGTGGTCAGCGCAAAGGCTGAGGCTGAAAAGGCACGGGTCCAGCTGGATGAGCGAAGACGCGAAATGGACAGATCAAAAGAGCTCCACCAGAAGGCATATATTGCGCGGGAGTCCTTTGACCTCGCCGTTACTGCTCACGACACGGCAGTGGCATCTCTCCGTGCTGCAGAGGCGCAGCTGCAGGCATCGCAGGCACAGCGCGTGTCTGCCGTATCCCAGGTGAAGACGGCAAAGAGCCAGCTTCTGTCGTCCCGTGCGCGACTGAGAGAGGCTGATGCAAACCTCGCATTCAACCGCTCAAAGCTCCATGATACGGTCATAACGTCACCCATCGCGGGAGCCGTGTCCTTCAGGGCTCTTGAACAGGGAGAGTACGCGATTGCCGGCACGACCGTCCTGACGATCGTTGACACGGCAAATCTTTTTGTCCGGGTCGACCTTGAGGAGACCATGGTGGCTGCGATACCGCTTCATGCTGCTGCGCGCATAACGGCAGAGGGACTGACTGGGAAAGAATTCAAAGGCACGGTCATCGAGATCGGCAGATATGCCGAGTTCGCAACACAGCGGGATGTTACCCGGGGCAGGCAGGACATCAAGACCTTCAGGGTGAAGGTGAAGCCCGATGACCCCGGGGGCCTCCTGAAGCCCGGCATGACC
>DKBO01000024.1 GCA_002448975.1 Nitrospiraceae bacterium UBA6898
TGGCAGGCTCATAACAACCGGCGTCAGGACGGCCAAGGGCGTGGTCGGCTACGATCTCACCAGACTCCTTGTCGGTTCAGAAGGCACGCTCGCCATGATCACAAAAATAAGACTCAAGGTGCTCCCCCTGCCCGAGGCCGTCATAACGCTCCTTGCGCTCTTTCGTAAGCTTGAACCTGCGGGCGAGTCTGTTCAGCATATCATTTCCGAAGGCATCGTGCCGAGGGCTCTGGAATTCCTTGATGCCGAAACCATACGTGCCGTAGAGAGCTATAAATCAGTGGGCCTTCCAGATGATATTGAGGCGATGCTCCTCATCGAGATCGACGGAGCCCCTTCCGTCATCATGCGCGACGCGGAGAAGATATCGACGGTCTGCAAGAAGCTTGGCGGAGAGATCATCATGGCAGAAAACGAACTTGCACGCATGAAGCTCTGGGAAGCGCGGCGCGCCATTTCTCCTGCACTTTTTCATATTAGTCCGACGAAGATCAATGAGGATATTGTGGTGCCGAGGAGCAGGTTGGCCGACATGCTCAAAAGGCTGAAAATGCTCTCAGAAGGCACAGGGATCAGGATAGTGAATTTCGGGCATGCGGGAGACGGAAATATCCATGTGAACCTTATGGTGGACAGAACAAAAAAGAAAGAGTACGAAAGGGCGCAAAAACTCGTTGAAGAGATATTCAGGATCACCCTTGAACTGGGGGGCACAATATCGGGCGAGCACGGCATCGGACTTACAAAGCAGGACTATATCACCATGGAAATCCATCCGGCAGAGCTCGAACTCATGAAGAAGATCAAACAGACATTTGATCCGAAAAACCTGCTAAACCCGGGCAAGATATTCCCCTGAGAAAGCTGATATGCAGGACGCTCTTTCCATGCTGGCCGTCATTTCCGTTGCATGCTATGCCTTCGGTTACTATCGTACTCCCTTTGTCCTTGCGGGACTTCTGCTTCAGAGCAGTTATCTTGTGCTGCGTGGCATAGCTCTTGACCGCTTGCCGCTTGTCGGACCTCATGACACGCTATTTTTCCTGTCTACGGCCATCGTGCTTTTCATGCTTCCTGTCGCGCGAAAGATGAAGAGGACGAAGATGGTTATACATGCCGCCATAGGTATGGCGGTCTTCTTTATGGGGCTGTCCTTTTTCTATAAGCCCTATAACAGTCCGCTTCCTCCCGTGCTCAGGACATTTTGGTTCGAGACCCATGTGGCATTCTCGTTCTTTTCCTATGCCCTCTTCGGTATTGCGGCAATTTTGGGGGCCATGTCCCTGGTCCGCGAAGACACCGGACAGGACGCTATCCAGTATAAGATGGTGTTGGTCGGTTTCTGCTTCTTTTCAGCAGCCATGGTATTCGGCGGTATCTGGGCGTATCTGGCATGGGGAACGTACTGGCTCTGGACTCCTAAAGAACTCTGGACCGTGATCCTCTGGCTTTTTTACAGCTTCTATCTGCATGTTCGGCTCAGACCGTGGTGGACGGGCAGACCCGTCTCGGTGCTTGCTATCGCAGGATTTATTATTGTCATGTTCACCTATCTTGGCGTGGGCCTCTTTATGAAGAGCTCACATTCTTTTTGACGGAGAAAACAAAGAGTATGAAGCAGCGCACATGCTAATACAATGCTGACATTTCTTATATCATTGCGAACTGCGGTATGGCTTACTGTTACGCTGATCTGCCTACTGCTCTACGGGTCTTTTGTCATGCCGGCGCATGATGAATTTCTTGCCCTCCACACGGTTGCGCTTTTTGACTGGATGCGGGAAATGCCGGTCAGCATTACCTGGTGGCTCTGGGCATCAGTCACCATCCTTTTCCTGCTCGCAACGAACACCCTTGTCTGCAGCGTTGAATCGGTTATACGGAAGAGGGGTGCAAGGCAATGGCTGCTGATAATGTCGCCCCAAATCATGCATATGGGGTTTCTCTTCATTCTGCTTGCACATCTGCTGAGCGCCTACGGGAGCGCCAGGGGCATTACCTACGCCTACAACGGAACGGTGCTTCAGCTTCAGAACAATCTTGAGGTGAGGTTCAATCAGGTGAATGCTGCGGTCGATGCCGCGGGCTATGTTCTGGACTGGTCTGCTGATATCGAGTATTTCAGGGAAGGCAGGGCTCTGTCTGCAGACAAAATACGGCCGAACAGTCCCTCATTTAGGGATGGCATCGGTATCTACATCAAGACAGTAAAAGCAATGCCTTTCCCTGTTGCGATGATCGAGGTGAGCAAAGAACCCGGCGCCCCATGGGCGCTTGCCGGCGGCGTCATGTTTATTGCCGGCATGGTAACGCTTCTGGCACTTAAAATAGCCAGGGAGGAAGAGCCGCATTCTCACAAAAGTTGAAGCGGTGTTCTTCCGGACCGTTTCTTGACAAATAATCCGTGCAGTCCCTATAATCTGTAAACCTATGGACGATCATCTGCAGGAACTCTATGAGCTCGGCAAGAAACTTTTCGAAGAGGGAAAATACCATGAGGCCGAGCCGCTTCTCCGCGAGGTCATCCGGATAAACCCCCGATATGCTGACGTACAGAACAAGCTGGGTATTATCAGCAACCTCAATGGAGACCTCAATGCAGCTGCGGGCCACTTTGAAAAGGCAGTTGAGCTCAACCCCCGCTACACGGAGGCATCACTGAATCTCGCCATAACGTATAACGACCTTGGAGAATTCAAGAAGGCCCAAGAGGTCTTTACGGTTGCCGCACAGATCGCTCACCCTGATCCGAATGTGATGGACCCCTTCATCGCCGGAAAGATTGCGAATGAGCACTACCGGGTCGGCAATATGTACCTCGAGTTCAACATGAATGACGAGGCGATCGAGGAGTACCATAAAGCCGTCAAGCTTCATCCAAAGCTTGCGGATGTGCATACGAAGCTGGGCATTGCGCTCAGGAACAAGGGCAAGACGGAAGAGGCGATCGTGCATTTCGTAAAGGCAAAGGTCATCAATCCCAACTACGGAACCGCCTGGGTTCAGCTGGGATTGAGCTACTACATGGAAGGTCTCTCTGGTCTGGCCTTTGAAGAATGGCAGAAGGCCCTCGAATACAACCCAAACCTAAAGGAAGCGGAAAATTACCTCAGGCTCTTGAAAAAAGAGGAAAAATAACCTGCCGTGTCCCTGCTGGTCGTAAGGGATCTCAATATCTTCTTCAGAGCGTCTGCTCAGCCGACAAATGTCGTATCAAACCTTAGCTTCGACATTGCCGAGTCAGAGATATTTGGTCTTGCAGGAGAAAGCGGCTGCGGGAAAAGCATTACCGCCCTTTCGATCTTGGGTATTCTCCCCTCGCTTGCCTATGCTACCGGTGAGATATCCTTCAGGGGTAAAAACCTTCTCAAGGCTGACAGAGAGGCGATCAGACGTATCCGCGGCAACGAAATTTCCATGATCTTCCAGGAGCCGATGACGTCCCTGAACCCTGTGCTTACCATCGGGTACCAGGTAGCTGAAGTGCTCATGACGCATAAGCATATGAGAAGAAGGGATGCAATGGACAAGGCTGTAGAGCTCCTCGGGACGGTTCGAATACCTTCACCGGAGGTGCGTATCAGGGAATATCCTCATCAGATGTCAGGGGGGATGCGGCAGCGCGTAATGATTGCCATGGCAATAGCATGCAACCCTTCACTGCTTATCGCGGACGAACCGACAACGGCTCTTGATGTAACCATTCAGGCACAGATCCTCGAGCTGATACAGGGGTTGCGGGCTGAGAGGAAGATGTCGATCCTTTTTATAACACATGATCTCGGCATCATATCGGAAAATGCTGCCCGGGTCGGCATCATGTATGCCGGAAGGATTATGGAACTTTCCGGAACCGGTAATATATTCAGTAACCCCCGCCATCCATACACGATGGGTCTGCTCGACTCGTTGCCAAAGCAGAAGGGGAAAACGCTCACGCCCATACCCGGATTTGTGCCGCGGCCTGAGATGCTCCCACCCGGCTGCAAGTTTTCCAACCGGTGCAGACATGCACGAGAACGTTGTAAATCGTCAGAACCCGACCTTGGGCAGATTTCGGCCGGCCACTTTGTGCGGTGCATCAGGGCAGAAGAGATATCATGGAACTCCTGAACATACGGGACCTGACAAAGCATTTTGACGTGCGCAGAGCGATCGGCGGTCAGAAACAGGTGCTGAAAGCGGTTGACGGTGTCAGCTTCTCGATTGATGATGACAATGTCATGGCCCTTGTCGGCGAGAGCGGTTGCGGAAAATCCACGGTGGCCCGTCTTGTCCTGAGACTTGTCAGTCCCACAGCAGGTGCGGTGCTTTTCAGGGGCAGGGATATCTTCGGTTTTAACGCGAAGGAACTCAAGGCATTCAGGAAGTCCGTCCAGATCATCTTTCAGGACCCCTTTGCCTCCTTAAATCCGAGAAGAACGGTGTTCGACACGGTTTCCGAACCGCTGATCATCCACAAGCTTACACCGCGCATGGCGATGAAGGGGCATGTTACGGGCATACTGGAAATGGTGGGACTCGGCCCCGAGGTTCTTTATCGCTATCCCCACGAATTCAGCGGTGGTCAGAGGCAGAGAATCTGCATTGCACGGGCACTTGCTGTTTCACCGGAATTGATCGTCGCTGATGAACCCCTTTCGGCCCTTGACGTGTCGATCCAGGCCCAGATCCTTAATCTGCTCCAGGACCTCAAGAGGAGGCTAAAAATATCTTTTCTATTCATTAGCCATGATCTGCGGGTGGTGCAGTATATCAGTGACAGGGTCGGCGTGATGTATCTCGGAAAGATCGTAGAATATGCGAAGACAGAAGAACTCTTTCGGATTCCGTTTCATCCATACAGCGAAGTGCTGCTTGCCTCCGCTCCAAAAATACTTCACCGTAAGGAGCCAGGAGAGGGAAACGCGAACTCATTGCCTGCAACGCCACGGGTTCCGCGAGCAGCTGATTTCGGCGATGTGCCGAGTCCCATCAATATTCCTTCAGGATGTCCTTTTCATCCGCGCTGTCCGAAGCGCTTCGACCCGTGCGCAAGGACCGTTCCGGAGCTTAAGGAAAAAGAAGGAAGGCGCGTTGCCTGCCATCTCTGGAATCCGTACTGAAATACATCCTGAAGAGGATGCATGAGCCCGGCGTTTCTCATATCTTTGCATGGTCAAGGAATACGGCTATTGTTTTTTTAGAGGCTCAGCAGAAGCATCAAGGGCGCACGGTCAGAATAGCTTATCTATCTTCTTCCTGATATCGGGATCAGTCCAGTCTTCCTCTCCATAGAATTTCTCAACGATCATGCCGTTTCTATCAATAAGGAAGGTGGTCGGCATGGAAAAGACGTGGTATTGCTTGGTGACGGCCTTGCTCTCATCAAAGAGAACCGGGAAGTCAAGCCGGTTCCTTGCTAGAAAGTCTTTGATCGTCGATAAGGAGTTATCTGTTGAAACGGCAACAACTTCTAATCCCTGGGCCTTCATCTCATTATATATCTTGTTCAAGGAGGGCATTTCCGCTTTACAGGGGGGGCACCAGGTAGCCCAGAAATTGATGAGTACTACCTTCCCCTTGAGGGACGAAAGGGAGAGGGCTCTTCCATGAATATCCTTCAAGGTAAAGTCAGGGGCCTTGCCCATGACATTCTTTTCCGTATCAGCAGAGGATGCCGTGCCCCCGCTCTGTCCCGTAGAAGGGTTCGGTCCCATGGCAATGAGAAGGAAAAGAGAACCTATGAAAAAGAATCGCACAGTGCCCATATTTGTTAACCGTGCTATAATTTTACCCGTTATAACAGACAATTTCAATGAAAGCTTTCATCCCCTTGCCTTTTCCATCAGGTATTGCCTCAGCGCGAATACGGCCCCTGCCAGCTGATCTGTTTCCGGCAGGGTCGCAATAATATGCTCTATATGACTCTGTTCTATAGCAAGCCGGAACGATGCCGGGAAGTTTAGGTCATACACCCAGGTGAGCTGCATGATTCTGAAATCATTCAGTGTTCTCAGTGCTGAAACGGTTGCAAGTCTCTTTTCTGCAAGGCACGCGACAATGGCATCGGTATGTTCGGGCGTATCAGGAAGACCAAGTCCCGCCGCCGATTCCCGTTCTGCATCGTCCTTTTCATAATATTCGGCGAATACCCTCCAGATATCTAGTTTGTCAGCATCGCGGACCAGTTTAAGGAAGAAGATCGTCTCAGCATCGAGACCGCCTGGGACAGTGGGCGTATTATGAAACCTTACGACATCCATGATAATCTCCTGCTCTTTAACCGGAAGGTTGCTCAGGATGTTTTCGTTCTTGATTACCTCCGCACCGAGCCTGCCGTGGTTAACAGAGACGCTGTCTCGAAATGTTTTATATTGAGCATATTGGGGGAAACGGCCGATATCGTGCAGAAGCCCTATGGCTTCTGCCATCATGACCTTGTTCCTGTTCCTCAGCAGTACCCCCGATATTGAGAGCATGTTGGCAGCTACGTTATAGGTATGAGATTCTTTCAGAACAATATTCTGGTGGTCCTTCTCATTCGCCGAATGAAACTTTCTGCAATAGTTCGAGACCCACTGCCGGAGGCTGAGGAGATCGATGGTATCCATGACGAAAATGGCCAGCTACTTCGATTCCACGGGGTAGCCGGCATTCAGCCACCCATACCAACCACCTTTGAGCGCATACACCCTGGTAAAGTCTCTTTTCATGAGCATACGTGCCGTCCAGGCACTTGTGCGTTCGTCAGGTCAACTGCAGTAAAGCACAATAGTCTTGTCTTTCGGATATTTGGCCGTCCACAACTCCCATTCGTCAGCGTCCTCCCATGTGGCTCCAGAGATCTTCTTGTCAGACTTCCTCCACTCTTTTTCCGTTCGAACGTCTATCACCACAAGTGCAGGGTTGCCCAGCATGCCCCGGAGTTCTTCCTTGCTCATCCTGGGCACGTCAGCAGCAGATGAACTTGATATAATTCCCGTCAGGACAGGGAAAACGACAAGTATAAGTGATGCAAGTAAATACTTCTTCATCATAGGGACCCCGCTTATTTCAATTTCACTATGTTTTTATTATAGCGCATCTTTCGGCCAGGAGGAAAACAGAGCACAGGCAGATGGTATAATGAACATCATGGAAAGGCATAAGCCGCATACCGTGCCACGCTCTGTTATCTATGCCTTCTTCAGCCTCGGGCTCATTTCAGCAATTGCCTTCAGGGGTATCATTATCTTTCAGCATATAGAACCGTCATGGGTGCGTCCGGTCTGGTATGTGGGGACGATCGGTTATTTTCTTTTCTTTCTCTATCGATATAGGATTTCCAGGAAACGGAAGCATGCGATCGAGACCTTCCGGCTTATCGACAAACTGAAAGCTAATGCATGCCTTGAGGACGAAGACAGGGAAGTCGTGCTCTACCTGCTGTCGTCCATTAGGTTTTCGCTTGAGGACATTAACTATGCGCTCATCTTTATCCTATCGATTCTCGCAATCGGCGCTGACATGGTCCTGACGGTAATGAAGTAGTCAACGTTTCTCTGCCGGATATGGATGGTAGCGGTATGAAGAAAAACATTTTTTTAACAGGAGCTCCCGCAGTCGGGAAAACCACGGTCATTAAGAAAGTGATCGAGGGTCTCGGATTCCCTGCCAATGGATTTTACACAGAAGAAGAAAGAGTTACCGGAAAGCGGACCGGCTTCTTGATGAGGACCCTTGATGGCAGAAAAGGCTATCTTGCCCATCAGGACCTTTCTTCCGACGTTCGTATACGGCGGTATGGGGTAAGCATCGAGAATATTGAGACCATAGCGGTGCCATCAATTACGCCCGTCGGTAAGAACGTCATAATCCTTGACGAGATTGGCAAGATGGAGTGTTTTTCCGAATTATTTAAGCGGGCAGCACTAGCGGCGCTCGATTCATGCAATCCGATTATCGGCACCATTACGTTGGGCGGCGATGAATTTATCATGAGGATAAAAAACAGGAATGACATCCAGATACATGAAGTCACCCCGGACAACAGGGATCTGCTGCCGGTAATGATAGTAAAGATACTCACAGAGCTTCTGGCGTCATAAAGACGTTTTCCCCGATAGCTATTCTTTGCTGCCCGGGCCTGATCGAGGATTGCGTCCGCAAAAAGCTATGTTGCCAGCTGAAATACTCCAAAAACTTCAGGGTAACACGCTCATGATATACTTAATCATGAAAGGGCTTATTATCGCAGTAACGTTACTTTTTCTTGCTGGTTGCGCTTCACCGCCGACGCATTATATCTCTCTTGATCAACAGACATCCGCAGATCTTGAGGCTGTCCTCAAGGAGATTGAGAATGAAAAAGTCATATTTATCGGTGAAATACACGGGACGACGAGCATACATCTTCTTCAGCTGGAAATTATAAAGTATCTGCATCAACGTGGTAAGCAGGTGGCTGTCGCGCTTGAGGCATTCCCCGAAAGTAAGCAGGAGATATTCAACAGATGGATCGAAGGAAAGCTTGACGAATACGCGTTTGAGAGAATATATCAAGAGACGTGGGCTATTCCCTATGAGTATTATAAGGAAATACTGGAATATGCGCGAGCGGAGCATATCCCCCTTGTCGCCATCAATGCAGAAAATGCGCTGATAGGAGCCGTTTCGAAATGCGGCCTGCGAGAAATCTCCCCAGACTTCCTGCAGGAGATCAAATTTACTGAATGCGCGACAGATGCCCGGTATAAAGAGATTATCGACAGGACCTATCATGCGGCGGAGCTCCCTTTTCTTTGCGAGGGGCAGCGTCTTCGGGATGCCGTTATGGCGTTCAACATAGCACATGCCTTGAGAGGCAATAATACCACCATCGTCGCTCTGGTAGGGGCAACGCATGCCATGAAGATAGCAGTGCCGCGCATGCTCCAGCGTCATAGTGCAGCCAGCTCTACGGTGCTTATGCCTGGAACGGTTAGGCGTATGATCGGGAGAACCCCGGATAAGCTTATCGCTGACTATATCTGGGATTGATGCCGCGGTGTGGCGTTGTGCACAAGAGGCAGGGAAGCCCGCAGATGCGTAGCATGACACCGTAATGTTCATTTCAGGTGAAATTGGCGGGAGAAATCGATAAAATACAGACATGAATGGTTTCCTGTGCATTTCCTGCATGCGACTGCGTGAACGGTAATATATTGTAAGGAGAATATTATGAAAAAACACATTGGATGGTTTCTTGATCTCTATCATAATGGACAACTGGACCTGGATCCTCCCTACCAGAGGAGAAGCGTCTGGACACTAAAAGACAGAAAATTTTTTCTCGATTCCATTTTTCGAAACTATCCCTGCCCCGCGGTTTTTCTTCATAAAGAGGCAGATCTTGATGCCGGAAAGATGATCTACCGTGTTGTTGATGGGAAGCAGCGCATCGAGTCCATCGTCCTCTTCACCCAGAACTCATTTGCCATAGATTCGGGATATGGCGACCCGCGCTTGGGCGGTAAGAAGTGGCAAACCATAGAAAACGAACAGGACCTCAAAGAGCGGTTTCTCAATTATGAGGTGCCAATCCAGTACATCGAGAGCGATGACAAACTATTTATTAATGAGGTTTTTGACCGTCTGAACAGAACTTCGAGAAAACTCGAACGACAGGAGCTCAGGCATGCGAAATATGATGGCTGGTTTATCTCCCTTGCGGAAACAGAGGCTGAAAAAGAAGAGTGGGAACGCCTCGGTGTGGTCACGAAGGCTAGGATGAGAAGGATGAAGGATGTGCAGTGCATATCCGAGCTCCTTATGGTCCTTCTGAAAAAAGAGATTTCCGGCTATAATCAGGATGCGCTTGATGCTGTATATGCAGAATATGATGCGCCCTCAGAAACGTTTCCGGATTTCAATGACAGCGATTTCCAGCACAAGCTCGACCTTACTAAAGGATTCATTATTCAAATGCAGTATCACAATTCTGCCGTTACAAAATATGTCAGGGGCTTCTCGGATTTCTACTCATTATGGTCTTTTGTTGCACTCAACCAAGATCGTCTGGCTTCTCCGGAGGTTGCCGCCTCTCGATATGCCGCATTCATGAGCAAGGTGATATCATTGGCGAAAACGAAAGATATCAGCCTGGTACGCGACTTTGAAAACGATGTTTTTGTATATCTTAAGAGCTCTGCACAGTCGAGCGCGGAACATTTGCAAAGGCAAGGCAGGAACAGAATTCTCGAAAACGCTCTTTTGAAAGGTTCAGCTTCCGAGCGCATGCTGACCACAGATGATAGTGGCAGCACACCTTCTTTTATGCGCGCATAGGTTCTGCTAGGGGAATTCTGTCATTCGTGGGAGAGATGATCAGTCTGACAGCAGTGCCGTAACTACACGTTAACAACGTAGGGCAAGGGTCTTGGGCAAAGCGTCTTCTCGCTGTTATTAACGCATAATGAGATCACATGCTATACAACAATTAAGGATGAGAATATGAGAATGATAAGATTATTGCTTTTCTTTGTATTGCTTATGCACCTCTATGGCTGCCTATTAACGAAAGTCGCAACCGTTCCCATGAGGGTGACGGGGGCAGTAATATCGGTTGTACCTGTTGTTGGAAATTCCGCAGATAAGATGATTGACGGGGCCGCGGACGTTGTTGATGAAGTTCCCCTGTGAATGACCATAGAGGCTTTCAGCAGGTGACACAACCTGATGGTGATTCATGATCAACGGTCAATCTCGCATGGTATTCAGCAGACGGGAAATTTCCCTTCGGAAAGCTTATTGCAAAAATCATCGATATGAGAAAATTCCTTTTCGATAATGCGGGAGATCTCGCCTAACCTGTCCTTCAGCTTCACGCCTTTACTCAGGAGCACCTGTGCAGATGCCATCCGGGGTTCACTGACCGGCGAGCCTATCCTGTTCAACAAAAGCACATAGACCTCCTCTATGCCACCGACATACCTGTAGATTTTTTCTGCAGTTTTATGCGCAAGGACATTGTATATTTTCCCCACATGGCTCACGGGGTTTTTCCCTGCAGCAGCTTCTGTGCCCAACGGCCTGTTCAGCGATATCAGCCCGTTGACACGGTTTCCTCTTCCCACCTGACCCGAGTCCGCACTTTCTGCAGAGGTGCCGAGCAGGCTGAGGTAAATACCTCCAAGTCCCCGTCCTTCCTTATCAAGAGCATTTAGATGCAGGTCAACAGCACTGAAGTTCCCCCTTCTTTTCAGAAACTTTCCGATCTCCTTCCGTATGTCTTCTTTCCTCACAAAATATTCTTTCTCTGCTTGAATGAATCGAGAGATGAGCGGCATGGCAACGGTAAGAGATACGGTCCTGCCTGTTCGCAGTCCCATGACCTTAATATCCTCACCGGTTTCCGGAAATCTGCCTTTGAATGCGGGTGAATTCAAATAGCGTTCAAGCTCCAGAACGATCTTTTCTGTTGGCGACAGGGGGTAATAGCCAATAAGCGCAGAGGTATCATTTGCTTCCCGTGCCTCGCCGGGTCTACGGAAGATGTCGGTGAGTTCTTCTGAGCCGGGAGCAAGCACGGAATGATAGCTGACATGTTTTTCAGGATCAACAAAGCGAAGGTTTTCGCTGAGCCACTGCTTGGCTGTGTTTAGGGCGATATCGTTGACGGGGATTGTCCTTTCCCCTGCTTGAAACGTTGCACGGTCACCGACAAACAGTTTCATGGGTTTCGTCATCCTGCCGCCACCAAACCGGGTGTCTGCGCTTCCTGCTGCGAGCAGACCCTTATCAATATTGTGGTGGAGCACGACACCACAATGCTTCTTGTATTCACGGGAAAGGGCACAGGAAATCGCTTCCATGATCGAGTCACAGATCGTGTCCGGGTGGCCGATGCCCTTTCTCTCTACTATCTCGACCCTATGGGTTGAGACTGACTTTCCTCTCAAGGGTTCAACGATGATCATAGCTAGATTGTAGCAGTGGATGCGGCGGGCGGCAAGACGAAAAAGGGCAGGACCAGGATCCTGCCGGAACCATCTGACCCTTAATTCACTTTCTGCATATCAGTACCGCAGGTGCACTTGCCCTGATTCTGGCTGATGGTGTCACACTTGCACGCAGGGCCGCAGGCGCATGCATACTGTCCGGCTGTTTTGAATGTCCGCTCCTTTTCCCACCCAGCTGCCGAAAGAGAGGCCTTGCCCTCCTCGACCCGCGTCACCTGTGCCTTGATCATCTCCTTGCCGCAGGTGCATTTGCCGGCGTTCCGTGACATGGTGTCGCAATTGCAGGCCTCGCCGCAGTTACAGGCATATATCTCATCACCTGCCTTGAGTTCTATTTTTGATTTCAGGGCTGCATATGCCGCGGCAATAAGCCCCAAAGCAAGCACCATGCCCACTACTACGAGTAACGTCTTCTTCATGTACGTTCCTCCTGTCTCAATTAACGGTTATTCGTATGCTATAACAACTAGCCAGATTGTATTTTCTGTGCTTCTCTAGACAAGGGAGGCAAAGCCCATCCTCCTCTGTCCACCCCGAAAAATCGCATTTCAGCTGTTCTACTGCAACCTGATCAGTGACATTATGCAGGTGATGAACAAGCCAGTAGACTTCTTTTTGACATAACGGGCAGTGTTTCTTCTGCATAGCGAACCTCCCTCGACAGGCTGTCAAGGAACAACCTGCTAATCGCAATTATTACAGGTCTTGATACCCAAAAGCGCATATGGCGGACAGAAACCGCTAATCGCCGTTAATAACGGTACGATACCCAAGTATGCCCACGGCGTCTTCGGTCCCACGAATGCCAGGCATATTATCCCAATGCCGGCGATAGCCCTGACGACCCTTTCAGTCGTGCCGATATTCCTTTTCATATTTTTCACCTCCTTACGTCGTTTCTTGAATATAGTTTAAGGAAATTGCGGCGCGGTGTATGTGACTAAGTCACAGAAGCGCCTGCTTCTTCAGGTTGTGCGTTCAGTGATAAAACAGGTAAAATACATAGCAGTTACAGAGTTTGTCGACTTCTTGATGAGATCAAACTATCCAAGGATAATCATTGCAGGTGTGAGAGGTGGAGCAGGAAAGACCACTGTTTCGCTTGGCGTCATCTCGGCCTTGAAGAAACAGGGCCGTTCGATCGTCCCCTATAAAAAGGGGCCTGATTATATTGATGCGGGGTGGCTTTCTTCTGCTTCGGGGAGTCCCTGCTATAATCTTGACGCCTTCCTGATAACGAAAGAAAAGATCCTTTCGTCCTTTATCGGTCATTTTGGTAATGCTGAATGTGCGGTCATTGAGGGCAACCGCGGGCTTTATGACGGCATGGATGCAGAAGGAACTTACAGCACTGCTGAGCTTGCAAAGACGCTGCGGGCGCCGGTCATCCTTGTTCTTGATTGCACCAAGGCGACAAGGACAGTGGCTGCTATGCTGCTGGGCATGATTATGTTCGATCCGAAAGTGAAGATATGCGGCGTTGTTCTGAACCAGGTCGCCGGTCTGAGGCATGAGAAGGTGGTCAGGGAGGCGATACGGAAATACTGCAAGATCCCGGTTGTCGGTGCTATACCAAAACTCCGCGGAGACCAGCTTTCGGAGAGACACATGGGCCTTACCCCGTTTCAGGAGCACCCCGATGTTAAGAAGGTGATTGCCTATACTGCGCACATTGCCGAGAAATATCTAGACCTTACTATGCTGTGGCATATGGCAAAAGCGGCGTCGTCATTGCGTGGCATGCAAAAAAATGACGGCAAGTGCCCAAAAACAAAGAAATTTCTGCCGATTACTCCTTCCCGTCTGACCGCTGTCAGGGTCGGCATTATCCGCGACTCAGCGTTTCAGTTCTACTACCCAGAGAATTTCGAGGAGCTGGAAAAGAGGGGTGCAAAGCTCATTGAAATCAGCGCACTCACGGCCAAGAATCTCCCGGATATCGATGCCCTCTATATAGGAGGCGGTTTTCCCGAGACCCATGCAATTGCGCTCGCAAAGAACAGGGCATTCAGAACCGCGGTGAAAGAGGCGGTCGACGAGGGTCTCCCTGTCTATGCGGAGTGCGGCGGCCTTATGTACCTCGGAGAGGCGCTGGTGCTCGGCAACAGCACCTATGCCATGGCAGGCATATTCCCTCTCAGGTTCAGCCTGGAGAAAAAGCCCCAGGCCCACGGCTATACAATTGCGAGAATTGAGAGAGCAAACCCTTTCTATAAAAGGGGTACTGTTCTGAAGGGCCATGAGTTTCACTATTCAGCAGTCAGTCTCTCCAAGAAGCGTTCGAAGATGCAGTTTGCCTTCAAAATGGAGCGCGGAGAGGGCATTACGGCTCAGCAGGATGGCATCTGCTTCAAGAATGTGTTGGCAACCTATACCCATCTTCATGCACTCGGTTCCCCTGAATGGGCGGAGGGTATGGTGCAGGTGGCACGAAAATACGGAAAAAGCAGGAGATAATGCAGAAATCAGAGATCAGAGAACTTCTGGGATCCTACAACCTCCGGCCAGTTATCGAGGCAGCGAAGAAGGACCGCAGCATCATCAGGATGCTTATATCGCTGGTCTATGATAAGGAAGATGTACAGAGCTGGCGTGCGATAGAGGCGATCGGTCTCATTTCAGGAGAGATCGCTGAGACGAATACCGATGTAGTCAGGAACCTGAGCCAGCGATTCCTCTGGATGCTGAGAGAAGAGTCGGGTAATGGCCCCGGGAGTGCTCCCGAGATGCTTGGTGAGATCGTGAGAAACAGCCCGGATGCTTTTGCTGATATAGGGCAGGTTCTTACATCTTTCCATGAAGAAAAGATGCTCAGGAGAGGCGTGATGCGGGCCATCTGGAGGGTCAGCGAAAAGCGGCCTGACCTGTTGTGCATGACGCAGGAGCTGATGGAACAGAAGTTGTACCTTAATGATGCGGACGAGGTTGTAAGGGCCTATGCGGTGATGATAGCAGGGACTCTAGGACTGAAAGACCTCCTTCCGGTCATCGAGGAGCTCAGGCATGACCAACGTCCTGTCAGGTTTTATGACCAGGGCAAGTTTATACAAACGACGGTCGCGGCGATCGCAAACAAGGTATATGCCGGTTTGTCCGGCAAGGAGACTGATGTATGATGAATGCAGGAAGAGGAGACAACATCCTGAGATGTCCGTTTTGTGAACGACCGCTCGGAGCCCTTGAGGAGATCATGACAAAGTTCGGGAATATTGTGAGCGGGGGGAAGTGCGAGTGCGGTGCTGCGTACGTGTATGACGGTTCGGGCCACAATGTGGGCGACGCATATGTGGATGGCCTTACCCTAGCCTGTGACGGAGATCTGGACAAGGCATGGTCTATGACGCCCGGTGACGACTATGAAGTAAAGGAGTTTTTCTATGACCAGAGAAGAAACCGCTTCAGCACGGAAACGGTTGGGAGGGGGCGGCGTGCAGCGGTCTATCTTTTTGTAAAGGTGAAAAAATAGGGGTCCCGGTGTTTTTTTGCGGGAATCCCTCAACTATAGTTTATATAAAGAGTTTCGATTTTTTATAATACTGTCATTAAAAAATAAAGAACAATCATTTGTTAATAAGATTTTTTTATTTGACCGGAGACCGTTTTCTGTATTACTGTTTATAGCCCGTTAGAACTACGTCCGTAAAGCAAGCATTCAGATGTTGGGAGCAATTCCCTTCGAATGTATATTTGAACCTAGTATGAAAGGGGGAAGTAACATGGCAACAATGGATTTTCAGGGAAAGTCAATCGAGGTGGACGATGATGGTTATCTGCTGAACCTTGATGACTGGACAAAAGAGCTTGCAGATCATCTTGCAAGCTTGGACGGCGTAACCCTTACGCCTGCACACTGGGAGGTTATCAACTTCCTGCGCGACTATTACAAGCAGTACCAGATCGCTCCGATGATCAAGATTCTCGTTAAAGAGATCGGAAAGGCCATGGGCCCGGAAAAAGGCAACACCAAGTACCTGTATGAGCTGTATCCGGGTGGTCCTGCGAAACAGGCATGTAAATATGCAGGGCTTCCGAAGCCTACGGGCTGCGTATAGCCCTTTGGCTGTAAATGCGGCGAATCGAAACAGTACCCCATGGAATATTCTCTGGGGTACTGTTTTTTATCATGCTTCTGCAGTAGTCGTACCAGTTTCTCACTATACAGATTCTCATGCCACGGGATTTAGGGGAGATTGTTGTAACAGATGATCCTGAAGAATATCCTTTCTGAAAAAAAAGATGAGTTTCTTGCATCCTGGTTTGACAGGATACTTGATACCTATCCTGCCGAAACTGCTAAGTTCCTGAAAAACCAGAAAGACAGGTTTGCTAATCCGGTTGGACAAGCCATCCACAAAGGGATAGGAGATATATTTCAGGAACTGCTCCAGGGTGGTGATGTTGAAAAAGTTACGGGCTTTCTCGATAACATCATCAGGGTGAGAGCTGTTCAGGAATTTTCCGCTTCGCAGGCCGTGGCTTTTATCTTTTTCCTGAAAAGCGTTATCAGAGATGGTCTTAAGGATATATCGCTAACCCCAGAGGTGTACGACGAATTGGCGACCCTCGAATCACAGATCGATTCGCTTGCCCTCATAGCTTTCGA
>DKBO01000084.1 GCA_002448975.1 Nitrospiraceae bacterium UBA6898
AAGGCTTTTGTGATACTTCAGCCTGGGCCTGCGTCATGGAATGGGGTATTAAGCGGCCCGTTGTTCCCAGAAATCCTCGAAACGATTTGAGAGCATGGCACAGCGCAAGGCAATGATGGCGTTTGCGCCGTTTACTGTCCACTCCATCCCGGATTGTTTTAACCTGGCGCTGATGATGCTTTTGCAACCTGCCTCAATAACGCCTGAACCGACAAAGAGGCCCTGTTTACGGAAGTCGGCGTAGCGCATTCGGTTTTTGTTTTGCTGGAGATAATGGAGTTCAGTCATGACTTTCTGTAACGTATTGGCTTCCGCAGGAAGCATTGTTTGAGCCTGACAGAGTATCTTTTCAATATTGCCTTCATCAAGACATGTCCACCACTGCATACGGTATCGAAGGAGCTTCTTTTCATTGCAGCCAAAAAGCAGCTTGCACAAATTCGCTATATGTTCCTTGGCATGATACAAATCTACAATCTGAAGGGCGTGGGGAAAGCGTAGCTCGCACAGACCCCTGATCCATGCAGCTCCATCGCCGAGAACTACGATCCTATAAGCGTTGAAAAGGCCCCTGCGTATTGCTTCAGCCTCTATGCGTTTGCCGAAGCCTTCGGCCGTTTCTATTGCGCCGACGAAGCTTGTTGAATCGGGATCACGAACCGGACGACCGTTTTCATCTCTTGTGGTTTGCGTAAATACACACCCCAGCTTCACTTCACGTGTTTTTGCTGTGCCGTCAGGCTGCTTGCCCTTTCGGCCATCTGTCTCAGACTTCACCATCGGCACCCCTGTGCCGTCCATTTCCACATAAAGTACGGGAATAGTTTTATCCACCGGCAAAGAGGCTTCGCTTTGCAAAAGTCTTTCCCGTTCAGTCCCCTGCCAAGCTTCGACGTGATCGCCTATTCTCTCGGCAACACGTTCTACATCTTTGGCGCTGACTTCGATGCCAGCATATACTTTCAAATCCTCTTTGGCCTCTTTGAAAGGTTGACGGCTTCCGGCCCTGGCCAACATACGCCGTAACCCCGGCGTGCGCCCCGTGCCGACTACATCGAGGTCTTCATCGCCGGGATATCTTGCCTCTGTGCAAGCGGGACACTCATATCTCGATCTCCGATAGGGGACCGGCCCCATAATCGTTACAAGTATCTTTTCCTCTATCCCTTTACTCTGCATCGCCGCGCCGCAGTGACACCGCACCGCATATTCCCGTCTACCGCATCCGATACCCTCCAGCAGGCCCCCAAGAACCTTTGCCCCTGCCGATAATACCGCCGTCCGCAAGGCCGCTTCGACAGCTTCAAGATCAAAACTATGGCTTATCGCGACTTTTTCAATAATCTGTCTTATTTCCCTGTCGGTTTCGACCGCCGCCTCGGCTGTTTTTTTTCCTCACTCCCCTCTGCATGCCGCAGGAGCAGACCCATGCGTTCGGTAAGGGCCTCAAATTCCTTGCAGAGTTCAACAAATCTCTTATGAGCTGCAACGTCCTGTTTAGCTTGCTCAAGTTGCGCCGGGGTAGTCAAACGCTCACTGACTGTATTGTTGCCTTCCTTGCGTGACAGCACATAATATGGTCCCCTCAAAGCAGGTTTCGACACTCCTTTTTGCGGAACCTTGAGATACTGCTCGTTGATAGTCCCTCTTTTCATGCTCTTCATAGAACGCATCTCCTGCACAATAGCTTCTCTTCGAGCCTCAATACTATGAGTCGTCTCCATAGTGCCTCCTTATTGTAGCTAATAGTCTACAATATTAGACCACAAATGAAAACCTTTCTTGTAAAACCCTGTTCTATGACGCAGGCCCCTTCAGCCTTGGTATGTTTCATATAATATGTCAAATCTGTTAATATAATAGTTAAGAAAGATTGCAACTAAATAGGGAGATATTTATTATGATGTCTGTTATGCCAATGTGAGCAGACAGGCAAGGAATATAAGACAGCTACTAAATAATATTTATTATCAAGGAGATATAATGAAATTATCAGAAAAGATTATGAAAATATTTACGGCGCCGGATCAACAGACGGTACGCAGAGATATGGGGCGTAACGACGTCTGCTGGTGCGGCAGCGGCAGGAAATACAAGAAGTGCCATCTTCAGGAGGACGAGCGCAGGAGCAGCGCCACCAGGTCACTTAACTGCGGTACAAGCTGAAGCAGATAAAGGGCTGAGTTCAGCCTCTGCAATATCTGTAGTGAAGACTGGATGAGTACAAAATCATGTGCTACACCTTTTTTATTCTATAGAAGTCGGCTTTTTCGGAAAATCACCAAACAATTATAATTAAAAAGCATGGACAGAAAAATCATTATCCTGAAAAAGAACCCCTGCCCTGACTGCACCTTCTGCCAGTATTGCAGCGAGACGAGGTGTAATATGTGCAAACACACCGGTAACAAGAGGCCCGAAAAAGAAAAAAAAGGGAAGGTGCACAAGCCCCTTTTCCGTCCTTATTGATAAGTCCGTGGAACCAGACAAGTTTAGTAGTCGAACCGCGTCTGATTGACTCCATCAAGGAAGTCAGGGGCGTGAGGTCTGTAACGAGCAAGGTAGTCATTGATGAAACGTTAAAATAAAAAAATGGGGGGAGGCCCAGAGTAAGAGGAACGAGTATTTTATCAGGCTTTATTTGCCGCGTTTTCCTGCAGATGTGCCTCTCACAGCCCTGAGTATTCCGTTTAACAGGGCGACAGGATCAGGCGGGCATCCCGGAATGACCAGATCAACAGGAATGACCTTATCAATGCCGCCAAGTGAGGCATAGGTCTCACCGAATATGCCTCCGTTGCAGCCGCAATCACCCACCGCGATCACAAGTTTGGGTGAAGGCGTTGCATCGTAGGTCCTGCGAAGCGCTATCTCCATATTCCTTGTCACCGGGCCTGTCACCAGCAGCAGGTCTGCAAAACGTGGTGAGGCCGTAAAATGGATGCCGTATCTCTCGCAGTTGTATATGGGATTATTCATCGCATGGATCTCAAGCTCGCATCCATTGCATGACCCCGCATCTACCTGCCGGACAGTAAGGCTCCTCCTGAAATGCCTCCTGATCGCCTCTTCCAGTCTTGAGCCGACCTCTGTGATCTCTTCTTCAACCGCCGGCGGGAGCTGGTCGGTCACGATCCCTGTCCTGAATATCTGGCGAAGTATCCTTATCATGACGGTCTCTGAAAAGCCTTAGATGCAAGGCGCACAAATCCTGAGGAATGAAATGTGCTCAGGCACTCCGCAGTGACGAAGGATGCGGGGCAACGCC
>DKBO01000042.1 GCA_002448975.1 Nitrospiraceae bacterium UBA6898
AAGGAGTTCATGTCTGCGATCGATATGACAGCAGCCTTTGCATTGGCCGCGGCTCCGAGAGGTGTGATGATATCGCCGACATCGGCATTCTTGGTCAGGACAACGGCATCAAAGGGTGCGCGGATACGGGCGTATTCCAACGTCACCTCAGCTTCCCGGAGCGCTGCAGATGCAGCCCTGACAGATGCCTCAGCCGCTGACACCGCAGCCTCAGCCTTGCTGTTTCTGGCTTCTGCTGCGTCGTATTCAAGTTTTGCAATAAAGCCTTTGGCGAGCAGTTCTTTGCTCCGGTAATAGTTCACTGCAGCATCGGCACGCTCAGCCTTTGCCTGTTCAAGGTTTGCCGCGGCTACCCTCAGGTTTGCGGAAGCCTGATCCTTTGCTGCNNCTGCCGGTTATCTTGGATGCCACCGCTGCCTTGCGCTGGGCTACCACATACCCGCTCGCATTGAGCAGCGTAAGAGCCTGTGAAGGATATGCCTTTGTAACGACCGCAGCTTCGACCGAGACAGCGGGGTAGAGGATCTTTCGGGAAATAAGAAACAGCGCAAGGATACCCGCTGCAATAAGAAGGGCGGTGACGAACATTGACCGCTTGCGCCGTGTCTTGCCGGCTGCGGTAGTGCTTTTGTCTATGGTCAGCTTTGAAAGGTCTTCGCTCGCCATGTCGTTATATCGCCTCCTGAGCTGAAACACACATGCCGGTATTATACCAGAGAGATGATTCGGGGCAGGTTGGGACATGAAGACCGGCGTGTTTCATACATTTTTTCTGTTGCATTCTTGAAAGAATTCCAATAGCATGAAGTATAACGTAGCGTGCTCCAGAAAAAGATAAGCTGATCTTCCCGCTCTTATTCATCGCAATCAGATAATCGGCAGGCACTGGGCGTAGATATATGGCGTCCCGGAGAGATAACGGATGAGTGATGAACAAAACCCGCATAGCAAGGAGGCGAACATGTCTGTAATGAGATGGAGATTTTCCTGGCTGCGTATGAGCGTTGCTGCATTGCTGCCGTTGATCCTTATAGCCGGCAATGCCTGGACCCAGCAAATGGGTGCAGGCGTGATGAGAGCCGGTGTTCACCCAAAGGTCGAGAACGTTCTGGCGGAGCTTCAGCAGGAGCAGCAGAAGGGGGTCCTCTTCGGGCAGAGCTTTTCGCAGCAGCGGGGGATTCAGGTCAGCGATAACTACGTTACGGTTTTCTTCGAACTGGGGAAGGGCAAGACGGTCAAGGATCTGGAGCCAGATACGCTGAAGGCTCTGGGTGTCAGGGTCATCAAGAGCGCTGACAATATGATCAAGGCAGACGTGCCGGTCTCCATGATCATCCGGACAGCAGACAGTTTTCCGGAGATTCGTTTCATCAGACTTCCTGACAGGGCGTATCCCGAGGGATATGTGACGGAAGGAGTGGGCCTTTCGAAGGCAACAAAATATCATGCAGTCGGCTACGATGGCAGCGGCGTCAAGGTAGCGGTCATTGATGCGACGTTCGGAAATCTTGACGCAGTTATCAACAGCGGTGATCTTCCGGCGGGTGCTGTGAAGGTCGACTGTACCGGAGCAGGCTGCACCGCGGTGTCGTTCTTCCCATCTTTTGAAAGCGTACACGGCACTGCCGTAGCAGAGATCATCCATGACATGGCCCCCGGGGCCCAGCTCTATCTCATAAAAGTGGCTGACAGCCTGGATGTTGTCGAAGCCACGAATTACTGCAAGAGCAACGGCATCAGGATCATAAACATGTCACTGGGTTTCTACAACCAGAACTTCTATGACGGGACCTGCTATAACGCCAATGTGGTATGCAGCGTCAAAGACGCCTATGCCAACGGTATACTCTGGGTGAAGTCAGCAGGGAATTCTGCCAAGGAGCATTATGAGTCAGTATTCAAGGATAGCGACGGCGATACGTTTCATGACACCTTCATCCTATTCAATGCTTTTGCGGGCGATGGTATTCATCTTTATCTGACCTGGAATGCTTGGCCGGCAACAAACCAGGATTATGATTTCTACCTTTTTGATTATGATCTGCTTATCCGGGGAGACCCTTCTGCCCTTCTGGCAAAGAGTGAAAATAACCAGCAGAGCAACATCCTTACGCCGACCGAGGCAATCCACTATGCTGCACCTCATTCGGGGACCTATGTGGTCATTATAAGTAGGTTCAGCGCTTCCTCAGACCATCAGCTGGAACTCTATGCGAGTCAATCCCTCTATCCGAAAGTTTCCAAAAGCAGCCTCTCCTGTCCTGCCGATGCTGCCGAGGCACTTGCTGTGGGTGCCATCAATAGGGCGCAATGGTCGACCGGGCCTCAGGAGAAGTTCAGCTCAAAAGGCCCTAATAATGCCGGATTACCAAAACCTGAAATCGCTGCTCCTGACCGTGTCTCCACATCTGCCTACGGTGCAGGAAGCTTTGCCGGGACCAGCGCTGCTGCACCCCATGTGGCTGGTGCAGCAGCACTCATATTGCAGGCGAATCCCACCTATACGCTTTCGGATGTCTGGAACGCTCTGATCAGCTCTGCGAAGGACATGGGCCCTGCAGGGCAGGACATTGCCTATGGGTATGGGAGGCTGAAGATGCCGCGGGGGACGCCCATAGACCTTCTGAATCCGGTCGGTGGTGAAACGATCACCTCGGGCGGGGCTTATACGGTCACCTGGAAGGCTGCGCCAGCGATTACGAGGTTCAAGCTGAAATATTCCTTGAACAACGGCCAGACCTGGAAAGCAATGCATCAGGAGCCCTATGTCACTGGTACAGCCTATAGCTGGGGGGTCTCCGTGCCCAGAGAAAAGAAGAACTGCCTGGTGAAGATCATCGGATACGATGATTCCATGGTGAAACGGGGCAAGGACAAATCGTTGCGATTCAGGATCATGCTCCCATGAGAATCGGGAGGGAGCATACAAGATAAACATCCATTGAGGTGCGCAAATTCTTTAGTGACAGGCCGCGAGAAAATGAAGCAAAAAGGGGGCCGAAAGATCGGCCCCTTTTGTTATGCGAGGTTCTTGAAAAGATGCTTTCCTGCGCCGCAGACCGGACACTTCCAGTCCTCGGGCAGATCTTCGAACTTCACTCCCGGCGGGATCTTGCCTTTCCTGTCACCTTTATCTGGGTTGTATATGTAGCCGCAGTTTGCCGTCTGGCACTGCCACATGTCCTTTGGTTCTGCCATGGTTGTTTCCTCCTTCAAAAAATGGCGGAGAGGCAGGGATTTGAACCCTGGGTGCGGGATTAGCGCACACACGATTTCCAGTCGTGCACCTTCGGCCACTCGGTCACCTCTCCCTCGCTGCAAATGCAGGCAAAATATTAACCGATGCAAGGCGGTTTAATCAACTTGTGGGAACATCATATGGCAGCTCTGTTGCCTGGCGAATATCCTTTGGTTCCGCTGTAGCTTACAGGAGCCAGGATATGGCGGGCATGCGCCCCTATGGTATCAGCCTATGCGGGCCATGCACAGGCAGGCAGCACTTCTGCCGGCCATTGCGCCGTATATATGATCGCACAGCGGATTTTCCGGCATGCCTGTGCATGGGGATAAGGGAACGATGTGGGGATATTTAAGAAAGCTTCTTCTTTAAGAGGTCGTTCAGCATCTGGGGATTGGCCTTGCCTTTTGTTGCCTTCATCGCCTGGCCGACAAAGAAACCGAGAAGTTTCTCATCCCCTGCCCTGAAGCGTTCAACTTCCTTCGGGCTTCTGGCAATGATCTCGTCGACCACTTGCTCTATCTCGGAAGTATCGCTGATCTGGACAAGGCCTTTTTCCCTGACAATGGCGTCAGCGTCCCTGCCGGTCTTATACATCTCGTCGAACACTGACTTGGCTATCTTCCCGCTGATCGTCCCCTTGTCGATGAGCTGCAGCATGCCCGCAAGCTGCAGCGGTTTGATGAAGCAATCATCGATGGACCTGTTCTCCTCGTTCAGGAGTTTCATAAGATCTCCCATGATCCAGTTCGCTGCGGCTTTTGCCTGTGCACCGGCTCTTACGGCGGCTTCAAACCACTCAGCTGTCGAACGTTCTGCGGTAAGCATATCCGCATCATTTTCCGGCAGCCCGAAGGCCTTGACAAAGCGGTGTCGTTTCGCATCGGGCAGTTCGGGGAGGGCCGCCCGTATCTTTTCGATCTGTTTCTGGTCGACCATGATCGGAACAAGGTCCGGGTCAGGGAAATACCGGTAGTCGTGCGCTTCTTCCTTGGACCGCATCGATTCAGTGATCCCTTTGTTCGCGTCCCAGAGGCGTGTTTCCTGCACTACCCTGCCTCCGTCCTCTATGACCCTGATCTGGCGTTTGATCTCATACTCTATCGCCTTTTCCACGTACCGGAAGGAGTTGATGTTTTTTACCTCGGCACGGGTGCCGAACTCCTTCTGGCCGGCAGGCCTCACCGAGACGTTCGCATCGCACCGGAGCGACCCCTGTTCAAGGTTGCCGTCGCAGACGCCGAGATACCGTACAATGCTTCTCAGCTTTCTCATATATTCAGCTGCCTCTTTCGGGCTCCTGATGTCGGGTTCGGAGACGATCTCCATGAGAGGAACGCCTGTCCTGTTCAGATCGACATAACTGAAGCCTCCCGTGCCTTCATGGATGTTCTTGCCCGCATCTTCTTCCATATGGATGCGGGTGATGCCGATCCGCCTGACCTCTCCGTCAACTACGATCTCGAGATGGCCGTGCTCACAGATCGGCTGTTCATACTGGCTGATCTGGTAGCCTTTCGGCAGGTCAGGGTAGAAATAGTTCTTTCTCGCAAAACGGCTCTGCTTCGCTATCGTGCAGTTTGTGGCAAGGCCCGTGCGGACGGCGAACTCCAGGGCCTTGCGGTTCAGTACCGGCAGCACGCCCGGCATGCCGATGCAGATCTGGCAGGTCTGGGTGTTCGGCTTAGAACCGAACAGGGTGGAGCAGCCGCAGAAGATCTTCGTGTCCGTGAGCATCTGGGCATGCACTTCAAGCCCTATGACCGGTTCCCAATTCACAGGTTCGGCTTCCTCCGGTGCCAGTCTGTTGACTCCTCATACGCGTAGGCCGCCTGAAGCAGGGTCTCCTCGTCGAAATGCTTTCCGATAAGCTGCAGGCCGATGGGAAGATTGCCCGAGGTGAAACCGCAGGGGATTGATATCCCCGGTACGCCGGCAAGGTTCACCGATATGGTAAAGATATCGGCAAGATACATCTGAAGGGGATCTGCGGTCTTTTCTCCCATCCGGAACGCAGCTGTCGGCGTGGTCGGTGTAAGGATCACATCGACGGTCTTGAATGCATTTTCAAAGTCTCCCTTGATAAGGGTCCTCACCTGCTGGGCTTTTCTGTAATATGCATCGTAATAACCCGAGGAGAGGGTGTAGGTCCCGAGCATGATGCGGCGTTTTACCTCGGCGCCGAATCCCTGAGCCCGGGACTGCATATACATGTCGATAAGGTCCTTTCCTTCCGCGCGAAAACCGTATTTCACACCGTCATACCGCGCAAGATTCGAGCTGGCCTCTGAAGTAGCTAGGACATAATAGGTCGCAACCGCGTAGCCCGAATGAGGGAGTGAGACATCTACCGGGATTGCGCCGAGCGATGCATACTGGAGAATGGCGTCTCTCACCGCCTTTTCCACCTCGGGATCCATTCCGGCGATAAAATATTCTTTCGGGATGCCGATCTTCAGCCCCTTGATATCTTTGCCGATCCTTGCCGTGAAGTCAGGAACCGCGACCGGTGCAGAGGTGGAATCCAGGGGGTCTCTGCCCGATATAACATTCAAAAGGACTGCGCAGTCCCGAACATTCTTGGTTATGGGGCCGATCTGGTCAAGAGACGAAGCAAAGGCAACAAGTCCGTATCGTGAAATTCTCCCATAGGTGGGCTTCATGCCGACGACGCCGCAGAGCGCCGCGGGCTGCCGGATCGAACCTCCGGTGTCTGAGCCAAGTGCTGCGATGCACTCATCAGCCGCAACAGCTGCAGCAGACCCGCCGCTTGAGCCGCCGGGGATTCGTCCCGTGTCCCAGGGATTTCTTGTGGTAAAGAAGCCGGAATTCTCCGTTGATGAACCCATGGCGAATTCATCCAGATTGGTCTTGCCGGTAAGCACGTATCCCTGCTCAAGCAATTTTGACGTTACGGTACTTTCATAGGGTGGAATAAAGCCTTGCAGCATCTTTGAGGAACATGTTGTCGGAATCCCCTTTGTGCACATGTTGTCCTTGACCGCGACCGGTATGCCGGAAAGGGTATTTCTCTTTCCTGATGCAATTTCCCTGTCTGCTTTCTCCGCCATGTCCATGGCCTGATCCCCGGTAAGTGTCACGAAGGATCTGATCCTGTCTTCGACGCTGCCGATCCGGGAAAATACCGATGCGGTGACCTCTCTTGAGGATATTTCGCGTTTTTCAAGACGTGCAGAAATTTCAGAAATGCCTAATCGATAAAAATCCAAAAAATGCCTCCGCAGCGGATATAGGTCTGGAAAGTGTAGCACCCGTTGTCAACAGTTTTCAAGCACGAGCGTGTGGTTGTACAGTTTGCGCGCTTTCCGGCGTCGTTATGGACAGAGGGCATTTTGCCGTGACACGCTATTGCCGGAGTGGATGTGGCGTGAAGTACTGATGTCTTTCTTTTGATCTGTTGCCCGGTGAAAAGATTGTCGCGGAAACGGTAAAGGGCGGGCCCGGTGCCATAAGATCCGTTGAGCGAAGCGAAAAGTGCATCTTTTCAGCATTAAGCGCCCTGGTTATGGTGCGAGCCAGATCCTTGTTGCAGGCAGTAAGCTCAGGGCCGAAGTGGCCGAGGAAAGAGATGGAGATATTGCTTCATTGGAAATGAAAAAAATCCCTTCTGGTCATTAGGGATGAATAGGCAAGAATAACCTGCTGCCGGTAAAGTAATCCGGAGAAAGAGCCGGCCTTCGGAGAGGACCATGAGGCGTTACCGGAGAACCTGCCCAGGGAGTATCGTCTCAACGGTATCCCTCGCGGGCATATTGGTTCATGTGATCAATCTTGTTTGAAGGACGTATTCATCTGCTTGCTAATGAATGCGTGTCTTCTGTTGTGTAAGTCAGCTCATAGGTGTTGCTAATAAACTTATAAAATAAAACTATCGGTAGATTCCTTTTTTTTGTTCGATAGTTATGGTATTTTTAAAGTCATTTGGATAATCTATTAGTCCTATAAAAATAATTAATTTTAATAGGCTTATTAGGATACGTTATAGTTTCTGCATCTGTCCTGTTGCAGAAGTTACGATTCCGGCACGAAAAACAACTCATTAAAGCATTGAGAAAGGAGTCCGTATATGCTGATCATTGGAGAGAAGCTGAGCATCATAGCAAAGCGGGTGAGGGAAGCTATGATGAAGAAGGACAAAGGGCCCATCCAGGAGATCGCAACAAGACAGTGGAAGGAAGGGTCGGGCGTGATCGATGCGAATATCGGTCCTGCTGAAGATGGCGGCGAGGAGCTCATGCAGTGGATGGTGACCACCATCCAGGAGGTTGTTCCTCTTCCGGTCTGTCTCGACACGACGAACTTCCAGGCTATCGAAGCCGGTCTTAAGGTCCATAATAACCAGTGGGGCAAGCCCATGATCAATTCCACGTCGAACGACCCCGAGCGGTTCCCTATCCTTGAACTCGGCGTGAAATACAACTGCGACGTCATCGGCCTTACGGTCGGCAAGGGAGGCCTTCCCGCTGATGCAGAAGAGCGGGCCCATATTGCAGCGGAGATCATGGGGCGTGCCATGGAGTATGGCCTGCCGCTCGAGAATCTTTATCTTGATCCCCTCGTACTTCAGATAGCGACCTCACAGGACCACGCCCGGCACGTGATCAACGCTGTTAAGATGTTCCGTGAGATGAATGATCCACCCATGAAGACCATTGTCGGGCTGAGCAATATTTCGAACGGCTGCCCCAAGACACTGAGGCCGATACTGAACAAGCATTTTTTCGTGATGCTCCTGGATGCCGGTCTGACGTCAGCTATTGCCGATGCGCATGAGATGGCAGAAGCTATGAAGGAGAGAAGCATCATATCGGATGTGATGGCCGGCAAGGAGATTGCCGACAAACAGAAGATGACGGAGATACGCAAGACGGTCGATGTCATCATGGGAAGAACGCTGTACGCTCATTCCTATCTTGAAATGTAATGGATAGCGGCAATGAAGCGTGTCCGTGACCGTTATTGAACACGGATACCGAAAACTGACACGAATACTATCAGGAGGTTTTATTATGGCATTTACAGCACCAAAAGAAACGTACTCCGGAAAAGTCTATCCGGTGACTATCGGTACCGGCGATAAGGCGGTAACCTGTGGCGGTGAAAATGTGCTTCCGTTCCATTCCTTTGAAGGAATTACCCCGAGCAGGCCGGTCATCGCGATAGAGATCCAGGACGTTCCTCCTGCAGACTGGCCTGACACGGTGAGAAAACCGTACGACGCTGTCAGCGGTGACCCTGTTTCGTGGGCTAAATTCTGCCAGGACGAACTGAAGGCGAAGGCGCTTGCGCTCAGACTGGTAGGCACGCATCCTGACAGGGAGAACCGTTCTCCTGCTGATGCGGTGAAGACGGTGAAGGATGTCCTGGCGGCAGTACAGGTGCCGTTAATCATCCTGGGAAGCAATCATGCAGAAAAGGACACCTCAGTCCTCGTTGCTGTTGCTGAAGCGGCAAAGGACAAAAACTGCATCATCGGCAAGGCCCAGGAGGCCAACTACAAGACGATCGCTGCAGCCTCGATGGCGAACAACCATAAGCTCATCGCCATGTCAGAGCTTGATATAAACCTTTCAAAGCAGTTGAACATCCTGATCACGCAGATGGGTTTTGACAAGGAGAAGATCATTACCGACCCGATGTGCTCGGCCCTCGGGTACGGCATTGAATATACCTACTCGGTCATGGAGAGAATTCGGCTTGCAGCGCTGACCCAGAATGATGTAACCATGCAGCAGCCGCTGCTGGGAGATGTCGGCATGTACGTCTGGAAAATCAAGGAAGCAAGTGCACCCGAAGCCGATCTGCCGCAGTGGGGGGCTCTGGAAGAGCGGGGTATCGCATGGGAGGCTGAGACCGCGGCAGCGCTCATGATCGCAGGGGCCGGGCTCCTGATCATGAGGCATCCGCGAGCGATCAAGGAAGTTGAAAATCTCATTGATGAATTGGTCTAAGGAGGAATAACCATGGCTTTGTCAGGCGTTGAAATATTCAAACTCTTACCGAAAACCAACTGCAAGAAATGCGGTTCCCCGACCTGTCTTGCCTTTGCGATGAAGCTTGCCCAGCGACAGGCGAGCATTGACGCATGCCCTGACGTATCAGAAGAGGCAAAGAAGATCCTTGGCGAGGCCTCTGCCCCGCCGATCAGGCCGATCACCTTTGGTGCGGGTGAGAAGGCGGTCAAGATGGGTGAGGAGACCGTCCTCTTTCGTCATGACAAGAAGTTCGTGAATCCCAGCGCTTTTGCCGTCGAAATCAAAGACACCCTTTCTGAGGATGAGATCGCAAAGATCTGCCAGCAGGTGATTGATTCTGAGATCGACCGGGTCGGCCAGAAGCTCAGGATTGATGCAATCATGCTATCCAATGTCTCCGGGGATGCCGGAAAACTCGAGGCTGCGGCAAAAGTTGTCGCGGCTAAAGCTGCTGTTGTCCCGGTGATTATCAGCACGACAAACCCCCAGGCTGCAGAAGCAGCGGTGAAGCTCTTTGCCGACAAGCGGCCGATCCTTTATGGGGCAAATACCTCCAATGCGGATGCGATGGCCGCTATTGCAAAGGCGCACAAGGCTGTCCTTGGTGTTGCGGCCAACGGTCTTGACGAACTCTCCGGCCTGACCGAAAAGATCAAGGGGCTTGGCGTGGCTGATATGGTGCTCGATTCCGGTGCGCGCAAGGCAAAGGAAATCATCGAGCACAATACGCTTATCAGAAGGGCCGCTATAAAGAAGGGCGACAAGACGGTAGGATATCCTGTCATCAATTTCATGCAGCGGGAGGACAGCCTTCTCGAAGGATTGCTCGCGAGCGTTGGTGTTGCGAAATATGCTTCGATTATCGTCATGAGCGGCATTGAGAAATGGAAGAACCTCGCACTTTTCACACTGAGACAGAATATTTATACTGATCCGCAGGTTCCGATGCAGGTTGAACAGAAGATCTACCATATCGGCGAGCCAAAGCCTGAGTCGCCGCTCTTCATCACGACGAACTTCTCACTTACCTATTTTATTGTTTCCGGTGAGATAGAGAACAGCAAGGTTGCAAGCAGACTGGCAGTTATGGACTGTGAAGGTCTTTCTGTTCTTACCGCATGGGCCGCGGGAAAGTTCACTGCCTCGAAGATTGCACAGTTCATCCAGGAGAGCGGCGTGGAAAAGGATGTCGCCAACAAGGAGCTCATTCTTCCTGGCTATGTGGCGATCCTCAGCGGTGCCCTGGAGGAAAAACTTCCGGGATGGAAGATCACGGTTGGGCCGCGTGAAGCAAACACGATACCGGCATTCTTAAAAACGCGATAGCGGAAATAAATCTTGATTATTTGGCGTGGGTGGGATAAATTAATACAACGGTTTAAAAATCTATTATCTGAAGTTAGCGTAGCATAACTACTTAATAAATTTACTATATAGGTTAGGGGGGCGGAGTCTGTATCAGCTTCGCTCTTTTTTTACCTGTAAGAGGAGGCCAAGATGTCCAAACTTATTGCTTCTGCTGCCATACGAGGTGCTCAGACGCTGGTAAAGCGTGCCGATGAAATGCTCCAGAAGGCAATCGCGGAAAAAGGAAAGGATTTTGTATTCGAGTTCCCTGACACTGCTTTTTATCTCCCCATGATTTATGCCATGACAGGATTCCAGGTAAAGACTCTCGGCGACATGAACGTTGGTCTGGGGTTTGCCAAGGAACTGCTGCATGATGAGCCGGAGGAGCATGTCTGGAGGCCGTATCTTGGTGAAGCCCTTGACTCTGGCATGGCTACGCTTTTTGCAGAGGAGATCCTGCTTGCCATCCGATATGTCAATGGTCTCGAGCCATGCAAGGATCCTGAGACCGGCTATGTGTATAACGGATTTATTACGGACACCATCCAGAGAAACCTCGGCATACAGCTTGTCGACGGCACCATGCCTGGCTTTGCTGCGATCATCGGCGCAGCGCCGACAGACGATATTGCGGTTACTATCTGCAGGGAACTGCAGGAAAAGAATATCCTTACCTTCCTCTCCGGTCAGTCAAATGGCGACAGCGTTACCAAACAGCTTCTGCGAAAAGGCGTCGAACTCGGATGGGACACGCGAATTGTCCCGCTCGGACCAGATACGGAACATACGCTCTATGCCCTGGACTGGGCCATACGGGCTTCGCTTATCTTCGGCGGCAAGAAGCCGGGTAATTTCAAGGAGCACCTGATGTACCAGAAGGACAGGGTATTTGCCTTTGCGATTGCGCTTGGTCCCATGGATGATATCAAGTGGTGCACCGGAGCGGGCGCAATCAATATGGGATTCCCCGCACTCTGCGACACGGATGTGCCGGTCATCCACCCCACGGGTGTCTGTACCTACGAGGAGGTCGACAAGGAGTTCGACCATGCAAAGATCGTCCAGAAGGCCATCGAGATGAGAGGCCTCAAGATCACCGTCGAAAAACCGCCGATCCCTGTTGCATATGGCCCTGCTTTTGAAGGTGAGCGGATCAGGAAAGAGGATACCTTTATTGAATTCGGCGGGCAGAGAACTGCTGCATTCGAATGGGTGCGGTCGAGAGAGATGGAAGAGATCGAAGACAACAAGGTCATCATTGTCGGCGAAAACTGGCAGGAGAAATACGAAAAAGGCGGCCAGCTGCCTCTCGGGATCCTTATTGAATGTGCCGGAAGGAAAATGCAGAAAGACTTCGAGTCGGTTATTGAAAGGAAGATCCACCACAACATCAACGAGGCCCAGGGTGTATGGCATATGGGACAGCGTGACATCAACTGGATCAGGATCAGCAACAACGCCAAGAAAGACGGATTTACCCTTGAGCATCTCGGCATCCTTCAGGCGACCATGACTCACCACCGCTTTCGTTCCATTGTCGACAAGGTTCAGGTAACCCTCTTTATTGATGAAAAGGACGTGAAGGAAAAGCTTGAAGAGGCCCGCGCTGCCTACAAGGAGCGTGACCAGAGGGTCGGCAGCATGACGGATGAGGCAGTAGATATCTTTTATTCCTGCCTGCTCTGCCAGTCCTTTGCGCCGGCCCATGTCTGTGTTATCACTCCTGAGAGGCTCGGCCTTTGCGGAGCATACAACTGGCTCGATGGAAAAGCGGCATTTGAAATTGATCCGACGGGCGGAAACCAGCCGGTGCCGAAGGGTGAGCTGCTTGATCCAAAGTACGGCCGGTATACCGGCGTAGATGATTATCTGAAGAAGGCGTCAGGCGGTGCCGTGGAGACGCTCAATCTCTATACGATCATGGAGAATCCCATGACATCATGCGGATGCTTTGAATGCATCCTTGCGATCATCCCTGAGGCGAACGGCGTCATGATCGTGAACCGCGGACATACGGGCATGACCCCCATGGGCATGAAGTTCTCGACGCTTGCAGGTACGGTCGGCGGCGGAGCGCAGACGCCGGGCTTCATGGGTGTCGGCGTCAACTTCATCACCAGCAAAAAGTTCCTCTACGGCGACGGCGGCATCAAAAGGATCGTCTGGATGCCCAAGGCGCTGAAGGAGCGGATAGCAGAAGAATTCAAACAGAGGGCCGGAGAGGCAGGAGTCCCTGATCTCCTTGACAAAATAGCGGATGAGACGATATGTGAGGATTCAGAGAAACTGCTTGAATATCTCTCGTCAGTGGGGCATCCTGCATTGGAAATGGATCCGATTATCCAGTAAGAAAGGACGGTGGTAAAGATGGAAAAGAGAGTGCATAGCGCAACCCCTGCATCAGAAAAGATAGTCGAATGGGGTGAAGAGAATAAGATGGAGACCTGCTTTGACAGGGCGGAAAAAATGAAGCCCTGCCCGATTGGCAGAGAAGGAGCATGCTGCAAGGTTTGCCATATGGGACCGTGCAGGCTTGTCGGAAAAAATGCAGAAGAAGAGGCCCGCGGCGTATGCGGGGCAACGCTCCCTACGGTTGCCGCACGCAATATGCTGAGGATGATAGCCGCAGGGACCGCTGCGCATTCTGACCACGCGCGCGGGATGGCGTACACGCTCCTCTCTGTGGCAAACGGTGAGACGAAGGATTTTAAAATAACCGACGTAAGGAAACTGTACCGTGTAGCAGGATATCTTGACATTGAATTCGAAGGCCGGCCGGTCACGGATGTTGCCCGTGATGTTGCGACGAAACTCATCGAGGATTTCGGCAGGCAGGGAAGAGGTGAGGTGTACTTTGCGAAGCGCGCACCTAAAAAGACCCAGGAGCGCTGGAAAAAGTGGGGCATTGTTCCAAGGAGCATCGACAGGGAGGTTGTCGAGGCGATGCACCGCACCTGTATCGGTGTCGATCATGACCCGGATCATCTCCTGTTGCACGGGCTCAGGACTGCGCTCGCCGACGGCTGGGCGGGGAGCATGATATCCACGGACATTACCGACATCCTTTTCGGAACACCGATGCCGGTAAAGGGCGAGGCGAGCTTCGGCATATTCAAAGAAGACGAGGTGAACCTTGTTGTGCACGGTCATGAACCCCTGCTTGCAGAGATGATCGTTGATGTCATCGATGAGCCCGATTTGCTTGCATACGCTCAGTCTAAGGGAGCGAAGGGCATTAATCTCGGCGGCATGTGCTGTACGGCGAATGAGGTGCTCATGCGGCACGGCATAGCGACTGCCGGCGGATTCACCAATCAGGAACTCGGCATCATGACAGGTCTCGTCGATGTTCTTACTGTCGATGTCCAGTGCATTATGCCTGCCATGGCAGAGGTTGCAAAGAAGTTCCATACCAAGGTGATAACCACATCAGAAAAGGCTAAGATCCCGGGTGTAATGCATCTCGAGTTCGACGAGCACCGGGCCAAAGAGATCGCCCGCGAGGTGGTGAGACTGGCGATTGACAATTACCCCAACAGGAAGGTCACCGGAAGCCATATAACCGACAAGTTCCCGGTCATTGCAGGGTTCTCTCAGGAGTACATCGAATACATGCAGGGCGGACAGTGGCGCGCATCCTTCAGACCGCTCAATGATGCAATCATGGCAGGCAGGGTACGCGGTGTTGTGGGCCTTGCCGGATGCGACAACCCGAGGGTGCCGTCAACAGGACTCCACCGGTTCCTTGCAACAGAGCTAATCAAAAATGACGTGCTGATCGTATCAACAGGTTGTGGCTCGGCCGCCTGCGGTACGGCAGGCTACCTGACTCCTGAGATGGCACTTGAAAATGCCGGACCCGGCCTGCGCGAGGTATGTGAAGCTATCGGTATCCCGCCGATCCTTCATCTCGGCGCTTGCGTTGATAATTCTCGGATCCTGACCATCGCCAGCGCCATGGCTGCCGAGGGAGGTCTCTCTGACGAGATCGGCGGCATGCCTGCAGTTGGCATCGCCCCTGAGTGGATGTCCGAAAAGGCCATTGCTATCGGGTGCTATTTTGCCGCATCCGGTGTGCCGGTTATATTTGGAGGAGAGTCGCCGGTAGAGGCAAGCAAAGAAGTCACACGGATCATGACAGATGTCTGGTTCGAACGCTTCAAGGGAGCGTTGCACTTTGAGCCGGATCCGGAGAAAATACTCGCCATGGCTCTTGACTATATTGACAAGGCACGGGAAGCCCTGAAACTGAAGAAGTATGAGCCGGGCAAGTTCGGGACAGAAAAGGTCCTGATGGATATGGCTGCACGCCGCGAGATCGAGAAGGCTGCAAAACCACACCTCGGTTTTTGAGCCCAAGAGAGTTCAATGAAAAAGCCCCTGCCCGGACGGGCAGGGGCTTTTTTTTGTCTGTGCTGAGCGCTGCCGCTCAATCCCAGCGTGATTCTCCCTTCACGAACGCATGGATGTCTGCAGCGGCGCGCTTGCCTGCACCCATGGCACTTATCACGGTCGCAGCACCGGTTACGACGTCGCCGCCGGCCCAGACGCGTCTTTTTTTCGTTCTCCCGGTCTCATGTTCGGCCACGGCTGTGCCGTATTTTGTTCGCTCCAGTCCATCCGCGTCTACAAAGACGATCGGGTTGGGATTCGTGCCAAGGGCCATGATGACCGTATCGATATCCATATCGAACTCTGAGCCCTTGCGTTCCAACGGTTTTCTTCTCCCTGAGGCATCGGGTTCCCCCAGCTCCATGCGGACGCAGCGGAGCGTCCGCACATGGCGCTTCTCGTCCCCAAGGATCTCGATCGGACTGGTGAGGAAGTCAAATATGACCCCTTCTTCTTCGGCATGTTCGACCTCTTCATGACGGGCAGGGACTTCGTCTTTTGAACGGCGGTAGACAATATGGACCTCACCCTGTTCTCCTGCTGCGTTCTTCTGTGCCGCCAGTGCCCGAAGTCTGAGGCTACAGCGTGCAGCATCCATGGCCACATTGCCTGCGCCGATGACCGCGACCTTCCTGCCGAGCTTGACCGGCGTATCGTAATCGGGAAACTGATAGGCCTTCATCAGGTTTACCCGGGTCAGGAATTCGTTCGCCGACATCACGCCATTCAGATTAATGCCGGGAATGCGCATAAAGGAAGGCAGTCCTGCTCCGGTACCGAGGAACACCGCATCGTATTCAGCGAGGAGTTCATCAAGCGTGTACGAACGGCCGATAACATGATCAGTCTTGATCTGGATGCCGAGACACTCAACAGCGTAGTTCACCTCGTTATGCACCACGCCTTTCGGAAGCCGGAACTCGGGGATACCATAGATGAGAACACCTCCAGGACCATGAAGCGACTCGAATATCGTCACGTCGTGTCCTTCACGACCCAGGTCAACAGCGCAGGTCAGGCCCGCAGGACCGGAACCTACTACTGCTATTCTCCTCCCGGTCTTCGGAGCCTTTGCAAGCGGGCAGGTACGATGTGCAAGCTCAAAATCGCCGACGTAGCGCTCAAGTCTGCCGATTGCCACCGGGTCACCTTTTCTTCCCAGAATGCAGTTGCCCTCGCACTGGCTTTCCTGGGGACAGACCCTGCCGCAGATCGCCGGAAGGTTATTTTTAACTTTCATCCACTCGACTGCCTGGACCATGTCTTCCTCACGCAGCGCCTTGATGAACTGGGGGATTAGGACGCCGACTGGGCATCCCTGGACGCACTTGGGGTCCTTGCACTGGATGCAACGCTCGGCCTCTTCCCTTGCCGTCGCCGGCGCATAGCCGAGCGCTACCTCGTCGAAATTGCCCCGCCGGACATGCTCATCCTGGTTCGGCATCGGATGCCGTTTGATCTTCATCCGGTCAGCGGGTTTCAGCTCCGCCATCATTTCCTCCTCTTCATGGTCTCGCCGTCTATCCGGCACTTATGTTCATAATATTCTACCGCTTCGCGCTCCTCGTCCTTGTAAAAGGAGAGGCGGGAGAGCAGACTGTCCCAGTCCACTTTGTGACCGTCGAACTCCGGTCCGTCGACACAAACAAATCGGGCGCCCTCTTCGAGGAGCACCCTGCAGCCGCCGCACATGCCGGTACCGTCGATCATGATCGTGTTCAGGCTGACTATGGTAGGTACAGCATGGGGCTTTGTGGTGAGCGTCACGAATTTCATCATGCTGGCAGGGCCGATGGCCCAGACCTTGGCGACCCTTTTGTCCTTGTCTTCAAGCAGTTCCTTCAGTGGTTCGGTGACCAGACATGCACGTCCATGGGACCCGTCATCGGTGCAGACGATAAGGCTGTCCGATACGGACATCATTCTGTCTTCCCAAAAGAGGAGGTTCTTTGTTCTTGCTCCGATGATGGAGATAACCCTATTGCCTGCTTCCTTAAGAGCCCGTGTGATGGGATAGATCGGTGCGATGCCAACACCTCCGCCCATGCAGACGACCGTGCCGTAATTCCCGATTTCCGTGGGATGCCCGAGCGGACCAGCGAAAGACGCCAGGGTGTCGCCGGGGGCGAGCTTGCCAAGCTGCTTCGTGGACTTCCCCAGTTCCTGGAAAATGATCGTTATTGTTCCGGCTGCGCGGTCGTAATCAGCGATCGTCAGAGGAATCCTTTCACCATACTCGTCGATGCGAACAATAATGAACTGGCCGGCCCTGGCACTGCGGGCCACATGCGGGGCCTCAATTACCATGAGCTTAGTGACATCGGTGAGGACCTCTTTTTTCAAAATGGTATACACTGGTTTGTCTCCTCATGCTCGGTAGTTCCGGGAATACATCCCCTGCTTATACTATAAGTTATTTTAATGGATCAATAATAAAAAGGGTGGATTTTTTTCTGCGCGTGACGCCTCAATGGGTTTTTTTTGCCAGAAAGAGAACTCCTCGGTGCTGACCATGACTGGGTAAAGCACCGCATGTTTTGCATGCGGCGGTTATGTAATCGCCGGGGAGATGTCAATGAAAAAAATGCAAGAAAAGGCTGGTAAAAGTTGGATATTTGTGGTAAATTTTAAGCCTACGGTCTACTGCTGGAAACCGCGAAGATGACGTATTGCAGGGAATTATTTCCTGATGCGGAAATTCGCGGGACGCAGGTCTGTCAATAGAATTCTTGAGGTGAACCAATGAACGTTGAAGAATTGAATGTCGATGAGAAGATTGGGAATGTGAAAGATGTCCTGTCGGAAGCCCAGAAGAAACGGGGCGTTCTTATTCATGCGTTTCAAAGCATTCAGAAAGAGCACAACTATCTCCCGGAAGACGTTCTGAATTCTCTTTCGAAGAAGCTGAACATACCCTTGTCAGAGGTATACAGCACGGCATCGTTTTACAAGCACTTTTATTTCAAGCCAAGAGGAAGAAACGTGGTCTGTGTGTGCGTGGGAACCGCCTGCCATGTGAGGGGCGCCAGCAAGGTGCTGGAGAAGATAGAGGAATCCTTCGGCATTAAGGAAGGAGAAACCACTGCTGACATGGCAATGACCCTGGAAACCGTCGGGTGTGTAGGATGCTGCGGACTGGCGCCGGTTGTGACGGTCAACGAAGAGGTTGTCGGCGACCTTAATCCGAAAAAGGTTGATGAAGTTATAACAATGGTTGAGGAGAAATAGGCCATGGGCAAATTACAGACCATAGCAGATCTCACGAATCTCAGAAGACTCCTGGAGGAAGAGACTTTTAAGCCGGATGTCGCGAGGATACGCCTCTGCAGCGGAACGGCATGCACGGCGACGGGAACCCCAAAGGTTCTGACCGCCCTTGAAGAAGAGGCCGCGAAAAGGGGTATCGCGCTTGATGTTGTCAGGACCGGCTGCCAGGGATTGTGCCAGAAGGGCCCTGTCATGAGGGTTGAACCGCAGGGCATCTTTTATCAGAAGGTCAAGCCGGACCATGCGAAGTCCATTCTGGCATATACCGTTGTCGGAGGGACACCCTTCCGGCAGAGCCTTTACCGTGAAAATATTCTGAGCGAACCGATACCCGAGATGACGGACGTCCCTTTCTATCAGAAGCAGGTCAGGATCGCGCTGAGAAACAATGGCGTGATCGATCCGAAGAACATATACCATTACATTGCGGTCGGGGGATACCGGGCGCTGGAGAAAGCGCTGGGGTCTATGACGCCGGATCAGGTATTGAGCGAAGTAGACAAGGCGAATCTCCGTGGCAGAGGCGGCGCAGGGTTCCCGGCAGGCAAGAAGTGGAAGCATACGAAGGGCGACAAGACAAAGGTCAAGTTCGTAATTGCCAACGGAGACGAAGGCGATCCGGGTGCATTCATGGATCGCTCGGTCATGGAAGGCGATCCTCACAGTCTTTTTGAAGGTATGCTCCTGTGTGCATACGCAATCGGCGCTGAATACGGGATGATATATGTCAGGCATGAATATCCGCTTGCGGTCAAGAATCTTAGCCTTGCCATCAAACAGGCTGAGGACCTTGGTCTGCTCGGCAAGAACATCCTTGGCAGCGGGCTTAATTTCACGATCGATATCCGTGAGGGCGCCGGTGCTTTCGTCTGCGGCGAGTCCACTGCCCTGGTCGCGTCCATTGAGGGAGAACGAGGTTTTCCGCGGCCGCGGCCCCCGCGGCTGTCCGAGCGGGGAGGCGGCCCATGGGGCTATCCGAGCAACCTCAACAACATCGAAACCTATGCGTGCGTGCCCCCGATAATCGAGAAGGGTGCCGACTGGTTCCTGGGCATCGGCACAAAGACCTCTCCCGGCACAAAGGTCTTCGCCCTTACCGGCAAAGTCGTCAACACCGGTCTTGTCGAAGTCCCGATGGGGATCACCCTCAGGGAGATCATCTACGACATTGGCGGTGGTTTGATGAACGATAAGAAATTCAAGGCTGTCCAGACAGGCGGCCCCTCGGGTGGCTGCATTCCTGAGCAGCATCTCGACCTGCCCGTTGATTTCGATTCGCTGGCGAGTGTCGGCTCGATGATGGGTTCGGGCGGCATGGTCGTCATGGATGAGGACAACTGCATGGTCGATGTTGCCAAGTACTTCCTCTCGTTCTGCCAGTCCGAGTCATGCGGAAAATGTCCGCCGTGCAGGATCGGGACCTATCAGATGCTCGAGATCCTCCAGCGGATAACATCCGGCAAGGGTGAGGCGGGAGACATTGAACGTCTGGAGGAGATCGGAAAGCTTATCAAGGACGGCGCATTGTGCGGTCTTGGAAACAGTGCACCGAACCCGGTACTCACCACCATGCAGTACTTCCGGGAGGAATACGAGGAGCACATCCATGATAAATACTGCCGTGCCAAAGCATGCAGCGGGCTCGGCAAATTTAGGATAGAACATGAAGAATGCTTCCTCTGCGGTCTCTGCAAGGAGGCATGTGCCTTCGATGCCGTGAAGGAGACGCAGGACAGCTATTTCATTGATCAGGACTACTGTACCAAGTGCAAGGCATGCTATGCCGCCTGCCCGATCAATGCGGTAAAGGTGGAGAAACAGGCAAGACGTGCTGTGAAACAGGAGGTTGTATGAGCGAAACCCCCAAGATAGAGGAAGCGACCAAAAAAGATATGAAGGATGTGTTGGCCGCGGTAAAGGATCTCAAGTGTCCGATCCAGAGATCCCTGGTATTTGTGGAGGAGTTCCTTTCGGAACCGATGTGCGGCAAATGCCATCCCTGTGCCCTCGGCAGCTATGAAGCGCTGGTGCGATTAAAGAAGATCGCCGCCGGCACGGGAAAGCAGGCGGATGTCGACGCGGTCCAGAGGATTGCCGACCAGATGCTCGAAGGGTCACGATGCATAAAAGGCAAGGATACCGCCAAATTCCTCCTCACCGCGCTGAAAACGGCATCATTCCAGGAGCATCTCGAAGGTCACTGCGAAGAACACGAATGCACTTCCTATGTCATTTACCGCGTGGTCCCCGAGAAGTGTGTTCTTTGCGGTCTCTGTCAGGAGGCCTGTAGGTACAATGCAATACTGGGTGAAAAAAAGGTGTCCTACCGTTCAGGATATTTGCCGTTTGAAATCAGGCAGAAGCGATGTGTGAAATGCGGTGATTGTTTTACGGCATGCACCTATGGCGCGATAGAAAAAATTGAAGAAAATAAAGCAGCTCTGGTTTAAAGAGGAGGATGATATGGCAAACAAGGTAAATCTGAAGATAGACGGAAAAGATGTAACGGTCGCAGAAGGCACGAACCTCATAGATGCCGCGGAAACGGTAGGCATTCATATCCCGAATCTCTGTTATATGAAGGGAATGAAGGGGATCGGCGCCTGCCGGCTCTGTGTGGTTGAAGCTGAAGGCGGGAAAGCACCGCTGATTGCCTGTAATACCAGGGTCAAGGAGGGCATGAGCATATCCACCTCTACCGAGAAGGTTCAGGAGATCAGGAAATTCGTTATTGACCTTATTCTCTCCATGCATCCTCTTGACTGCATGACTTGCACAAAGGCCGGCGTATGCAATCTCCAGCAGTATTCCTATGACTTCGGGATCAAAGAGTCGAGCTTCACCCGGAAGAAATTTGGCTATGCCACGGATGAGGCGAACCCGTTTGTGAAACGCGACCCCGAGTACTGCGTGCTCTGCAGCAGGTGCATCAGGGTATGCAAGGGCCAGGGGACTGATGTCCTTGAGTTCACCGGCAGGGGGGTCGGGGCCAAGGTGGTGACGGCGATGGACAGGCCGCTTCAGGAATCGGGCTGCACCTTCTGCGGCAGTTGCATTGATGCGTGCCCCGTAAACGCCATTCTTGAGGCTGACCGCTGGAGAAAAGGCCGCGAGTGGGAATATGAAAAGACCGACACGGTTTGTCTTGCTTGCGGCAATGCCTGCGGTATAACCGTCTCGACAAAAGACGGCATGGCTGCAAAGGTTGTTGCGGGGGCCCCGGAAGGGAGCGTTGAACGGTATATCTGCGCNNTGAAGAGGGTTGGTGGAGAACTGAAGGAGACGACCTGGGAGGATGCCATTGCCCTTGCGGCAAAGAACACCAAGGATGCGGGTGCGGATGCAGCATTTGTGACCAGCGGTTCTATCCTGAACGAAGACGCATTGCTGCTGAAAAAGCTCGCTTCTGATGTGGTGAAAACGAAGAATATTGATTCGACGGTAAGTCTCTATTCTGATGAGGAGGCCATGATGGGAGGTACTGCAGACCTTGACGCAGCAGACCTTTTCATCATTGCCGGAACCGCGCCTGATCAGTGGAAGCGGGTGTTGCCTGCGCTGGATGCCGTGGTCAGGAAAAAGATGAACAACGACGGAGCGAAGCTCATCGTCATCAACTCCGGAGAACCGAGGATCGCCTCTGCGGCCTCGGCGTTCCTGAAGGGGGATGAGGTCAAGATGCTGATGGAACTCGGGCAGGCGCTGATAGCCAAGGGTGCCAAGGCTCCGAAGGAAATGGTTTCTGCTCTTGCTGCGGTGAATCCTTCGGACGAGGCCATGGGCGCTGCCGATCTCTTTTTGGCATCGAAGAAACCGGTCATTCTCGCCAGCCCGTCACTGTTCAAAGCAGCAGCGAACCTCTCCCTGCTGAAGGGAGAGGCCGTGGCGGTTCCTCTGGAGGCAAATGCAAAAGGTGTCGTTGCCGTGGGCCTGACATCCGGCGGAAAGAAATTTCAGGATATCCTGTCGTCACCGACCAAGGCAATATATGCAGTGGGTGAAGTGCCGGTCAGCAAGAGACCCGACACGGGATTCCTGGTTGTCCAGGCGTCTCACATGACAGGACTTGCGGCACAAGCAGATGTCGTCTTCCCTGCAACTTCGGCGCTTGAATCGGAAGGTTCGATCATTGATTATCTTGGCAGGATCAAGAAGGTCACAAGAGTGTGTGAACCTTCCGGAGATGCCAGGCAGAATGGCGATATTTTCATCGCCGTTGCAAAAGCAATGGGCACGGTACTGAAGCCCGTCAAGGACTCGGACGTCAAGAAGGCAGCAAAGGGAAAGGCAAAAATCGCTTTTCAGCCCTTTAAGAAGGATATTGGACACGATGTCGACGCAGAGGTATTTATCGGTGATACGACCGGATCAATTGTACAGGGGTCAAGGCTTCTCTGGCTGAAGCAAGTTGAAACTGCCTCCGTGACAGCCTGAAGAAGACGGTCTCTCCAAGGCGCATCCTGAGGGATGCGCCTTTTTTTTACTGCGCCGAGAACATTTCCCCTGCGGACAAAGGAGCGTGCACCGTTATCCTCCGGCTGTTTCCCATGCTGCAGTGTGATTGCCTTTGTCCTTGGCTGCAGATTCCGTCAAAAGATATGCAATTGCTGACCGCGAGCTGATTTTCATGGCCTGCGCGGATGGATTTCGGGTAAAATAGCAGAAATGTTCCGCATGGCAATCAGGAATACCCCATGATGAGACATCTTACCCGTGTCTGTGTGGTATTGCTCTGTTTCCTCAGTTCGGCCGGACATGCCTATGATGAGACCTATGAAAAAGCGGTCAGTTACTTTAAGAGCAGGGAATACCGGAACGCTATTCCGTATCTTGAGCAGTATGTTTCCCGCACGCCTGACCCTGCCGGCTATTATATGCTCGGATACGCATTTTACCAGCTCAGCGACTTTGAAAAATCACGTGAATATTTTGATGCGGCATACCTGATCGATCCTGACTTCAGCTCGGATAAGGTCCCTGCGCATGCCGGTCGCTCCGATGAAGAAGAGCGGTTCATTCATGACGCACTTGCGCTTTCCGGAACCAGGCAGCAGATGGCATATTATGTCGATATCGTGGTGAGCAGCGTCCCTGATGTCCAGGGAGTCATGAGCAAGGAAAGGACAAAACAGGATCTGCACGCCATAATCAGGGACTCCTTCGGACAGGGTAGGCTCTATCCCTCTCTGGTCAGTGCCTTCAGTGCCCGATTCAACAGGGCATATATACGTGCTGTTATCCAGTGGCTGAAGTCTCCGCTGGGAAGGAAGATGGCAACAGGTGACTTTGGGGCAACCACCGCGGAAAGGTTACCGCAGTCAGGGGCATGTGAGAATATGTATGAGAAACTGCCGGAACGGCGGCAAAAGATCATTGAGGATATGGAAAGGGCTTTCGGCATGACAGATCTCAACGTCGATATCGTTTCCCGGTCCCTGTTCGAGATGCTCAAGGGCATGCAGTCTCAGCTGGCTGACCGAAGCTCCATGAGCTCTTCCGAGATCGATGCATTCGTAGAAAATGTGCGAAGCATGCCGCGCGAGCACTTGACGAGACATATCCTGCATTCCCTCTCATGCCAGTACCGGGATGTTACGGACGACGAGATCAGGGCCGCCATGCAGTTCTTTGCAACGCCTGCCGGAAGGTGGTTCCATGAAACACGTAGGGATGCTCTGCGTGCAGCCATAGGAAAGGCTTCCCGGGAGACGGGTGAAAAGGTCGGCAGAACACTTGCCCTGAAACGTATCGCTGTCTGACGTGCTAATGCGGTTTTTTCCCGCTCTGTTCCGGTGAATCCGGCGCTGTTTTTTCTTCGCCTTTCTTCTCATACTGATCCAGTTTTTCCTGGATCTGCATGATGGTTTCTTTGCCGATGCGGGCTGTTTCCTCTTTCACATATCGTTCGACGAGCTTTTCCGCATCCTCTTCCTGTTCCCCATCAAGCATGAGATAGGCAACATCCCCCATACGCCGGATGATATTCTCCTGGGTGTCATCCTTGACAATCTTTACCATGCCATGTTCAGCTTCAAGAATCCCGGCAATATAGTTCTTCCAAAGTTCTTTTTCAATGTCATTGAGTGACGAGTCATCAGTGAGCACGGGAAGCGTAATGGTGATGTCATAAGTGATCGTAATATCATGGACGAGGATGTCAACATGGACTTTATCGTTTTCCTCATCATACTCCGAGGCATAGGACAACTGATAGCTCCAGCCCATTGACCAGGCAAAGGCCGATGTCTGACGCTTCCGGGTCTTCTTATTGAATGGACCATTCTCCTCTGCCGATTTGACGATTTCGGCAAAGGTTTTGCCGAAAACGGGATAGAACTCATACCGGATGTCGGGTCGGAGACCCAGACTTTGGGCGACCGAGTATTTCTGAGATTTGTGTGCCAGAGTCGGCAACGATTTTCGTATTGCGGGAACAAGATTTCCCGCCGCATCAAAATGCTGAACGATCTCCCCCCAAGAATGGCCGGGAAGCAGAAAAGCCAGGAAAAACGCGAGCGACAGGGCGTATCGCCTCATGAAGTAAGCATACTATTCTTTTGCGATGAAAGCAAATCAAAGAGAGGCCAAATTCCCATTCAATCTGTTACAATATCCACGCGAAAGGAACCCTTACGGCGAACCATGGAAGATGTCTATAACGTAAAACTGCCGGTATTCGAAGGCCCGCTTGATCTCCTTCTCCATCTCATCAGGGAGAACAAGGTGGATATTTACGATATCCCCATTTCCCTTATCACGGGAGAGTACCTCACGTACATCGGAATGATGAAAGAACTGGATCTGGAGATTGCCGGAGAGTTTCTGGTCATGGCTGCAACCCTGATCCACATCAAGTCCCGGATGCTTTTGCCTCCTGACGAAGAAGCGCCGATGGAGGAGTTGGAAGACCCGCGCCTTGAACTCGTGCAGCGCCTCCTCGAGTATCAGGCATACAAGGATGCTGCCGGTATCCTGAAGGAAAAGGAGGATGAAGCGCTCAAGATCTTTGGCCGTGAAAAGACAGAATTTGATGCGCAGAAGGCGGAAGAGCAGCAGGAGCTTTATCTGTTCGACATCAACCTCTTCGATCTGCTTGGCGCATTCAAAAGGATCCTTGATACCGCACCACCTGAGGTCAGGACCATTACCAAGGAAACGCTCACCGTCAAGGACCGCATGATGCATATAGCCGAAAGGCTTGAGCATGTCGATGCAGTTCGGTTCGAGGAGCTCTTTTCGGACGCCGGGGGGCGGGTGCAGCTTATCGTTACGTTTCTGGCGCTCCTTGAGCTTCTCAGGCTCGGTATGGCACGAGTTTATCAGGAGCAGGATTTTGGCAGCATCTGGGTGATCAATCCGCACAGGCAGCCGTCTGGTGCTGCAGGACTGACGGCAGGACAACGTCCGGAGTATCCGGCGGAGCATGCCGCAGCACAGGACCAGCTCGGTTCGCAACATAATGAAAAGGTGGTATTACAGCCGGCCATGACAAGAGACTTCAAAGATACACTAAACCTTCCCAAGACAGATTTCCCGATGAAGGCTAACCTTTCCCAGCGGGAACCCGAAATGCTCCGGGACTGGGAGAACAGGAATATCTATGCGCGGATGCAGGAGAAGAACCGCGGTGCGGCGCCATACATCCTGCACGACGGCCCCCCCTATGCAAACGGGCACATCCATATGGGGCATGCGCTGAACAAAATATTGAAGGACGTGATCGTCAAGTACAAGATCATGAAGGGATTTTCCGCGCCGTACATTCCCGGATGGGACTGTCATGGCCTGCCGATTGAACTGCAGGTGGACAAGAACCTGGGAGAGAAGAAAAATACCGTCGCAGTCCTGGAAAAGCGTCAGCTCTGCAGAGAGTATGCGGCGAAGTTCGTTGACATCCAGAGGGATGAGTTCACGCGTCTCGGGGTTTTTGGCGACTGGTCGCGGCCATATCTTACCATGACCTTTGATTACGAGGCCTCGATCGTACGGGAGTTCCAGACGTTTGTCAGGAAGGGCTATGTGCAAAAGAGGAATAAACCTGTCCACTGGTGTCCCTCGTGCATAACTGCTCTCGCAGAGGCGGAGGTGGAATATACGGATAAGGAATCCCCTTCGGTATTCGTCAAGTTTGTGCTGGACGATGAGAATGTCGAAAAATATATGCCTGAACTCAGGGGTAAGAAGGTCTTCGTCATCATCTGGACGACCACGCCGTGGAC
>DKBO01000181.1 GCA_002448975.1 Nitrospiraceae bacterium UBA6898
GAAATGGGATACCGTCTCATATTCCGGGATCACTTCACCCTGTTCGCCGAGCTTCTTGCAGAGGATAGGGCACCCTCTGCAACCGGTCTTCTTCGAGTGGAAGCGGTTCTTGAGTGCATAACCGGAATAGGCGGCGGAGAAATCATAAAAGGTCTGCCGGAAATTGCCCGTCGGCTCCATGCGGCGTGCATGAATCAGATCAACCAGGGCGGCGGTTCCGTATGCTGAGATGCCGAGCTCGCCGAATACTGCCTGCGATGCCCTGAGCAGTCTCATAATCTCCTCCCGGCTTGCACGGAGATCTGAGGTGTCGTAGACGCTGACAGAACCGGTTCCCTTCACCCTGATCGCCTTGAGGTTCTTCGCCCCCATGACAGCTCCCATGCCGCCTCTGCCCGCAAGATAATGACCGTCAAAGACAATGGAAGAGAAGCGTACCTGTCTTTCGCCTGCGATGCCGATTACGGCATCGGCACCGTCCGCACCGATAGCCTTCCGAACTTCCGTCACATTTTTCCCTGCAAGAGGCGAGGCATCCGATATCGTGACGTCCTGATCGTTAATACTGATCATCTTGAGTGTGCTGGCGATCCCGGTGATCTCGATAAGGTCGAATCCAGCAAGTTTGAGTTCCGTACCGAACTTTCCTCCCACAGAGCAGTCGAAAATGGTTCCGGTAAGGGGCGAGCGGGAAATCACGGACGATCTTCCGGAGGTCGGCGCTTCCGTTGCAACGAGAGGGCCGGATGCGAAGATGAGCGGCATCGACGGTGCATCAAAATTTTCCATAGCCTTTCTTCCTGTCAGGGCGACCCCTGCCCCTCTGCCGCCGATGAACTTCTGCATGAGTGCCGCAGGGGTATCGACGATATCTGTCCTGCCGGATGAGAGATCGATGCGGAGGCTCCGGGATGTGTAACCGTACATGCAGAGCTCAGGCGCTTATATCGATATCTGATATGATCAGACTCGGTGAACCGACAGCGCCGAAGAACCTCATGTCATCACCGATCGCGGAGACCTTACTGAAGAAATCCAGCAGATTGCCGGAGATCACCGCCTCTTTTACCGGAAACGCGACCTCGCCATTTTCGATCCAGAGGCCGGAAACGCCTATGGAGAAATCCCCTGATATGGGGTTTGCCGTATGGATGCCCATGGCATCAACGACATACAGGCCTTTCTGCATGGCGCTGAAGAGACTGCGCCGCGGAATGCAGGCAGAGGCTGCCGAAGCCTCGATAAAGAGGTTCGTGACACCAACGGACGGGAGCGAGGAGAAACTTCCGCGTATTGCATTGCCTGTTGAGACTGTTTTTGCCTTGTTCGCCGTATTGGTGTTGAAGAGGTAGGAAAGAAGCATGCCTTCATGCACGAGCGGCGTGGACTGTGTTGCGACGCCTTCATCGTCAAGCGGTCTGCTCCCCAGCCTGCCCGGAAGGAGACCGCTGTCGGTGATATTGATCCGGGAGCTTATGACGCGGGAATGCAGCCTGTCCTTTAGGAGCGACTTGCCTTTCTGCACCGCATCGGAAGAAAGAGAAGAGGCAAAGATACCCAGGAACTCATGGGCCACGGTATTGTCGAGTATGACGTCAGCTTTTATCCCCCGTATGTTTCTTGAACCGAGGAGCCTAACTGCCGAAGCCGCAGCGGTCCTGCCTATTTCCTCGAACGCGAGGTCTTTCAGGAATCGGGAGCCACCATAGTCCCACCCGGTCTGGCTTTCCCCTCCCGATTCGGCAACAACCGTGATCTGTGCCGAACAGGCGGTTGCGTCATACCGCGCGTTTATCCCACAGGAGTTTGCGATCACCGTTTCTGAGACCGTGAACGAAGCCGACGGTTTTCTTGCCCGTTTTATTCTGCTGTCGGCATCATAGGCAGCCTTCTCGATCTGCAGAGCCATGCCTATGGCGTCATCTTCTCTCATGTTCCGGATGCTTTCATCATAGATCCGGACTTCAGACATGGGAGACTCCGCGGCGAAGCTGAGAAAGGGATCGTTGTCAGCTGATTCGGATGCTTCAATGGCGCGAGCGATGACCTGCCGCACTTCATGGATATCCGTTGAGAAGGAGAACCCGAGCCTGCTGTTCCGGATTACCCGCATGGCGTATCCCGCACTGAACGACGACGAGAGCGACTCTACTGCCTGATCCTTTATCTCGACCGAAACGTTCCTGTACGATCTGAAGAACAGTTCCGCCTGGTCGGCTCCGTCTCTGAGAGCGCGGGAAACGATCTCCTCGGCCATGCCGGGATCAAGACTCATAATAGGTTGCTGATGCGGTATCCGATTCCCATACCGTTACCGCAGAGACCCCGACGTTCTCTTCCGTGATCTTCTTTTTCAGACTGTCAAATATCCATTTCGCGATATTTTCCGAAGAGGGGTTCTTCTCCGTGAAGGGAAAAAGGTCATTCAGATAGGCATGGTCGAGGGGAGCGATCACTTCACGTGCCATTCGTTTCAGATCGTGGAAATCGATCGCAATGTCGATATTATTCAGCTCTTGTCCGGTCACGCTCACCTGGACCCTCCAGTTATGTCCGTGCATGTTTTCGCACTTTCCCTGATATCCCCTGAGCTGATGTGCTGCGGAAAAGGTAACTTCAACTGAAAGTTCGAACATGGATTGCCTCCGTGGAATTATGCGATATTTTTGAAGATGGATATATAGGGGAGGTTCCGGTACTTATTGTCGTAGTCAAGTCCGTAGCCGACAACAAATTTGTTCGGTATCTCGAACCCTACATAGTCGATCGGCACATCGACCTCTCTCCGTTCCTTCTTGTTGAGGAACGTGCAGATTTTCAGACTTCGTGGTTGCGCATTCAGGATGCGCTCCCTGAGATAATTGAGGGTAATGCCGGTGTCCACGATGTCTTCGACGAGGAGGACGTCCTTGCCGGAAATGTCCTCCCTGAGATGATAATGAACCTTGATTTCCCCCGATGTTTCCGCCTTCAGATAGCTTGATGCAATGATGAAGTCAATCGTCAGCGGCACCCGTATGAGTCTGACCAGATCGCTGAAGAAGATAAATGCACCCTTCAGGATGCCGACGGCGAGAAGGTTTTTCCCTCTGTAGTCGGCCGATATCATGTCTGCAAGCTCTCGGTTCTTTTTCTGAATCTGTTCAACGGTGAGAAAGGGCGTTCCTACGACCATGCATGCCTCCGAATATAATTGAATATATGCATGTATATTAACGTTCCTGAGCATTAATCTCAACTGCGCTGTCCTGCGGCGGCCAGCGGTTGCTCTCCTTGCCATATGTCCGGTTCTTTAGTATGATTTTAACGTGCCCGGCTTCCCTTTTTGCCCGGAGGCTGTGCCAACGATCGGTCCATGGCGTGATCCGCGGTCGCTCGGCGATGCAGTCATGAATAACCGCAGATGCCCCGTAACTGCGAAGGCTGGCGATATCCTCTCAGGTGCAGTGTGCCACAGTGCAGCCGACAGAGTGGGAGGTGCCAGCAGGGAAATGGGCGTCATGCCTGCATCCTGGTTCCCGGCATGCATCAGGGATTGCATCGCATGGGGCATAGGCCTTTCTGTCGTTAACTGTCAGCGCTATACGGAAGGAGCGTACATGCAATATCTTTATATTTCATCCATGTCAGGGTACTCGGGCAAAAGCCTGATCACGCTGGGGTTGGGACTCCTGTTCAGGGAAAAGGGACTGTCGATCGGTTATATCAAGCCCTTTGGCAGGATTCCCCTGAAGCAGGATGGCGGGCTCATCGATGCCGACGCCGAGTTCATGAGAAAGGCGCTTGAGATCAGTGAACCTCCGGAGGTCGTGTCCCCCTTTGTTGCTACTCCTGAACTGCAGAACAGCCTTCTGAAGGGACTGCCTTCTGACCGGTTCGCTGATGTCAGAAGAGCCTTTGACGCTATAAGCGGCAAGGATGTCGTTCTTGTCGGCGGTGCGGCTGATCTTTATGAAGGTGCAACCTTCGGCATTAACAGCCTGAAACTGATCCGGCATCTCGATGCGCGGACACTGGTCGTCGAACCATGGAACGGTGACAGTTCCATCGATTCCGTCGCAGGTGCAAGGGAATTGCTCGGGAGCAACTTCATGGGTGTCGTGATCAATAAGGTACCGCAGGCGGCACATGATTATGTAAAGCACGTTGTGCGGCCATTTCTCGAAAAGGGCGGGATGCCCGTCTATGCAGCCCTTCACCGGGACATCCTGCTCGATTCGATCACCGTCCGGCAGCTGAACGAGATACTGGACGGCAGGGTGATCTGCTGCGAAGAGGGTCTTGACGAATTCATTGATTCCTTCTCCATCGGCGCCATGGACGTTGACAGCGCGCTCAAGTATTTCAGGAGAACGCCGAACAAGGCGGTGATCACCGGAGCGCACCGGGCTGATATCCAGATTGCCGCACTTGAAACATCGACGAAATGCATTATCCTTACCGGGGGTCCCTATACGAATGACGTAATCATCGGCAAGGCGAAGATGATTGGAACACCGGTCATCTCCGTGCATTATGACACGTATTCGACCGTCGAGAAGATCGAATCCGTGCTTGGCAAGATCAGGATCCGTGAACAGAAAAAAGTGACAAAGACAAAAGAGATCATGGATAAGGAGTTTGATTTCACCAGACTCCTGAACGAACTGAAATTGCGATAACAGGAGAGTAGGCGGATGGAAGACCTCAAGACATCAGAAACATGGCGCGTTTTCAGAATACAGTCTGAACTGGTGGAGGGATTTGAGACCCTGCATGACATCGGGCCGGCCGTCTCGATCTTCGGAAGTGCGCGGATGCGCCCGGGGCAGAAGTATTATGACGATGCCGTAACTGTGGCAAAGATGCTTGCTGATGACGGCTTTGCGATCATCACCGGCGGCGGACCGGGCGTAATGGAGGGCGCCAATAAAGGGGCCAAGAAGGGCAAGGCGCATTCCATAGGGCTGAATATTGAGATACCGGCAGAACAGTTGCCGAACAAATACCAGGATATCAGCCTTTCCTTCCGGTATTTTTTTATCAGGAAACTGATGTTTATCAAATATGCCCTTGCCTATATTATTTTTCCGGGGGGATACGGGACCATGGATGAACTGTTCGAAGCGCTTACCCTTGCCCAGACGAAGAGGATCAAGTCGTTTCCGATCATCCTGTACGGTTCAGAGTACTGGAAGGGACTTTTTGACTGGATGAAAAACACGCTTGTGGCAAACGGGACCATTGGTAAAGAGGACTTTGCACTCTTTTCCATCGTGGACAGCCCGGAGGAGATACGCTTCCTCATCAATGAGCATTTCAGGGTCTTTGCCGAATTCATGCCAAAGAATAGGGCGACGAAGCGTTCCGCGGGCGACGCGCGGGAGTAGGCATTGGCAAACAGCAGGATTTTCGTGACCTGCAGCCGGGGGGTCGATGCNNGTGGAGACCGAAGGCAGCATGAAAGACGCCATGGATATGAATCTGCATCTCAGGACCGGACTCAGGGTCCTGTTCCGCATCGCAGAATTCACAGCGCTCGATCCGGATGCCCTTTACCGTAATATCAACGCCATTGCATGGGAGGAGATCATACCCATTGCCGGGTACTTCAGTATCACCTCGACGGTCGAAACTCCCAGCATTGACAATAGCCGTTATGCTAACCAGAGGTGTAAGGACGCCATTGCCGACCGGTTCATGAAGAAATTCGGCAGCCGTCCGAATTCGGGCCCGGAGCGGGACAGGATCGTCATCCATCTCCACTGGCAGGGCGACGCCGGTGCGGTATACATCGACACCTCGGGAGAACCGCTTTCAAAGAGAGCGTACCGGAAAGTCCCATGGAAGGCTCCGCTTCAGGAAGCGCTGGCTGCGGCTCTTGTCATGGCAACGGGATGGCATGATGAATGCACCTTTATCAATCCCCTTTGCGGAAGCGGTACGCTTGCCATTGAGGCAGCTCTTATGGGACTGAACAGACCCGCGGCGATCCTGAGGGAAAATTTCGGCTTCATGCACCTGAAGGGATACCGTCCCGAGGTATGGAGCGAACTGCGGGCTGGCGCAAAAAGGCGGATAAAGAACAGACTGGACAGCAGGATCATCGCAACGGACATCAGCAATGAAGCGATAGGCGCTGCACGGAGAAATGCGCGCACTGCCGGTGTTGAACACTTGATCGAGTTCGGAAGGTCTGATTTCGCGGATACCGAGATACCGGACGGAGGAGGAGTATTGCTCATGAATCCCGAATACGGTGAACGCATGGGCAAGAATGCGGATCTTGAACAGGTATACAGAAGGATAGGAGACTTTCTGAAGCAGAAGTGCGAGGGGTATCGAGGCTATGTCTTCACCGGAAATGCGGATCTTGCAAAGAAGATCGGGCTTCGGACCAGCAGGAAGCTGCTTTTCTTTAATGGTCCGATCGAATGCAGGTTGCTTGAATACCAGCTGTATAAAGGAAGCAGAAAGGATAACATGGGATGAACCTCGGCCGGTGTGAGGCAGCCTGCAGCGTGTGCAGTATGGCGAATTTTATGAGGAGGCGGCACCCTGCTTTGTTTGCCCGGAGACGCCGGTAGTGAACGTCAAACTGAAATGTGATCATGGGGTCATCAATACACGGTATTGACCGGACTGCTGTTTGGTGATAGTATCTGCGGGAGGAGGGAATATGTGTTCACATGACGAGAAGAGAAGACAGGCGCGGTATGCCTATCACGCCGACATGGAATATATGCTTAAACCGCCGACAGCAGATGAAATATTGAAGGGTGCCGTCGTAAATTTGAGCAATTCTGGAATGAGC
>DKBO01000160.1 GCA_002448975.1 Nitrospiraceae bacterium UBA6898
CCACAAAGTCAAAAGTCTTTGTGGCCTCATAAACGGCAAAAACTTCCAAAATTCTTTTTATAATATAGCATATCTCGTTGCTATGCGTCAATGAGAACAACGGGTGACAGATCAAGCACTACCGACTTCATTCACATCCTGATGTTGTCATCCCTGGTAAAGTACGCCCATCGTCGCATAACTGCTTCCCTGAAAACAACCTGCATTCTCTGCTTGCGTGCACCGCAGGTTCGGACCGGTCTGTCATCCAGGCTCTTCTGCCTGCTCCCTGAAGAATCTTCAGCATGAACATTAATTAACCGGTCCTTCATCCTTGTTTCATCTGGATATGTGAATATCTTCCCAGTCTGAAGCGACAGGGTATCCGCGTACGGGTCATGTGCGATGAAAAAAACCGCAAGAGGAGGAGAGAAAAAACGATGTAGCCAGGCAGATGTAGCCATGTTCATCAGGGCGGTTATATGAAATCAGCAGGGCGCATTCCATAAAGAAATATTTCATTATCTGTGCAGGAACAGGGTCACCTGTTTGACATGTCACATTCCTCATCTAGCAGGCGTTATTGCCGAAGGTCCGGCACAGGCCTGCGCCGAAGCACCTCGCTGGCTGTGCATGCCTGAGGGGTCGGTATCTGCTGTATGCCATGACATGTACGGCAACGGCAGGACGAAATAAGAGATTTTCCGCCGAAATGATCTCAGCTAAAGGAGGCAGAGCCATGAAAAGACTCCCCATAGTGGCAGTAGCAGCAGTGCTCATGGGCTTCTTATCCGCGGCCTGCGTAGATGCCATCGCCGATGTCGGCAAGCAAGGATGGAGTCCGCTGAATAAGGATGTCTCTATCAAAAAGAAGAGCATCGTCTACCCTTCCAAGACTACCGTCAGCCTCTGGATTAAGGTCGTACCCGCCAAGGATACGGGCCCCCTGTCCGATGCCGGCACGCTTCTGATGGACAAGGGCAGGGACGATCTGGCCCTCGCGTATGATCATACCGGTTATCTGACAGAAATAGATTGTTTGAAGAACAAGCATCGGGAATTGATCGCAATCCTGTATGACGCAAATAGCAATATAATTCACTCTGTGCAGCATGAACATGCCTCCTGGGAGGCTATACCTTCAGGAAGCAGCTACGAAGCTGTGCAGGAGGCTGTCTGCGCGTATGATTAGCAATCTTTTCCTGCCCTTCCATGGACAGAAGAAAACGGCACAGCTCCTTAAAATAGGACTACAGGCATTTATGACCGGGATACAGGGTTGAACAGACAGCTATTCGGAGGAAGAATGGCTGACGAGTGTTAGCTGCAATAGTCGAGATTTGATTGTACAAATTCTGTTTTTAGCACTGTATTTTTGATCAGGTTCATACTTCCGAAAACTCCTGTGGGTATTCAACCACGCCTGCTGCATTCTTCAAAGCATCTTCTTCAAGCTCGATACCCATAAGAGCATCTTCGGGCACTTCAAACGGAGCAGTTATCCCCCATTGGCGAGCAGGAACAAACCCGAAACTTGAATAGTATTCGGGATGACCGAGCACAATTACTGAAGTGAAGCCTATCTCCCTCGCTTTTCTTAATCCCTCCTGAGTAAGTCTCCCTCCAACTCCCATCTTCTGGAACTCGGGGGATACAGAGAGCGGTGCAAGTGCCAGTGATGCCATACTTGTTTCCCCTTTTCGAATTACTATGGGGAAGAAGAGTATATGACCGATAACATTTCCATTGTACTCAGCAACAATGGACAGGTTTGCGTTGTAGTTGATGTTATGTCTTAATTTCTCAACAAGCACTGCTTCGTTCTTCTGACGGAAAGCCATTTCAATAACTCTGGCAACCTGCTGGAAATCATCCGGCGTCTCTTTTCTAATAATTATGTCCATATGCTCCTGTTACGATGTGCATTAAAAAGGTAGAGCAATACTATACCTCTTCGGCAGAGCATGATTCAGCATTGTCTTTTGTTATAATCTTTGTGCATAACTGAAACTTTTTATTTTACCTCACGATAAATACCTTTCAAAAAGAACATAACTCTAAAAAATAAATATATTATTTAATTATGCGCTTTCCCTCCAGCAGATGTTTGAGAAGTTCAGTTGTGGTGTTCGATCCCTTTCCTGCAAGAGAAACCTTGATAGCGTATGGTAATGCCATGAATTCCAAGTGAAAATCAACATTTCTGAAACATTCTCATTGAGAAGCAGCCTTCAACGGGCATAGCCAAGGATATCTACGTATAGAGCCAAAATACTTATAAATCGATTAACGAAATTAATTTGCTTCCATTGTGGAAAAGTGATGAAATAATTATAGATACTCGAATAAGTTAAACGCACCGTGAGGGGCGCGCGGAAGGCAGCGGGTCTTAGCGGTGATAAGATGGCCGAGCTGCCGAAGGAAATGAGGCTTTAGCGGGTTCAGTCTTTTTTGTTGCGGACCGGTACCCGCGGAAGTGAAACTCATGGAAGCGATACTGCCCATAGTTCAACCCCGGTGGGAGATCTGCCGGCCTGAATACTGGGGGTTCGCCCTCTCTCCTCCATAATCCCCTCTGCTGCCCGAGCCCGGAGCAACGGACATCATGTAATCGCGCATCCAGATCGCGTTATCTCTGACCTGCTCGTTGGTCGTCGGAGAGTGAAACTGCTGAGCGGTCAATATCGACTTTCCCTCTGATATGTCCAATAGTCACGCTGGGTGCCCTGTTTTTAGATAGAGGCAGTGAAGGGGCTGCCTTTCACTTCTTCCTCCGAGAAAAGTCAACCAGGGGGAGACAAATAACAAGGAGGATATGATATGAATATGTTCAATAAATCACTGGTCGTTGCGGGGATGACTCTGCTGGCTGCGCCGCAGCTCCACGCTCTTCTCTCCGGTGCAGAAACAACGGATGGGATGGTCCTTGCCTATGCAGTTCTGCTGCCGTTTATCTTCATGCTCGCGGCGATTGCCGGAATCATTGTCGTTTCTTTTGGCGACCTCCTGAGTCGCTTTCCGTTTGTTGTCTCATTCGGCTGGCGGCCGAGGAAAGCTCATTTTACCGGAGGGGACCAAAAAAAGAAGCGGTCATAGGCATCGTCTCGTATTTGTTAGACCGGCTGGACGCAGGGGGTATGCAGTTTCTGCATACCCCCCCGCAGAAAGAAGCGCTTTCTGGGACACTAAATCTTCTAAAGGATAATCCCGGTAATTAAGAGACGTACCCTTTCCGGTACGGATGCGTCATGCACCTGATAACCAACAGAAATCGGACGACGTGATTCCGAAAGAGTTCGTCCTGCATTACGAAGCGATTTTTTCAAAAGGGTAAGGTCTGTCATTTCAGGGCCTCAGCGGTTTGTATGCCTTTATAGCTTGTGCAGCACCTTGGTTACGCGGTCGCGCAGAGGGCTCCTTCAGTTTTTCCATTGAGCGAGACCGAGCCCGTTACCTCTATTGCTCTTGCGAGGGTGTCGTAGACCGGGCAGTGCGACTCGACTACCTGCACGAGTTTCCGGAGCGTTTCTGAATCTGCAGGGCTTTCAATGCTCGTCTCATAGCAGATCTTCCTGAATCCCGCAGGCACTGACTCGTCCATGCCAAAAAGCCCTTTGAGGTCAAGGTAACCTTTCACGTCGACGCTGACCTTTGTGAGCTGGATGCCCATTACTGCAGCGTAAGCCGAGTACATGATCTCCTGGCAGGTCCCGAGTGCGGCCAGTACTAACTCAACCGGATTCGGCGCCACATTCGTCCCACCGAGTTCCGCGGGTTCATCAACGGACAGATGAGCGAATTCCCTGATCTTGACTAAGCAACGGACATCCTCTGCCCACTCCGTGGCGGCCCTGAACACGGCATGCGAGCACTTTGGATTTTTCTGTATAGCTTCGATCGTCGTTAAAAGGGCCTTCTTTACTGATTCCTGCGACATAGTTTCCTCCCCTGAAATATTTTATTGAGAACTCGTCTCTCTTGGCTATGTGCAATAATGATTCCAGGACCGTTTGGCCGGGGAAATAGCTAATGATAACAAGTGATTATGGCCGCAGAGTTTATAATGATTTTTCGTAGGAGGTGATAAAAAATGCAAATTGCAATGTCAGGAGCGATGAAAAAGTGCAATTTGCAACTATGGAAGCTGCTCCTTATTATTATTCATTTTTTTAAGTTTTCTCCAGAGTGTCGTAGGGTTAATGCCGAGGACATCGGCAGCGCGCTTAATCTCCCCTTTGGTAAAGGCGAGCACCTTCGCAATGTGCTCTTTTTCGACTTCCTCCAAACTCCATCCGGTCCCTCTTCTGAACTGAGCCGCGCGCTGGGATGGGAGGTCCTCAGGCAGAATTTCATGAGTCTCTGCCATGATAACAGCCCGCGCGATCACGTTTTCCAGTTCACGCACATTCCCCGGCCAGTCATGATCCATAAGAATTTGCAAGGCCTGATCCGTCAGTCCGCGAATCGACTTACCGAAACTTCTGCTGTATTTCTGTATAAAATAACGCGCAAGGAGTGGTATGTCTTCCCTGCGATTCTTCAGTGACGGCAGGTCTATCTTCACCACGTTGAGCCTATAATAGAGGTCCTCTCTGAAAGCTCCTTTTTTTATGGCTTCTTCGATGTTCTGGTTTGTAGCGGCAATGATCCGGACATCGACAGTGACCGGAGCCGTCGATCCTACTTTATAGAAGGTGCGGTCCTGGAGAAATCTGAGCAGCTTGAGCTGAAGCTGACCGCTCATAGAATTCACCTCGTCCAGGAAGAGCGTGCCGCCAGCAGCTGCTTCAAGAAGTCCGTTCTTATCATTCGTAGCGCCGGTGAAGGCGCCATGGATATAGCCGAACAGCTCGGACTCTATGAGCGATTCAGGAAGGGCTCCGCAGTTTACCGCAATAAAGGGCTTCCCCGCACGGATGCTGTTATAGTGGATAGCCCGCGCGATAAGCTCCTTGCCGGTGCCACTCTCCCCACAGATAATAATACTCGCCGGGACGTTCAGAACCTTCCTGACGAGCCGCAAGACTTCCGTCATGGAGGGACTCATCGTAATGATCTCATCGAACCCAAAATGCCGACCTTTTACCGATACCTCTCTCCTGACATTTTCAAAGATGAGCGCATTTTCGATCGCAAGTCCGATGGGCTGTGTCGCGGCCCTCAGGATATCAAGAAGCTCCGGACCTGGCGCATAGGGCTTATGCGTAATGACGCACAAGACACCCACGACCTTTCCCTTAGCCCTCAGGGGAAGTCCAGCATAAAACTCCATCCCCTCCTTTTTGAGGACCGCCCTCGTGAACCTCGGGTCGTCAGACGCCCTTTCGCGGATAATCACCTCTTCATTGCATTGTGCAATACTGCCGCACATGCACTCACCGACCCTTACCCTGTTTTCGCAAAGGTCCTTTACCACCTTTTCAGAAAGGTTCTTAAACGACACCGGTATCATTTCGAGAGTTTCGTCATTGATGACATATATAACACCCGCATCAACTCCCATAAACGAGATGATTTTCTGGAGCACATCATTAAGTATCGTTCTGAGGTCCAGGGACTTGCCGACGGTGAGCGCTATCTCGTAAAGGATCGACAGTTGCTTGTTTACACGGACGATTTCCGACTCTTCCTGCATAGTTTATTCTATCAGATTAGCGGCATAAAGACGGTCGGATTATACCGTTGGAGGCATGATCATGCCGGCTATCGCCAAGGAGATGGAAGAGACATGGAAGATATAGGGTTAATGACGTGGCAGAACGCTTCGGAATGCACATAGTAGTTGAATATTTGTTGCAGCGAAAATTCACGTAAACGATATGTTAATTTCGGCATCTCAATAGTCTTTGGTTTCGCCGCCATAGCAGGTGGATAGCGCATGTTACGGGGCGTACGGGGAAGTTATGGAAATCTGAAGGCTGTGGTGGCTGTCAGCTTATGACAGCAGTTGAGCCCTCTCTTTTCTTGTGTGTTTGTCGGTGAAATCTGCCTCAGCGAGATAATTCGTCACGACTTGCGCTTACAAACCCTGCAACCACAATTAGTGCTCAGGGCATGTTAGCGGCCGTATCGCAGCGCTATCATAATGCTTCCTGTCGGCCCTGATGACAGCGACATTGGCAATCCTGTTCTGAGCTTAGGTATGCGGGGGAAGAAGCTGGACACCGGCTGCCACCCTCTCAGGAAGCATGCAGCCGGCTATCTGGCTGTCAGGGCCTGAGGCCTTTTCGCGCTGTCTGACGCTCCTGCGTTCGGGCATCAGGTCTTGGCCTCCTGGCCGACCTGTCCGCGTAAACAAATTGCCTGGCTGTCTCAAATTCACCAGCTTTGATTTTAATTAAGCAATATGCTTGTCGTAAACAAATGAATCAATAACATATTGCTTTTAAAGTCTTTTTTTAGCTTTAGCCATGTTTCAAATGCAAGAACATGTGTTTCACATTTGGACGTTATGTGAACGCTGCTGGCAGATTTTCATTTCACGGATATCCGTTATTAGTCATAACGGAGTTCAGGGCATACGAACAAGAGCGGCTACCGTTCTCTTCAGAAATCTGTCACTCCAATAGAAAAGACCGAAAAGACTCAACCTCGATCTCGCCCCGCCGATGGAAGCATCAGTAATCACATTTTCTCGGGGCAGACCATTTGCCCATATGATGCGAATACCTGCTTCGAGGGGAACCAGATCATCAGGCATCCGGGATTGGGCAAGCGGCAGGGAAACTCAGGTATCCCGCTTTCTGGTGTTTTGGGTTGAAATCAGGAAAGATGCTTCTCATTCTTTCCGGCCCACCCCTCATCCTGAGAAGTTTCTCCAGACAACCTGCGTGGCAACGGATAAAATAAACGCAAAATCCGGATAACCCATCTGTGGCGTATAATCGCTGAGCAGTCCGCGGAAAATCTGGTTCTCTTCAGAGTATTCGGCCATGTGCAATATCATCGGCATCTTCCAGATGTTGACTATTTCCGACGTTCAGCGGACAGAACCGGCGGAGGTTTTCGGCGGCGCGTTCGTACTGCCCGGTGTCTGCATCTGTGGAGCGGACAGTCTCCGGCAATGCCGCAAAGGCAAGCGATAGCGCTTCTGCATGGAGCAGATCATTGGACATGAGCCCCTTCCAACAGGCAGCGACTGTGGGTTCTCCCCGGGAAGCCGCGGAAAGACCCTCAGAGAAAGGAGCAGCGGCTTTTCCGATGCACGGGTAAAGTCAAAGAGTCCTGCGACCGTTCATTTGTGCGTCATGACGAGCGAATGCAGCCCTGTATGCGGCCGGCAGCCAGGCAAGCGATGCGGTCAGATCTTTTCAAGCGCCTGCCTCAGATCAGCGATCAGGTCATCAACATCCTCAAGTCCGAGGGCGAGGCGCACCAGATTGTCCACCATGCCGATGTTCTTACGGTATTCCTCCGGATAGTCGAAAAAGGACATGGCCCACATCTGCGTGATCAGGCTCTCGCTGCCGCCGAGGCTCGGCGTGATCAGGAAAAGCTCGAGCGCGTCGATAAACTTTCGGGTTTCAGCGTTCCCCCCCCTGACAAGAAAACTGATGACGCTGCCGTTGCCCTGCATCTGCTCCACGGCGATCCGGTAATCCGGATGTGACTCGAGACCGGGATACCAGACCTTTTCGATCTTCGGGTGCACCTCAAGCATGCGCGCAACCGCGAGGCCGGCATTGTTGTGGTGCTCCATGCGCATGCCGAAGGTCTTGAGCCCCCGCTCCAGAAGGAAGCAGGTGAGTGGCCCCGGCGTCGCGCCGATCATGCGCTGCATCTT
>DKBO01000258.1 GCA_002448975.1 Nitrospiraceae bacterium UBA6898
CAGCGAGACCCTTGCAGGTCATAGCAGCAACAGTGGGCATTTCCCTTTTCCTGGCGGTTTTCATCCCCCGTGTTCCGTTCGAGGGGGACATCACGAAGCTCGGCACCGGAAACAACCGTCCCCGCAGGGTCCTTGAAGCACTGAAGGACAGCTATATCAAAGAGCAGGGAGTGTTCATCACGGATACGTCCATGGAACGCGAGTCAGCGCTCATACGAAGCATCGAGATCAAGGAGTCACTGGCAAAGGATTTTGACTCTCTCTCCGCTGCGGGGGATATCCTTCCTCCCGTGGTCCGGCAAAAGAAAAACCTCGCAGCCATGGCAGCACTTGATCCGCAGGACATTGTCCGTAATTTCACAAAGATTGCAGCGGAAAAGGGTTTTGATGCCGCAGGCTTCAGCAGCTTCGCAGACGGCCTCCGGAAGATGCTCAGCAACAAAGAAATGATCACCCCGAAGGACGTAGAACCGGTCAGCGACGCGCTCGACCGTCTTCTTATCAATGAAGACGATCAATGGAGGGTCATCATTACCGGCAATCTCAAACCGGACGTTCCCATATCTGCGCTTGCCGGATATGCCGTTACCGGCCCCGCGTTCATCAAGCAGGAACTCTTCTCTCTCCTGATGAGGGATACGCTTATTATCGGTATCATCGGCCTTCTGCTCGTGAACATCGTTCTGCTCCTTGACTTCGGAAGGCTGCACCTGGTGCTGCTCTGTCAGGCACCGGTCGTTGCCAGCATCCTCTGCACGCTCGGTATCATGGGGCTGACCGGCATAAGCCTTAACTTCATGGACGCGATCGTCTTTGTGCTCCTCTTCGGCATCGGCACCGACTATACGGTTCACCTGCTTCACCGGTATCTTTCCGACAGGGACATCGGCACGACGCTTCTCCAGACCGGCAAGGCTGTGCTCGTCGCCGGACTTACGACGATCGCCGGCTTTGGTTCCATAGGCATTTCGTCCTACAAGGGCCTGGCGACCATGGGACAGGTCGCAGCGATCGGGACAACACTTTGCATCATCTTCTCCTTTACCCTTATCCCCGCACTGATCGGACTCCATGAAAGGGGCAATGCAGCATGAAACGGCCGATATGCTGTCTCATTCCTGCGTTTAATGAAGAAAAACGGATCGCCGAAGTGGTCCGCGGTGTCCGTGAACATATCGCAGATGTCATCGTCGTGGATGACGGCTCTAACGATGCAACGGTAGAGCGAGCGGAAGGATCAGGCGCTGTTGTGATACGGCATGGATTCAATAGGGGGAAAGGAATGGCGCTCAGGACCGGATTCAACCATGTGCTCGGGCAGAGCTATTCTGCCGTGATAACCCTCGATGGAGACGGACAGCACGCGCCGGAGGAGATCGCGACCTTCCTTTCGGCATTCGATGCTGATGCAGGAGACATCATCATAGGCTCACGGTTATGGGACAGGGCGGCCATACCGCGCTACCGGTATATACCGAACCAGATCGGCATATTCTGCATATCAAAGGCTGCCGGATGCAGGATAGCTGACACGCAGTCAGGCTTCCGCCTGTACCGGAGGGAAGTGCTGGAGAGGATAGTGCTCGGCACAACCGGCTTTGAAACAGAGACGGAGGCACTCATTCGGGCTGGCAAGGCCGGGTTCAGGATACATTCCGTACCCGTCTCCGCCATTTATCACCGCGACTACAAGACAAATTTCAGGCCGGTCAGGGATTTTTACCGGATCAGCATCCTCTTCCTGAAACTGACCATCTTCGGGGGGAAGACATGAAGACCGCCGGTGCTGCATCTCCGGGAGATTACTTCAGAAAGCGAAAGCTGTTCACGGCTGCAGATATGACAAACACGCGCAGGGCATTTGACTCCGGGTCTGCAGGATACAGGAAAAACCCGGCACGTTTTGGGTCGTGCCCCATGGTCGATCCGACCAGCACCTCACCGTCCGTAAAGGTCACCTCCATTCTCCGTCCGACAGACTGCGGGTTTCCGTCAAAGTCTTTCCTTTCATTGTACTCCGGGTTGCCGGTGAAATCCTTTACAAAAAAAACCGCCTTCAGTTCCTTTACAAAAACCTCAATGCCCGCTTCCGTCGGAGCAGCGTCAACCGGCCGTACGCGGAAAAAAGGCTTATTCGGGTAGAAATCACTGGTGTACCCCTTGATGAGCCTTCCATTGGCAAACCGCATGATAACTTTGACCGGTTCCACGTTCAGTCCGTCCTCCAGCGGATAGATCTTGGCGTTATGAACATGGTATCACAGTGCAGGGAAAAATTACAGTTGCTGCTTCTCTTCCGGCGCAGGGGTCAGTGCGCAAGAGACGGAAATAATATTCTTTTCATATTTCCTTCGCGCGCGCTCGCGCGATTCCAGATTACGCCTGCCCGTAACCAATCCTTCTCCTAACGCAGTCTCTGCCGTGCTTTCGGTCTTGACGATCCCCTGGAGTTTGGGAATCTCACTATGGCCTTACTGATGAGAGAAAGGCATGCATCGCTATTTCTGCAACCTGCTGAGATAGCTCATTACCTCTTTCGGTAAAGTCGTGTCCGCAGGATCAGGAGGCAGACGCATATCCTGCGGATCTGCAGGTGAGAACTAAGCTGTGAAACCGGCGTCCTCGAGGTAAAGCCTGCGAATGAACTCTTTGAGCTTTATTTTGCTCTGCTCAGGCATCGTTCTGAATTCGATACCTACGTCAAAATGCGCGGGCTTTTCAGGCGACGGGATACAGGATGTGACCCGGCCTACAAAATCCAGGGATATATTCTCCGGTATGGCGAGTTCCATATGAAGCCGCGTCTCCCGCTCAAAGGCATGATCGCTTTCAAACAGCATGCCCCCCAGACTGAGCTGCTTGATCCGGTAGGTTTCATCAACCTTCATCATTGCCATTTCCACATGATCAAGATGGAACCGGATGCGGAACCGGGAACCAGGAACCTCGGGAACATCGACCACCGTGTGTTTGTCGATAAAATGCCTTTCGATAAAACGGGCAAGGCTCTGGACCTCGTCATCGGTAAGA
>DKBO01000267.1 GCA_002448975.1 Nitrospiraceae bacterium UBA6898
GCCGGCGACATTGTCGAGGAAATAGCGGTCATGGGTCACGGCAATCACCGTCCCGGCATATCCCTGCAGGTGATGCTCCATCCAGGACACGGACTCAGCGTCGAGATGGTTCGTCGGCTCATCGAGGAGCAAAATGTCCGGCTTCTGGAGCAGCAGTCTGCAGAGCGCCACCCGCCGGCGCTCTCCACCGGACAGCACCTTCACCAGGGTGTCGCACGGTGGACACCGGAGTGCATCCATCGCCATCTCGAGCCTGCTGTCGAGGTCCCAGGCATCCAGGGCATCAAGCTTCTCTTGAACAGCGCCCTGGCGTTCGATCAGCTTGTTCATCTCCTCATCGGACATCGGTTCGGCAAACTTCTCGTTGATCCGGTTATATTCATGCATCAGCTCGACCGTATCCTGCACACCCTCTTCGACGATCTGACGTACGGTCTTCGTGTCGTCCAGCAGGGGCTCCTGCTCGAGAAATCCGACCGTATGGCCGGGTGAAAGCACCGTCTCGCCCACGAAGTCCTTGTCGACACCGGCAAGGATCCTCAGAAGTGAACTCTTGCCCGAACCATTCAGCCCGAGAACGCCGATCTTCGCACCATAGAAGTAGGAGAGGTAGATGTCTTTCAGGACCTGCTTTTTGTTGTAGAACTTACTGACCCCAACCATGGAATAGATGACTTTGTTCGGTTCCTTTGACATGGAGGAGATTATACCATGATTATCATTCCGGCATTTGGCCGGAAAGCCAGCAGGAGGAGACCAAGCAGCAATATCATGAAGGTTCACAATATGCAACGGCCCTCCAGCAGGGCCGATGCATACGTTAGTGAAGTTCCCTTTCGCCATCAGCGATGCCCGGCCGGTGCAGGGTTGCGTTCCACGATATCGAACTTGCCGTCATTTAGCTGACACTCTGCACCTATGGAAAATAAAAGGCCCTCAAAGAGGGCCTCACGTATAGTTGATCTCATCCCCCCTGTTCATTTTTCGGGGGGAAGCGACTTTTCTGCAGGATTATGCAGCCACTGTTTGTTTCGCCTTCTTTGCAGCAGCCGCTGCAAACACCTCCTGCGCATTGAATGTCCCGTCAATCGCCTGCGTGGGGCATTTGGCCGTGCAGATACCGCAGCCAATGCACTTCCCCTGATCAATCGCATGCATCTTCTTCAACTCACCTGCTGGTGCGTCAACCGGGCAGACCTTGGCACAGATCTGGCAACCGATGCACTTGTCCGTAATGAATGCCTTCGATCGGGACGGCAGATGATCAACGATAGCCTTGGTCGGACACTTGGTCACGCAGAGTCCGCAGACTTTGCATTTATCGATATCGATCCGTGAGAAGTTATTCTGGACTGAAGGAGCTTCGAAAGGACATACCTTAACGCATATACCGCAGGCAATGCAGCCCAGGTCGCAGTTCTTCTTGGTATCACCGCCCTTGTCCTTGGAATGGCAGGCGACCAGGACCATCCGGGATGCGGGAAGCACTTCGATCACCTTCTTGGGGCATGCCTGCTCACACTTTCTGCAGCCGGTGCATTTCTTGATATCCACGACAGGCAGTCCGTCATTTCCCATATGCAATGCATCGAACGGGCATACCCGGGTGCAGGTACCGTATCCGAGACAGCCATAGGCGCAGGATTTATCCCCCCCGCCCGCAAGGACAGCTGCCCGGCAGTCCACCACCCCTTCATATTTGAACTTCTTTCTCGATTTGCTGGTTCCGCCCTGGCACATGACACGTGCAAACTGAGGTTCCTTCACCTCGGCCTTCTTGCCGGTGATGAGAGCGACGGCTTCCGCACCCTTTGCTCCGGCCGGGATGCAGAGGGCAGGAGAGACATCAGGGTTGTTGACCACCGCCTCTGCATACTGTTCACAGCCGGCATAGCCGCATGCACCGCAATGGGCATGGGCAAGCACGTCTTTCACCTTTTCGACCCTGGGGTCGATCTGGACAGCGAACCGCTTGGCGGCAATTGCAAGGCTGGCGCCGAATACTGCTCCGAGGCCGGCCAGAAAGACCAGTGTCCACTTTACGAGGGGAACAAGATCGACCTTCTCCCTGGCCTCAATCCCTCCGCCGACGCCGGCAAAGACAACAGAGGCTAAGAAAAAAACCATGCAGACGGCAATCAGGCCGATCCTTTTCATATTCAGTCCTCGAGACATCATTTCTGCTCCTTATAATTAGTGTCAGTATTCAGTCTTAACTGCACACCGTTACTCCTGACTGACATGTTTTTACAGCAAAGTGTATATTTATAGTGTAATCAATCCTGAAAATCCTGTAAATGCAAGTGCGATGAGCCCGGTTATCACGAAGGCCATGGGAAGCCCCTTGAAAACCGCGGGAACATCAGCAAGCTCAAGCTTCTCACGGATGCTCGCCATGATGATAAGGGCAAGCGCAAAGCCGAGGCCAGAGCCGAAACCAAAGGAAATGCTCTGGAGAAACGAATACTTCTCTCCGGCGTTTACCAGCGGGACGGCAAGGATAATACAATTGGTAGAGATCAGCGCGAGGTAGATACCGAGCTTGTAATACAGCCCCGGCGACACCTTTCTCATGATCGTATCCGACGCCTGAACCAGACCGGCAATAATGCCGATAAATACGATGATCTCCAGGAATGTTATCTCAAGCGGGATCATGAGCTTGGTAAAGACCACCCAGCTTAACGCTGCGCTGATCATCATGACCGCCGTGAATGTTATGCTCATACCGACAGCCGTCTCCATCTTCTTTGAGACGCCGAAGAAGATGCAGAGGCCGAGGAACCGGGTGAATACAAAATTGTTTATGAGCGACGCTGAGATGATCAGTTCAAAATATTTGGTGAATTCGCTTCCCATGTGTTCCTCCTTATTAGTGCGAAACCGCGCCCTTCTTCATGTAGCGGACGTCAATCCAGTTGAAAAAGGCCATCAGGATGCCCACGGCAAGGAATCCGCCTGCAGGCAGTACCATGATCAGGAGCGGTTTGGTATGCATAAAAGTTATGACATGCGCCGATGACAGGCTGGTCGGGATGGTCAAGGTTCCCTTGCCGACCAGCTCCCGGAAGAAACTGATGACCGTAAGCGCAAACAGGAACCCGACACCCATGCCGAGACCATCCGCCATGGAAGGCATAAAACTGTTCTTGCTGGCGAACATCTCGGCCCGCGCAAGGATGGAGGCAAAGGCAACGATGAGCTGAATATACAGGCCGACTTTCGCATAGACATCAGGGACAAAGGCCGCCATGAGCATGGAGGTGACCGTCACCCATCCTGATATGACCAGCATGAAGATCGGCAGCCGTACCTTGGGATGGATGACCTTCCGCATCAGCGAAATGGTGATATTTACCATGGTCTGGACAAAAAGCACTGCTGCCCCCATGAATATACCGTTCTTCAGGTTATTGGTAACAGCGATCGAAGGGCAAAGACTCAGTGCAAGCTTGAAGATCGTGTTCTCCTTTATAATACCGTTTAAGAAGAGGTCCTTGAGACTAGTTGTGCTGGTGCTGGACATCTGCCGTGCCTCCTTCCTTTACTGTTTTGATCAGGAACTCGACGCCATGTTTCACCGCGTCTTCCGTTACCGCGCGGCTCGAGATGGTGGCGCCGGAAATCGCCTCCACGTATTCCTTGGTTTCGGTCTTCAGGACCTTCAGATGATCCACATCCTTGCCCTTGAGCCGGTCCTTGAAGTAATCGAGCTCTATCTCGTCACCCAGTCCCGGGGTCTCTCCGTGCGCCAGAATGTTAATCTTCTGGACAACGAAATCCCTGTCGACCGCCACGAAGGTATTGATATAGCTTGAGTACCCTTTGCCGAATGACTGGATAACATAGCCCGCTGTCGCCCCGTCCTTCTTCGCTTCGAAGTACTTTGCATGCTTGTCATGGATAGTCCAGTCGCCGAGTTTGGTAAAGTCAGCGCCGGGAATGAGCTGTTTGAGGGCTTCCTGCTCGGCCTTCACATTGTTCTGAAATATCTTGGGAGATGCGTTCGCATAGACAAAGGCAAGGATGAAACCGCCGATGAGATACACAATGACGAGGTTCAGGGTTATTTTGATGATATCCTTGACAGTCATTACTTGGCCTCCTTTACCTTTGGCTGCTTCACGGCGCCGAAGACCTTTGCCTTGAACCCGCGGTCGATCAGCGGGGCAAAACAGTTCATAATGAGTATGGCGAACATGACACCTTCGGGAAAGCCGCCCTTGAGCCTGATGATCATGGTGAGAAATCCGCAGCCAATGCCGAAAAGGATCTGTCCGTTCCTCACGGAAGGAGATGTCACATAATCGGTTGCCATGAACCAGGCGCCGAGCATCATGCCACCGCTGATCAAGTGGACAATCGGGTCTCCCTGGAACAGCCCTTCCTTGCCACCGAAGATCCATGCCATGAGCGCAACCGTGGCAAGGAATGACACCGGGATATGCCAGGAAATGTATTTCTTGTACAGGAGGAACAGACCGCCGATCAGAATGGCGATCGCCGACGTTTCGCCGATCGAGCCCGCGCGGTTGCCGCTCAGGAGATGCATATACAGGTTCATCTTGTCGCCAAAGACCTCTATCAGTTTGGAAAGTCCTTCTTCCTTTAATATGCCGAGAGGCGTCGCTGTGGTCTTCGCGTCCATGGCAAGGAAGGCAGCGGTCGGTTCATTCCAGATGGTCATGGCCTTTGGCCAGGATATCAGGGCAAAAGCCCTGCCGATAAGTGCCGGATTGAAGACATTGTACCCGAGACCGCCGAAAAGCTGCTTGGTTATCACGATGGCAAAGAAAGATGCAATGACCGGTATATGCACCGTAAAGGGAGAAAATGACCACAGGGATGCAGGCATGTTCATGCCGAGGAGCAGCCCGGTAAGAAAGCCGCTGCCGTCGCTCAGCACAGACGTTTTCCCTACCATCTTCATATACCACTGCTCGAAGACCATACAGCTGATAATGCTGAGAGCTGTTATGAAGAGCGCCTTGAGACCGAAGAAATAGAGACCGGAAAGCATAGCGGGCATGAGGGCAAGGCTTACGGTCCACATAATACGGCTCGTGGTCTCATCGCTCTTGATATGGGGACTTACGGATACGATCAACTGTTCTTTTTTCGTTGACTCCATCTATCCTCTCCTTACGGCTTAACCATGGATTTCGCTAATCTTACGAGCTGTACGATCGGCCTCTTCGAAGGGCAGACAAAGGCGCAGGATCCGCACTCAAAGCAGTCGAAGAGATTGTATTCCTTCGCTTCTTCATAGAACCCTTTTTCCGAGAGCACGCTCAGCATCGACGGCATGAGGCCCATGGGGCAAATATCAATGCACCTGCTGCAGCGGATACAGGGACCAAACTCTTCGGCGTGATCCACAATCTCTTCCGGCATGACCAGGATGCCCGAGGTCCCCTTGGTGACAGCGACATCAAGAGATGAAAGGGCAAATCCCATCATGGGACCTCCCGAGATGACCTTGCCCACCCCCTTTGAAAAGCCGCCGCACTCATCGATGAGGTCTCCCACCTTGGTGCCGATCTTGACCATAAGGTTTTTGGGCTGGCTGATGCCTTCCCCGGTGACGGTCACGACCCGTTCGATGAGGGGTTTGCCATAGCGGGCAGCCTCGAAGATGGCCAGCGCTGTACCTACATTCTGAACCACAACGCCGACATCCATCGGCAGGGCCCGCGGCGGCACTTCCCGGTTCAGGACCGCCTTGATCAGCATCTTCTCCGCGCCCTGCGGGTACTTTACCGTGAGCGGCAGGATGGTGATGTCGAGATCCGGGGGGAGTGCCGCCTGGAGCGCCGCGATCGCGTCGGGCTTGTTGCGTTCCACGCCCACGACGCACCGGCCGACCCGCATGGCGTGCATCATCACGCGGACACCTTCGACCACGGCTTCGGCCTGCTCGGCCATCACCCGGTGGTCCGAGGTGAGGTAGGGCTCGCACTCGGCGCCGTT
>DKBO01000023.1 GCA_002448975.1 Nitrospiraceae bacterium UBA6898
GCTGACCAGTACTAATTGGCCGTGTGGCTTGACCCTTATTTCTCTTCCCTCCTGTTGTCAAAAACAACTTGCCAAAATAGAAAAACGTAGTAGAATTTAACAAAACAAACAAAGGGGGCCCCGAGGGCCCTTTTCTGCTGCCATCATAGGAGAAAATGAAGGAACGGGATATATTCGAAGAGATCATTGATATCGGCAAACGGCGAGGCGTGCTCACCTATGACGAGATCAATGAAGCGCTTCCCTCAGAGTACTTTTCACCTGATGAAATAGAGGACCTGATGGACCTCCTTCAGGATATGGGGGTGAAGGTCACCGACACCACGGAAGACGAGGCCGCTGTAGAAGAGGAGATTGAGGAAGAGGTAGTAGAGTACGAAAAGACTGAGGATCTGGTCCAAGCCTATTTTCATTCCATGGGCGACATATCCATCCTTACCAAGGACGAAGAGACCGAGCTTGCAAAACGCCTTGAAGAAGGACGGAACATTATTCGTGACATCGTGGTTTCGATGCCCGTTTACACCTATATGACTGAGCAGATCGCTCTTGAGCAGGAGCAGTCGGGGGAAGCGCAAGAAGAGGCGGAAGATGAGGAAGATGGTAGCGGAGAAGAGGAAGAAGAAAAACCGGATGAAGCACTGATCAGAAGTCTCAGGATTCTTGACGCGAGCATGAGGGATATTGAGGCTGCCGACAGGAAGATAGGCCGTCATGGCAGTCTCAAGGATTTGAAAAAGCTGATCATGGAAAAAAAGAAAAAAGATATCAACCCGCTGAAGCTTGGCGAGCTTGCCAAGGAGTTACAGGCCAGATACAAGAAGGTCGAGGCTGAGATGGGGGTCAAGATTGAAGAGTTGAAAGAGCGGTGGAACAGGATCACTATGGCAAGGGCGCTTGTCATGGAGGCAAAGAACGAGCTCATTACGCGCAACCTCCGCCTTGTAGTCAATATCGCCAAGAACTATGTCGGCAGAGGTCTGCCACTGCTTGACCTTATCCAGGAAGGCAATATCGGCCTCATGAAAGCAGTAGATAAATTCAAGTACGAAAAGGGCTTTAAGTTCTCAACCTATGCCACCTGGTGGATTCGCCAGGCAATAACACGAGCCCTTATAGACCAAACCAAGACGATCAGGGTGCCGGTGCACATGATGGAGTTCTATAACAGGGTTACNNCAGACCCCGGTCGGCGATGAAGATACTGAATTGGAGGATTTCATTGGTGACAAGAACAGCCCTTCGCCATATTCTGATGCCGAACGAAGCGAAACATCTGATCAGATCCTTATGATCCTGAAAACCCTTACACCAAAAGAAGAAAAGGTGATCAGGATGCGTTTCGGTATCGGCGTTGACAGGGACCATACCCTTGAAGAGGTCGGCAGGCATCTATCGATAACCCGTGAGCGCGTTCGTCAAATAGAAGCAAAAGCCCTGAGAAAGCTCAAGCATCCAAGCCGTCTCAGGGCCTTAAAAGTACTTACTTCCGCGTAATAACTACTCAGCCTGCATTATCATCGTCCCAGGTATAATCGAAATTGTGCTTTCCCTGACAATGGCAACTGATGTCGCTTGGTTCACGGCGAAGACCTGAATTGCGCCGCTTGGAACCTTCTGCTTCCCTATGAAAACTGTCCTGAATACATCTCCAACTTCTACACCGTCCTTCTTGCCGCGGTCAATATATACCACATCAAAAAGACCATTATTTTCTCTCAGGTCCCTGGCGGCAACAATATATCCCCTTATGTCCGGCGTTCTGTAGGGTTTGGAAACAACCGGAGGAACCATTTCCTCATAAGGAACAAGGACATCTCCGGTAGTAATGTCATTATACATTGTCAGGATCTGGGCGACCGTTTCCCCGAATTCAAATTTCTTTATTTCGGTAACGCCGGCCACCTCCACGAGATAACCCACCTTTGCATTCGTGACCGGATGCATTATGAGCTGGGGTCGTTTCAGAACATAAAACTTGTCGCCAGGACTCACCGGTCGCCCTGTTTTTACATAGACCAAATCCAGATTGCCGAACAATGTTCGCATTGTCGGAGAGCCCGTGATCATGCCTGTTACCTGTACCATGTCTGCAATATATCCGCTGGCTATGTAAAGGAGATTACTTACAAGCGGCTTTTCTGGTACGGGTGTCGCCTCTACTCGCTGGATGGCCTCTTTTTCAGGAGTTTTTTCTGCTATCGGCTCAGCAACAGGTGGCTCTTCCGCCTTTTCTTCCTTCTCTATATCCTGTTGTATAAGATAGAGCGGAATCCTTATGATTTGGCCGGGCATAAGCTTGTCAGGATTGGCAATTTCAGCATTCTCCTTCCATACCTTCGGCCAGAGGAAAGCGTCGTTCAACTCTTTTTTTGAGATGTCCCAGAGCGTATCACCTTGCTGAACCGTATATTCCTTTACCTGTTGTTGCGCAAAAGCAAAAGACGTTATGCCCAAAAAGGCAATGACCAACCACGGGATAAGTCTTTTATTCAGCATAATACCTCTCCTTCTTTAAAGTTATTCTTCAACTAAAAACATAACCGAGAACAGAGAAACTGTCAAGCATATTCTGGATGCCAGTTATCACGATCCATGAGGACGCTGATCATCTACGTTTAATTCCTCTGTAAGCTGGGACATGATATTAGGACTTGCCTCCCTGCGCAATAGAAGACGACAATGCCGAGCCAGAGTAGAATGCAGATTTGGTTAAGCTACCGTAAGCACTTAAAAATAAAATAAATTCAGCCTTACCCGCAGGAAACTGTGTAGCAGGTTTCAGCATACAACAGTATGTTATGGAGCCGTTGTCTGATAAGCCTTTTCATTTAGGACGTCGTAGGCTGATAGCTTCCCTGTCATAAAAGCCCCTGTATCTACACAGATGATGTTTCTCAATCGTTCGATCTCTGATTTCGGAGAATGTCCGACTATCAGTGTTTTCCTGCCATTATAGGAATTGGACCTGTCCCAGAGAATTTCGTCAGAAGAAGATGTATCTGGACCCTTACCATAAGGAATACCTGCATGCACAAATATATATTCCTCAGTCTCATGATAAAGCTCAAGAGAACAGATGAACGGGATGAGCGTTTGACTTGCCTTGTCAAGCCCCCGAAAAGATTTTACGGTTGCCTGTCCTCCATTAAGAAACCAGTGCAGCTTGGCATTCTTGCAGTCCTTATCGCCAGTGCACTGCAGAGCCTTTAGTGCAAGGTCTTCATGATTACCCTTAAGCAGTATAATCTGCCCTGGATAATGCTTTTTGAGTCCCGAAACATACTCGACAACTTCTTTACTGTTTGCACCCCTATCAAGATAATCTCCAAGGAATACAAGCCTGTCCTCTTCAGGGTCGAAAACAATGTTACGCTCAACCAGATCGAGTAGCAGTTCATAGCAGCCATGAATGTCTCCTATGCCGATCAATCGTCTAACTGCTTCTCTATTCATATCAAAGCATTCTTTTACTTGTATTCTATCATGTCGTTTGCAGGCATCCAACCAGTAATGGTCGGTCGAAGAATATTGAAGGAACAACAAGCGGTATATGATCTGTTCATTTCCGCCACCACTTCTTAATCTCTACTGTTCTTAAGACTGCCTCTCTGGTATAGTAGAAAAAGAAGATTTCCCGGAAAGGAAGGAGTCTGATGAAGGTCAAACGCATTCGTCTGGATGTAGTTTTGGTCGTGCTCTCGCTTAGCCTAATTATCGGCAGCTCAATCGTGACAGGTTCGGTCGCAGCCCCGTCCGGGTCCACGGTGCCAACCTCTCCGGAGGCGGTATGCCCACTCCTCAACGGACAGAAGATCCCGCTGCTAAACCTAAAGACGCTTGAAAATAAGTCATTTGATCTGTCCGCTGCCATTGCAAAAAAACCTACCATTTTGATTTTTTACCGAGGCGGCTGGTGACCATACTGCAATGTGCAGTTAGGTCAACTGCAGGAGATTGAACCAAAGCTCAATGAGATGGGATACCAGATTATCGCAATCAGTCCTGACCGTCCTGAGCTGCTGGAACAGAACATCAAGAAGCATAACTTCACATACCTGCTATTATCAGATAGCAAGAAGGATGCTGCGCGCGCCTTTGGCATAGCTTTCCGGGTTGATGAAAAATCTCTGAAGATGTACGAGCAGTATGGCATCGATATTGAAGCCGCCTCAGGAGAACATGATCTTATCTTGCCTGTGCCTGCAGTCTTTGTGATCAGTACTGACGGAATAATCAAGTTCGAGTATGTGAACCCGAACTACGAGGTGCGCCTAGATCCGGACATCCTTATGGCCGCCGCCAGGTCAGCCCTGAAAAAATAGGGTGCCGAGCATGACTAAATGCTCTCACTGCGGTGGAGAGATAGCGGAAGGATTACCCTGCAAAGCCTGCGGCGTTGAAATTCAGTACAAGGATTTCAGGGGCTCGGAAATGCTTGACATTAAAATACCCTCGCCAGCATCCAAATCAAGGGACAGGTTTGAACAGAAGTCCAAATCAGCAAAGAAGGAAGAGGACATTACTCTTATCGCTCCGAAAGCAAAAAGGCCGGTGCTAAGTAAGCCGGCCTTTTTGCTTATTGCCGCAATTACGATCATCCTTTCCTCCGTTGCCTGGTATTTCGTTCTCAAATACCTGCTGATGTTTTAAAAGGCGGAAATGACAGCTTACTGAACGTACATCATGTCGGCACATGACTCAGAAATCATCTGGAGTACTGTGCTTGATGCATGGAGATTCAGCATGATGATCGGCACGCTCGGCGGTAGTGTTATTGTGGACATCGTGCATGTGGTCGTCTCTTTCGCCCTTACCCCATTTCTTTTCATCCATATCTATCTGTCAACGCCCGGTGGAACAGCGATGCAACACATCACGGCAATGATTACGTGATAAGAGAGAGAGAAGGGTAAAGGTTGGCGATCATGAAGCGGGTACAAGGAGCGATGCCGTCCCTCACAGAATAACGTTTGGTCACCCAGAGCATCTCAAAGCGCCTTTTTCAAAAAAGGGCCGGGCAACTGAAGGATTTCCTCCTGTTGCCCGGCCCTCGTTTACCAGACCTCTTACCTCAATGCTTTTGAAAATATGGTCTGGTTGTGCTCCTTAAAACTCCCCTAAGCTAACTCTAGCTTAACATTATTACGTTTTTGCAGATTGTCAATCCCGCTGGCGTGCAACATGAGGTCTTCTGCGGGAAACAATATCTGTTTTCATTTGTTCAGCCGGATTCTTCAGCCCTTTCTTCCCCTCCTGTAAATCCAGACATTGAACAGGCAGAGCGCTGTCGTAAGGACAAGGATGGTCCATCTGTCCACTTCCACATAAATAACCTTTTCGAGATAGTGAATGATATAGGAACCGGCATATGCCTGTGCCGGATCATGGTGCGCCCTCAGCCAAACCTCGAGATGGGTCAGAGGACAGTACCAGTCAAGGGCCTGTAGCATAAGCGCAAAGGCCAACCCGCCGATATGGATATATTTGATGGTCCTGTGTATCCTGCCCGCAACCGCTCCGAGGATCAAAAACAGGATCCAGAGAAAATGGACAACAACTGCCAGGTCAGCAAGAAGCCTGAAGATCATCGATAGTTTCAGTGTTCGCTATAACGGCTTGACTTCGACTATGATCAGCTTTTGTATCCCCTTTGCTTTTCTCAGGACAAGCGCATCTCCCATGATCCTGCCCACGATATTCACCTCGCTTGCAGGGACAGGTTTCGTTCCGGTGCTCAGCGGTGTCGGGCCGAAGAAAATGGCGAGGGCCCTTCCCGGAGGCCAGTACCCGATGTCGCCGATGTTCACCTTGACCGTTGCGGTATGGTCATGTGACATGATAACCGGTATCTCGCAATAGAACTCGTCTCCCCATTCGTTGGGAACAGCCTCTATCGGCAGTATGGCGGCAATCGCAGCCGCGCAATCAGTATCGAACAGCTTTGCGTCCACCGTGATATCTCCTGCCATGATCCGTATTTTGGATGACATATCAGAGCCCCCGGATCACCTCATAGACCGCGGAGAAATCCTGGTCAGCGATCCCCCTGTTGAAGGTCATGCCGAAGAGCTCCTTGGCCACAGCTCCGGTGAAGAGCGGACGTTTAAGGCTAAAGGCAAGATCCTGCAGATAATGCAGGTCCTTGTAGATGAGCGCAGACGAGAACTGGGTCGAGAAGTCTTCTTTGAGGATATTCTCCTTCTTCGCATGCAGTATGCCCGCGTTGCCTGCACCGACAAGGAGCATGTCAATCGCCCTTGCCTTGTCTATGTCCACGGCTTCGGCTAAGGCGATCGCTTCTGCAAGGGTCGCCATAAACGAGCCGAGCACGAGGTTGTTGATGAGCTTCATCCTGGTCGCGAGCGCCGGCTTTTCAAGATAGAAGATGTTCCTGCCGATCTTTTCGATCAGTGGTAATGCGCTTTCATAGGCGTGCCTTTCACCGCTGACCAGAACGGTGAGGCTGCCCTGTAAAGCCGGAACAACGCTGCCGAGCACCGGAGCCTCAAGGTAGTATGCCCCTTTCTCCCTAAGCATCTCGTGGAAGTACAGGACATCCTCGAAGTGGTTCGTGCTGGTATCGATGATGATCCTGCCCGTGCATGGAGCATCAAGGAGCCCGTCCTTGCCGCTGAACACGGACCGGACAGCCCCACTGTCAAAAAGATTCATAAAGATAATGTCCGCTGTCGCCGCCAGATCAGCTGGACTGGCTGCGACAGCTGCTCCGAGACCAGTTGCCTTTTCTGCTGTCCTGTTCCAGACTACCAGTTCCACGCCTTCAGACAAGAGTCTTTTGGCCATTGCCTTGCCGAGATGTCCCAGCCCTATAAATCCCGTTTTCATATGTTGTCCCTCCTGTGCGCCGGTACCGTAAATTATCTTATAATAGTATCTTCATGGAAACAACCAAAACATATGATGTGATCGTCATCGGGGCGGGCCATGCGGGCTGCGAAGCTGCTCTTGCCTCAGCGCGTATGGGCCTTTCCACCGGCCTCTTCACCATGAACCTTGATACCATTGCGCAGATGTCCTGCAACCCTGCCATCGGGGGCCTTGCAAAAGGACATCTGGTCCGTGAGATCGATGCTCTTGGTGGAGAAATGGCAAAGGTAATTGACCGTGCTGGCATACAGTTCAGGATGCTGAACAAGTCCAAGGGGCCCGCAGTCTGGTCATTGCGCGCACAGGCAGACAGGGTGCTCTACCGGATCAGGATGCGGTCGGTACTGGAACAGCAGAGGTACCTTGATATCAAGCAGGCCATGATCGATGATATTGTCGCAGAAGACGGTAAGGTCAGGGGTGTTCTGACATCGTGGGGAACGTTCTACCTTGCCAGGGCTATCATCGTCACAACCGGAACATTTCTGCAGGGCCTCATGCATATCGGTCACGAAAACTTTGAAGCTGGAAGGGCAGGAGAATTTCCCGCCAAAAATCTTTCCGGCAACCTGGCACGGCTCGGTCTGAGCCTGGGCAGGCTTAAGACCGGCACGCCGGCGCGTCTGGATGCCAAAAGCATTGATTTCTCAAGAATAGAGGTGCAGTTTGGAGACGATCCGCCCGTCCCGTTTTCGCACACCACCGACCGGATCGTCAATCCTCAGCTTCCCTGCTATATCACGCATACCAATGCTGAAACGCACCGGATCATCAGGGAGAACCTCGGCCGATCTGCCATGTACAGCGGCAAGATCACTGGCATCGGGCCCCGTTATTGCCCGTCGATCGAGGACAAGATCGTAAAATTTGCTGACAAGGAACGGCATCAGGTGTTCCTCGAGCCGGAAGGACTTGAGACAACTGAGTACTACGCCAACGGCGTCTCTACCAGTCTCCCCTATGATATACAGGTCCGGTTCCTGAGAACTATCCCGGGGCTTGAACAGGTCGAGATCATGCGTCCTGCTTATGCGATCGAGTACGATTTTGCATTTCCTACACAGCTGAGGCACACGCTCGAGACCAAGGTCATAGATGGCCTCTTCCTCGCAGGACAGATTAACGGGACATCCGGATATGAAGAGGCTGCCGCACAGGGGCTTATGGCAGGGATCAACGCGGCGCATCTGGTCCTGAACAGGGAGCCGCTTGTCCTGGCCCGCCATGAGGCGTATATCGGGGTCCTCATCGATGATCTTGTGACAAAGGGTACAAAGGAGCCGTACCGGATGTTCACTTCCCGCGCTGAATACCGGCTTCTCCTGCGCCATGATAATGCCGACCTCAGGCTTATGGAAAAAGGCCATGCCATCGGACTGCTTGACGATGACACCTATGAACGTTTTGTTCAGAAGAGATCTGCTATAGCAGAAGAGAGCGGGAGGCTGGGGAAGGTCAGGGTCAAGCCGTCAGTGATCAATCCGCTCCTGAAAAGCCTGGACACAGCTGAGATCACGGAGGATATCGGACTCGAACAGCTTCTGAAGCGTCCGGAGATCACATACGCCGTGATCAAGCAGGTTGCTCCACCGGAAACATCGCTGCGAGAGGATGTGGAGCGGCAGGTCGAGATACAGATAAAGTATCAGGGGTACATCCGGCAGCAGATGGAAACAGCCGGCAAGCTCTCACGTCTTGAGGACAAAAAGATCCCGCCTGATTTTGACTATCGCGGTCTGCCCGGCATCTCGCGTGAGATCTTTGTGAAGCTTGAGGAGGTGAGGCCGGTGAGCCTTGGTCAGGCCGCCAGGATCCAGGGTATGACGCCCGCGGCGCTTTCGATCATCATGGTGGCCCTGGAGAAGATGCGGCGCACGAGATTCGCCTAACCCTTGACTGCCGCCTGCGCAGAATTTCGTTGACTAACCCGGTATTCAGGATATAATGAACATAAGAAGCAGAATCTTTCTGACTTTAAGGGGGGAAGAAAGATGTTCTGTCCAATTTGTGATTGCCGGATGATACCGGCAGGCAGCACCCTGGTTGAGAGCATTGATACAGCCGATGGTGCCGTAACGACGGTCCAGAACACCTATCAGTGCAGGAACGCGGAATGCGAATCTTTCACGGAAGGGTATATCTGGACACACAACGGCGAGTGTTTCATCATGCACCATCTGGAAAGACATCTCGAAGCTGCTTAGGCGCGGGCATTTGTTACAACAGTGCGTCTGCAGCAGGAGTCCTTTCTCTTTTTCCCCGGCATCACACTCTTACTTCGGATAGTTCAGCGGACCGCTCAGGGTCTTCAGAAAAGCCTCGATCTTCGCAAGCTCCTGATCAGAAAAATCCCGGTGTTCAAACTCGTCACTTGCATTCCTGCGATAAAAGCTCAGAACTTCGGAAAGGGTCTTAAGCTGTCCTGCATGCATATAGGGAGGCCTTTCTGCAACATTGCGCAGGGTGGGTGTCTTGAATGCGCCGCGGTATTTCGCCTTGTTCGTGTCAATGAATCTCAGCTCCAAGCATTCTTCCGGTCTTGCATCGCTATACTTGCCGACACAGTTGAACTCGTCAGACAGCACTTTATCTATGCCGTCAGCCCTTCCATTGTCTTTAGGGTTGTTCAGTCCGATATCATGAAAGCTGCTGTTCGTAAAAAGCGGCCCTATATGGCAGTTAGTGCATTTTGCCTTGCCGATGAAGAGCTTCAAGCCATCAACAGCGTCATTACCCATGAGTTCGCGCGCCTTCTCTTCATCATTCTGTACTACGGCGTCAACATACCGGTCAAAGGGAGCGGGCGCAGGTAGGATCTGTCGCACAAACGCCGCAATCGCCTTGCCGATGTTTGCATATATTCTGTTGACCGCCACACGATCTTCTGGCTTCATCGCCTTCCAGGCCCTCAGTGCTGCCGGGTTCCCTGTTCCCGGACTCGCCTTGGGTGGGCAGCTTTTATGATCTAACTTTGGCAGCCTGCCGAAGAGTTCTTCGTATTCTTTCTTGTACAAGTCCGTGATGAGATGCGCGCACATGGAGCGGGTAAATCCATGCTCAACAGAGCTTTCGATCGGGCCAATTGCCTGAGACCAGAGGCTGTCCTTTCTTCCATCCCAAAAAAACCAGGCAAAGTATGCGGTGCCAATGAGCGGCATGGTCCTGCGTGTTGTGGTCCCCATGCCCTTTGCAAGCGGCAGCTTGTCCGTAAAGGTCGTCTCAGGGTCATGGCAGGTTGCGCAGGAGACCTTGCCATTCGCACTGAACCGCTTGTCAAAAAAAATCTTCTTGCCTAGCGCTATGGCTTTAGGATCGTCTGCATACTTATTGGAAGGGTCCTTGGGCAGGGGAGGCAGGGAAGAAAGTGAAAGAGCGCTCAGTTCTTTTTTCTCTTCTTCGGTCCATAGCGGTATCTCCTGATGGTCCCCTGTTTCTGCTGCAGCCTCCCATGCCGGGAAGAGACCCGGCATGGAGAGGGCAATCAGTATGGCTGCAATTACGCAGCGCCAAACAGAAGAGACCCTGTTATTTCTTCGCATGGGCCACTACGCAGAAGCTATTTCACCTGCAGGTTAAACGTCACTGTGTCGGATTTCCCGGCGGCCTTGACAGCAAAGGTCATGGTCCACCAGCCGGGCATGCTGAACTTTATTCCTTCGACAAGGTAGGTCCCGTCACCAAAATTCTTGGTAACCTGCGGCTGGGTCGGAAGACCATGTCCATGCTCAGGCATATCGCCATTTACTGCAATCTCCGCATCTTTAACTGCCTGCCCATCCGCTGTCTCGACCTTCAATTTCCAGCTTATGATCTTATTGACCGGTATTGCATCCGGATCGCTGGTATAGGCTACCGTGAAATCACCGCCTTTGGATTTCATGGTCTTTGCATATTCGGCATCCGAGGTCGGTTTCTGTACCGATGCATCCGTGCCGCCTGCCATGCAATGAGCACATTTGCAGTCTTTTCCACACTGGCATCCCTTTCCGCCTGCATGGCACTTGCACTCGCCTTTGCCCGTCCTGCAGTGCTCGCAGCCGCAGCCCTTGCCGCAGGTACAACCCTTTTCTCCGGCCTTGCAGTGACATTCGCCTTTGCCGGTCATGCAATGCTCACATTTACAGTCCTTGCCACAGGCACAACCCTTGCCTCCTGCATGGCATTTGCACTCGCCCTTGCCCGTCTTGCAGTGTTCGCAGGCACAGCCCTTGCCGCAGGTGCAGCCCTTTTCTCCGGCCTTGCAGTCACATTTCACTGCTGCGCCGACAGAGTCAATAACAGGCACCCAGGCCATGGAACCTACAAACAGCACTGCCAATATCAGAATCCCGAACTTTTTGAACATATCATCCTCCTTGCTTTTTATATGGTTGATTATATAAAAAGGACTCCTCATTTACAACGAAAATATTCTCAGAATTCCCATCTCATGCCGAGGTTTATCTTCTGGTATAATTCCATCATCGGAGCACTCTTCATCATGATACTAAAGAACCATATACATATCGCGGTGCGGCCGGAAAAGCTCTGGGGCCTTGTCGCAGACCCCGTTCATTGCATGTCATGGAACCCGAAAATAAAGAAGGTAATTCCCGTCAAGGTCGGCGAACCTCAGGCCGGGGCACAGTATCGCATCAGATATCATCTTGTCGGAGGCGAGAACAACTATACCGCAGAGCTCATGGAGTACGAAGCACCGGTGCGCTGCGTGCTGCATCTGAAGGGCGGTACGCTTCCCGGAAGAGGATATATCCAGGAGATTTATGAGATTGCCGATCAGAACGACGGATGCGTCTTCACCCAGACAATCCTGATCGAACAGGCAGGCATGCTTTTCCCCGGCTCCGTGAAGATCAGGATAATGAATTTCTTCGGCGCAGGTTCAGCACGACGCTACCTGAAGAAACTGAAAGGGCAGGCCGAATCGTCAATCGCCGATCCGGCCTGCCCTTCACCAAGCATGCCTGCCTGATCTCAGCCTTTGTCTATCTTCACTCCCCTGAAGGTTCCCATGAGCTCCGCCTTGAGCGCGCCAAACTTTCCCTCTCCGTAACAGCGGATGACAACATAGCGAAAACCTTTCGGTGCCTTTTCATACGATGTCAGCACGCTCTGGAGACTGAAGCCATGCTTCCGAATGATATCGGCAACCTCTCTCACCGAACCGGGCCGATCTTCGACCGTAACGCTTATCCGATGGCCGCCGTGCCGCACACCGGTTATATCAACCAGCACCCGGAAAATATCCCTGTCTGAGATGATGCCGGCAAGTTTTCCTTTTTCCAGCACAGGCAAGCTCCCGATATTCTGGTCATGCATGACCATCGCAGCCTCTTCAACCGGCGTTTCGGGAGAAGTGGTAATAACCTTGCTCTTCATCATCTCTTTTACTTTGGTAGTTGCAAGGAGGTAATGAAGCTCATATACATCAAGTGATGTTGCCTTGGAAGGGCTGAATTCCCTGATGTCCCTGTCCGAGATGATGCCCTTCAGCTTCTCATCCCTGACCACGGGAATGTGCTTTATCTTCTTCTCCTTCATCAGCTTGACGGCATCGGAGACGCTGTCGTCAGGAGAAATAGTAATAACTTTCTTTGTCATCCAATCGGCAACAAACATATGCACCCTCCTTGGTTAGGACCTAGACTCCCAGATACGCTTTCTTCACATGCTCGTCATTGAGTAGCGCCTGCCCCGTCCCCTGAAGCGTTATCTTGCCGGTCTCGAGCACATAGGCCCGGTCAGCAACCGCAAGGGTCTGCTTGGTGTTCTGCTCAACGATGAGGACCGTGGTCCCTGCTTCCCGTATCCGCTTTATGACATTGAATACCTCGCGGACCAGGATGGGGGCGAGTCCGAGGGAAGGTTCATCAAACATCAGCAATTTCGGCAGCGACATCAGGCCCCGTCCTATGGCGACCATCTGCTGCTCTCCGCCGCTCA